>JADJPV010000008.1 GCA_016713085.1 Chitinophagaceae bacterium | reverse complement strand
ACAATCTTTTGAAACAAAAAGGATTTCCACTTCAATCCCTAACGCAGGAAGCGGTGTGGGCAAAGCCACGAATCTATTTTGCACCCTACCCAGCCAACACAGGAACGGCTTGTGCAGTAGCTCATATCACAAACCCAACGCTTCACTGCACTTGTGGTGTTGCCGTCATTTTTAACTGTCATACTTTTTGTGGCTATGCAGCAAAGCCATTTGGCACATTGCCTATTCCACTTCGTTACATAGTCAAAGAGCCAAGCCAACACACGGCATATCCAAAAAAAGACGGGCTGCCCCAAAGCCCCTTCGCAGCCCTTATGCCAGTATAAAATGCCGGAAGCATACTTAAACATAATGCGGCATTATATGCTTTTTCCTACGCTTATGCAAGACATGCCAACACAAAAGACCATATAATACGCCATTATGTTAAGTAGCCAACACCACATCCCCATAAAGCAATGCTCACACACAAAACCCATGTAATTGCTTTATGTGCTAAGCCGTTCCTTTAGCCATCGCACCCACCCTGAAAACCCCACACACCCCAACCTCCCCTTCAATGGTGCAGTAAAAAATAAAGCATGTATCTATTTGTTTGCCATGTGCTTGCGGTAGGTTCATTCTCTTCATTCACTTGTTCCTACATTCCGTTTCACTGCATTCCGCTACACCCGTTCATTGCGTTCATTTCACCAACCTCAGCACCGCACAGCAAAAGCAATTCCTTCCCTTCATTCCACAAACCTGCACACAGGCTTTTCGTGTCCTGGCATCCCGATAGCCTGCACACATAACCCTTACACATTCGGGATTGCTCATGCCACTACAAGCTACCCTATACATTTGCTCCATTGCGTTCAGTCATTGCATTTGCTTTTACCATCCGCACAAGAGCAGTTGTATGCTTTATTTTTTTCTGCGGCATATTACCCCACCCAGCACACAAATACAACAGTACTTTTCATAACTAAATGATTTTTCCATTTAAGTATTGCAATCCTACCTTTACTAATAATATTAGCAATGCCTTTCTATCGGATAACTATATGGTTAAAGAATAAACGAAAGCCCGTTTCGGGCATCCGTTTTATAGAACAATCCAATATTGATATTGTCAATATCCAAATGCAGAAACAGGCAAGGATTCATTACAATGATTCTTTGATAATTGATGTTGAAGTAGCCATGTTATCTAAAAACAGTAAGGCAGTTAAGCAACATCAAAAAGAGATTTTAGGTAAGTCAGGAAAAACATAAATCCCTTTCTCTTTTTTAAAATTCCGTTTGACATACAAATAAAAAAATGCAGCAAAGTTAGTTGGCTGGCACAGCCCCATGCTTTAAAAAAAACAAGGAACTACGGCATAAACACAGCCCCACCGCACAAGGCCATCATTTATTCCGTTCCTCCTTGTTTTTTTAGCCACGCCACCTGATAAAATTGCTTTCTTTTTTCTTTTTTTTTTCGGTTTTTTTTCTTTTTTCTTTTGGGTTTTGTATAGGCGGAGCGTAGCGGAGCAATAATTAAATTCTCATACTATGCACAGTCCAAAGTTTCAAACATTCAGCGTAAAAAATCAAAGCACACAATTTGAATTTTACATTCTTTGCAAGGGTTTAAATAGTGGGAAGCCGCTTGATAAACCTTGCCCAAATTCCTATGTGTGTATCTGCAAAAATTAGGATGAAAAGAACTTTTATTTCTGGTTGCTGTTCGGTTTATGGAAGGCAAAACATTTCCACCAATTACTAACAGGTTCGGTTATCCCATTTATCCGCATTGATGAATTTAAAAAGGAAGTTGCAACACAGGCAGAGCATGTAAGCAAACAACATACTGCCTACACAAAAACCATAAACCAAATAAAACTATTGGAACAAAAAGAAAAGCAGATGCAAAATTTGGCACTCATTAAAGATGTGAAAAGAGCAACGATATACCGCTACCTGAAAAGCAAAACTAATGCAGCCCTTTTGAAATACGCAGTTGTGTAAGTATAAATTTTTATACGCAAAAGTAGCAAGGCGGGCAACCGCACAAACAACAAAAACAAAAGAACTACGGCATAAACACAGCCCCAACACAAAGCCATCTTTTATTCCGTTTCCTTTTGGTTTTTTATCCGCCTTGCTGAGAGAGGTATATAAAATTTATACTTATGCACAAGCATCTACGTATTTCAGCAGGAGTTTATCAGGCATTTGTCCTTTCAGTAGGTCACTCTTTCCGCCAGTTTGTTCCTGTTTCGCCTCTTGCGTTCAGCGGTCGTCGCCAGGGCTTTTTCAATTGCGTCCCTTCGCCCGGTATCAAGGTTTATAATGCCTTGCGGTGGTCTTTGGTGTTCATTCCAGTCGGTCAGTTTTTCAGCATTACCTCCTTTAGGGGTAGTGCTTTTTTCTTTGATGGTAAGTTACCAGCTTACAGGGTTCCAACCCTGTAAAGCCTTTATTTGACCTTTACACAGATTTGAAACACTGCTTGACAGCAATTTATTTCCTACATATTTCCGATATGAGCCGTATATGATTGCACCATTTTGGAAAAATGCAAAGCAAAGCAACGAATTACAGTGAAATTTAGCGATGATTGCTGCATGATTGCAGAGGATGCAGCGAGGGGATAAGGCAAAAAAAGCCCCACCTTTACGGTAAGGGCATTTTTTGCAGTGGAAAATATTTAGAAAACTTCATCAACCCTTAAAGCATTACCTGGAAGCAAAGAGGTAATAGGTTGAACCTACTTGCTGATAAAATTCGATGCCTACGCAATTTAAAACGCTTACTGTTGCGGTCATTGTTGGTGAGCCTGGCAATGTAGTGGTTACGGTTGTTGCAGCAGTTACTGCGTTTAAATCAAGATAAACTGAATACTGAACGTCTGCAAGCTCATTCAATGCAATATCAGTTGGTTCATAATTTCCGGTAGTCTCATTATAAACCCAATCGGAAACGACTGCAATCGCATTTACCAAACGGAAGTGTGTTGCACCTGCCGGAGCATTTACAAGGTTGGCAGGGTTGAAAGCTGGAATAGTAAATGTTGCACTATCACGGGCAACTGTATTTGAAAGTGAATAGGAGCATTGAACAAACCCGATAAACTCAAATTTGCATCAAACTCCAAGCCTTCCAAATACTGGCGTTGTGTTGAAATTTCAATAGCCCTTTTACCTCTTGTTTGCTTGGTCTTCCAGATTTATTTGTTTCATAATAGCCGTAAGACGGCCAGTTAAACGAGGGTCTGAAAACTGTTTGATGATTTGGGAAAGTGCAACCCTTTACGGATTTTGCGGCAGCAGCAGAGCCACCAAATTCATTCATGTTTTCACGGGTTCTAATAAACGCCGGGTCGTTGTTTATCTGCTCCGCAGATGGCCCACCGGCCATGCCTGCAAAGTCACCAGCAAGCCCTTTGATTTTGAAATGACGAACACCACCCATAGTGCCGTTGTATTTTACTAAGCCTGTTTGCCTTGCCATAATTATAAAAATTTAGTTGTTTAAAAATGAAAAATTTTACAGTACAAAAATAAATCTAACTTCGTTATAAGTATTTGACTATCAATAGGTAAAGCAATGCAATTTGATGCTATCGCACCATATTTAATAGAAACTCATTGTAAAATCACCAGGGTTTTAGATGGGGACAGTTTTATGGTACAAAACATCTTTTCAAAAGATGAAAAAGAAATTCGTTTATACGGCCTTGATGCACCAGAGAATAAAAGAAATAGAAAGCTGATTTGAAGATGAAAAGAAAGCCAGGGTAGCAGGTGAATTTTTAATTCAATTAGGCGGCAAATCAACAGACTTTGTTTTAACGATTGCACCACCCGGTACAAACATTACTTTGATAACTGAAGAGAAGTATTTTTTGATTTTTACAAGCGGCAATTAGCATACATCATTTTGCCTGATGGAAGTTGCTTGAATGAAATACTAATAACAGAAGGCTATGCAAAAGCATTGGATGAATACTATTGTTCCAATCTTTCAAAATATCAGCAGTTGAATTTTTTAGCGAAGCAATCTGCAAAGGGTTTGTATGCTTTTACAGACATATTTTGAATTGTTTACCCTATGTTTACCCCGATATGAAAAAAGGCTTGCAAATCATTGATTTACAAGCCTTTAGACTTTTTAAAAGCGGACCGGACGGGACTCGAACCCGCGACCTCCGCCGTGACAGGGCGGCATTCTAACCAACTGAACTACCGATCCAACTACCCCTACTCCTGTGTTTTGAATCAGCAAGCCGATTCTCATCCATTTTTGGGACGGCAAAGATAGGGGGGTTTGCAGGTTTGGAAAAAAGTTTTCTCATTTTCCAGCCAAAATCTTTTCATTTTGCATCGCCACACAAAGCTTGGTTATATTTGCGGCACTTAATCAAATCTGAATGCTCAAAATAGCAGTGTTTGGCGCAGGCCACCCTTGGAAAATTTCACCCTCAATAACTGGAAAGAAATAGAAGGCGTTGAACTGGTTGGCTTTTACGATCCCAGCGACTGTATTGCAAAAACGGTGGCAGAAAAATATCAGCTCAAACGTTTTATCAACCCCGAAGAATTAATGGCTTTCTGCGATGCAGCCGATATTGTTGCCCCCACTCCCGATCATTTTCATCTCTGCCAGATGGCTGTACGCCTCGGTAAACATGTATTTGTGGAAAAGCCCATGTGCAACACAATGGAAGAAGCCAATGAACTGGTAAAGCTGGTTAGGGAAGCGAATGTAAAACTGCAGGTGGGTCATGTGGAGCGTTTTAATCCTGCCTTCCTTGCGGTAAAGGATCTCGAACTGAATCCGATGTTTATTGAAGTGCATCGTTTATCACAGTTCAATCCACGGGGAACAGAAGTAAGTGTAATACTTGATTTAATGATTCATGATATTGACATTATTTTAAGTTTGGTAAAGAGCGATGTAAAAAATGTATACGCTAATGGTGTGGCGGTAATGACCGATACACCTGATATTGCCAACGTTCGTATTGAATTCGACAATGGTTGTGTGGCCAATCTTACCAGCAGCCGTATCAGTATGAAAAAAATGCGTAAGATCAGGCTCTTCCAGAGAGATGCTTATATTGGTATTGATTTCCCGAAAAGAAGGCCGAGATCATCAAAATGAAAACAAACGACGACAAAGAAGAATTTTCCTTTGACATTGATACCAGGATGGGAAAAAACCATCGCTATTTCAAACCCTCCGGTGATTGAAGTAAATGCCATTAAATGGAACTGGAACAATTCAGAGATGCCATAGTAAATAATAAACCTGTACCTGTAAGTGAAGTGGATGGATTACGTGCAATGGAAGTTGCCCACCAGATACTTCAGAAAATACAACGTACTGCTTTAGCTTAACTGAATGACCTCATCGCCCCGTATACATATTGGTGGTATGTAATGGCCGACTGGCTGGCTGCAACATTTGCATGGGGCTTATTTTACCTGTTACGCAGAGTATTGCTGGCGAAGCTGCATCCATTTTTGATCAGCCATTCGACGCCACTTTTTTATGGAATTATTTTTATACCGCTTTGCTGGCTTACACTTTATCACCTCTTTGGAAGTTATAAAAATCTCTACAGTAAATCAAGATTACAGGAGCTAACACTCACGTTCTTCAGCTGCATTTTAGGTACACTCATTATTTTCTTTGCCATTCTTCTCGATGACAGGATCATTGCGTATACATTCTACTATAAAGAAAGCTTATTGCTGTTTGGATTACAGTTTGGTTTTACCTGGCTGTTTCGCTGGCTTGTTCTAAACATGATCAAGCGTCAGTTACTGAAAGGAATTGTGCAGATTAACACACTCATCATTGGCGCCAATAAAAATGCAATCAAGCTCTATAAGGATATAAAAGGTTCAAGCGAAACACTGGGCTTTTGTTTTACCGGTTTCTTATATCCCGACGGAACATCCACAAATGGGTTAAGTAAATATCTTACTCCGCTTGGTTCGTTAAAAGATCTTGCACGGATCATTCATGAGCATAAAATTGAACAGGTAATCATTGCTACCGAAGAAAAGGAACGTCAGTCGATGGAACAATCACTGAGTTTGTTGAGTGAGCATGATATTACCATTAAACTTTTACCCAACACCATTGATATTCTTTCAGGTTCAGTAAGAACAAGCAATGTACTGGGCGCTGTACTCATTGATCTGCATACCGACATGATGAGCGAGTGGCAGCAGAATATTAAACGGCTCATTGACATTATTGTCTCTTTGATTTCACTCATCATCTTATCTCCTTTGCTTGTGTTTGCAGCCATCAGGGTAAAACTTTCATCTAATGGTTCTGTTTTTTATTCACAGGAACGGATTGGATTGAAAGGGAAAAAATTCTCCATCCATAAATTCAGGTCAATGATCACTGATGCAGAGAAAGATGGTCCAGCACTTTCATCTGAAACCGATCAGCGCATTACCGCATGGGGCAAAACAATGCGTAAATGGAGGCTCGATGAACTGCCGCAATTCTGGAACATATTAAAAGGTGAAATGAGCCTGGTAGGTCCGAGACCCGAACGCAGATTTTATATTGATCAGGATTGTTGAGAAAGCTCCTACTATCGTTTTCTGCTGAAAGTAAAACCCGGTCTCACATCATGGGGCATGGTGAAGTTTGGATATGCAGAAACAGTGGATGAAATGGTGGAACGCAGTAAATACGATCTGCTGTATATTGAAAATATTTCACTGGCACTTGATATCAAGATCATCATCCATACCATCCGTTTGATTTTTTAGGAAAAGGAAGATGACCTTAGGTTCTGTACACAACCCGAAAATTAAATTTCAGCACATATGAAACCGCTTGCTCTCTTAGCTGCATTGATGATCTGCTTTTCAATTTCAGCCCAGCAAACCTACTGGCAACAGGAAGTTCATTACAAAATTGATGTATCGTTGAACACAACGGAGAAAGCTCTTTCAGCTTTTGAGGAGATGGAACACATTAATCATTCACCTGATACACTTACTTTCATCTGGTTTCCATCTTTGGCCAAATGCATATAAGAATGATAAAACAGCTTTATACAATCAGTATAAAGAAGGGGACAAACAGGGATTGAGCAAATTTAAAAATCAGTAAAGGGTTATATTGACGGTCTTGCTTAAAGTAAATAATGAAGCAATCGCTGTTGAAGAACACCCGGAGAATATTGATATTGTAAAACTCATTCTGCCCAAACCATTATTGCCCGGTGCTAAAATAACCATCAGCACACCTTTTCATGTAAAGTTCCCAACCTACTTTTCAAGAAGTGGTTTTATTGATGATGCCTTTGCTGTTTGCCAATGGTATCCCAAACCAGCCGTGTACGACAGAAAAGGCTGGCATCCCATTCCTTATTTAAACATGGGAGAGTATTACAGTGAATTCGGAACATTTACAGTGAACATTACTGTTCCATCAAATTATATTGTTGGGGCAACAGGTAGCTTACAAAATGAAGAGGAACTGAAAAGTATAAAGAAAGCGGTGCGTTGAATAAGAACAGAACAGAAAATTTTATCGCTTATCAACCCAATACAACAGCTGTAACAAAAAACACTGCAGTACAAAGCAGAAAAGTACATGACTTTGCCTGGTTTACCGACAATGATTTTCTTATTCAGTACGATACATTACAATTAGCATCAGGAAAAGTGATTGATGCATTTACCTTCTTTTCAAAAAAGACAATACAGGATGGAGTAAGAGTGTAGACTATGTGGAAGATGCGGTAAGAACCTATTCAAACTGGATTGGCGAGTATCCCTACCCCGTTGTAAATGCAGTGGAAGGTCCGGGTAATGTATCAAGCGGTGGTATGGAATATCCCATGATTACCTTAATCACAAGTCCGGATGCAGACCCTGAAACACTCGATGCAGTAATTACACATGAAGTGGGTCATAACTGGTTTTATGGAATTCTCGGCAGCAATGAACGAGAGCATGCATGGATGGATGAAGGGTTGAATACTTTTTTCCAATTTCGTTATGAAGCAGAAAAATACAGGAGCAATTCTATTTTTGGCAAATCTCTTCCTGCTGATCTGAAACAGAAAGGTCCGGCTGAATTCCAGGGAATCATATACAATGCACTCAATGAAATCCCAATGGAAGAAGCCATTGAAACGGCTTCAGAAAAATTTAAAAATAAGGATGAATACGGAATGGTGATTTATCTCAAAACAGCCATCTGGGCCTATGTGCTTGAGCAGAGTTTGGGCAGGGATGTATTCGACAATGGGATCCATGCATATTACAATGAATGGAAATTCCGCCATCCTTATCCTGAAGACTTTGAAAATAGTCTTGAATTAACAAGTAGTAAAGAACTCGATGATTTTTTTGCTTTACTAAAACGAAAGGGGAAATTATAGGTGCAACCGAAAGAACACATTATTTTTGATAAAACCAACTGAGTGAAATATTTCATAGCTCTCCTGTTTTTGTTTGTATCATCCATTACGCTTGCACAGCAGCCGTACTGGCAGCAGCAGGTCAATTTTAAAATAGAGGTTACACTCAATGATGCAGAGCATACACTCGATGGTTTTGAAAAAATAGAGTACATCAACCGTTCTCCTGATACCTTAACTTTCATCTGGTTTCATGTATGGCCGAATGCCTTCCGTACTGATAAAACAGCTTTCAGTGATCAGTTACTGGAAAACGGCCGCACCGATTTCTATTTCTCCAACAAAGAAGATCGTGGTTATATTAATCGTTTAGACTTTCGTGTAAACTCTGTTCTTGCAAAAACAGAAGATCATCCGCAGCACATTGATATCATTAAAGTATTACTGCCTCAGCCATTGGCGCCGGGAGCTTCCATTGAAATTACCACTCCCTTTCATGTACAGTTGCCAAAGAATTTTTCAAGGGGCGGTCATGTGGGTCAATCGTATCAAATAACACAATGGTATCCCAAGCCTGCAGTGTATGATTGGAAAGGATGGCATCCATTGCCTTATCTCGACCAGGGAGAATTTTACAGTGATTTCGGAAACTATGAAGTGAAAAAGTAACTCTTCCAAAACTTATGTGGTACTCAGCAGCGGTGATTTACAGAATGAAGAAGAAATTAAATTTCTTGACAACAAATCTGATTTGTACGAAAGAGATTTAAAAATTCGGCCTTCCCAAAAAAGGAAACCAGTCAAATTAAAAAAACCTGCAACTGTCAATAAATCTTAAGCTTTTCACCAAAGCCAAATGACAATGAACTAAAAACGCTTATTTATAAGCAAAATAATATTCATGATTTCGCATGGTTTGCAGACAAAAATACATGTTGAAACATGATACACTCAAACTTGCATCCGGGAGAGTTATTAATATTTATACTGCATTCAGCTTTAACAGTGGTCCTGTTTGGGAGAACAGCATACGAATGGTGAAGGATGCAGTTCTTTACAGAAGTAAAACCATTGGTGAATATCCTTACAATACAGTTGCAGCTGTTGAAGCAAAGATGGGGTTTGAAGGTGGCATGGAATATCCCTGTATTACCGCTATCACTTCAATGAAAACAGAGAAAGATCTGGAAAGTGTTATTCAGCATGAAGTGGGTCACAACTGGCTACAGGGTATGCTTGCAAATAATGAACAGCAGTATCCTTGGTTTGATGAAGGCATTAACTCCTATTACGACAAGCGTTTTGATAAAGAAGAAAGCAGGTATCGCACAACACCTAAAAAAAGAAATTATTTGATTTAAATTTTGACGACAACTTCTTCCTGCACACATTTGAACGATGGAGAAAAAGATCAGCCGCTCAGCACAACAAGCGACAGTTTAACAGAAGCCAACTACGGCCTTATTGCATATGAAAAAGGTGCAAACTTTATGCAGTTACTGGAAGAACAGCTTGGACGCAGCGCAATTGATGCAGCCATGCAAAACTACTTTCAGCAATGGAAACTGAAACATCCTTATCCGCTTGATTTAAAAACATCAGTGGAACAATAAACAGGAAGAAATCTTGATTACGTTTTTTCTTTATTGGATAAGAAAGGCCCGTTAAAACCTGGAAGGAAAGAAAAAATGAAATTTGCTCCAATTGTTTGGGTGAATACCGCTACTGAAAATGTTGTAATACTCTCTCCTGTTATCGGTAATAATCTGTACGACGGGTTAATGATTGGCGGAGCAATCCATAATTTTACATTACCCGCCACTCCTTTTCAATTCATTGTTGCGCCGATGTATGCTACAAAAGTAAACAGCTGAATGGCATTGCACGGTTGGGTTATACATTCTATCCGAAGAAAACATTTCAACGGATTACAGTTGCATTGAATGGACTGAAATTTAACACAGGCGATTTTATTGATACTGCGAATAACAAATACGTTACGGGCTTCAGAAAAATATCACCATCATTGAAATTTGTGCTGGCAGAAAAGAACCCAGAAGCACAAGAGAACGTTTCTTTCAATGGAAAACATTTTTCCTGAACGAAGATGAGTTACGTTTCAGAAGCGATACGTTTCCCAATGGCAACCGGTTTACAGAAGTAAAAACGATTCAAACAAACCGTTACATTAACCAGTTACGTTATGTTGTGCAGAATACAAGGGCTCTGTATCCGTACAAAGCTGAATTGGTGGCAGAACAGGGCAAAGAATTTATTCGCCTTGCAGTAACGGGAAATTATTACTTCAACTATAATGCTTCGCTGGGGCTGATATCCGCATTTTTGCGGGCAAAGTTTATTTACCTCGGTTCCAAAACCATCAGTAAACAATTCAATACCGATCCTTATCATTTAAACATGTCAGGACCAAAAGGCTATGAAGATTATACTTACAGCAATTACTTTATTGGCCGCAATGAATTTGAAGGTTTTGCAAGTCAGCAGATCATGATGAGAGATGGCGGTTTTAAAGTTCGCACAGATCTGCTGGCAGCCAAGATTGGCAAAACAGATGACTGGCTAATGGCGATGAATTTCGTTACTGATATTCCCGATCAGATAAATATCCTGAAAGTTTTTCCGATAAAAATTCCACTGAAAGTATATGTTGACATCGGCACTTATGCCGATGCGTGGAAAGCAAATGCAAATACGGGCAGGGTTTTATATGATGCAGGCTTGCAGATGTCATTCCTGAAAAATACAATTACTGTTTATGTTCCGCTGTTATACAGTAAAGTGTACAGGGATTATTTTGAATCAACCATTACCGAAAACGTTTTTAAAGAACATTGCTTTCAGTATCGATATTCAAAACCTCAGTCTGAAAAAACTTGACAGGCGCATGCCTTTCTGATGCAGCAAATCAACTACATACCACACTCTGAAATTGATAAAACAAAATGGGACAATTGTATTGATCATTCTGTAAACGGGCTTATTTACAGTTACTCCTGGTACCTCGATGCGATGGCTGACCAATGGGATGCATTAGTGTTAAATGATTATGAAGCTGTAATGCCGCTCACCTGGAATAAGAAATACGGTATTCACTATTTGTTTCAGCCATATTTCTGTGCAAGTCTTGGTGTATTTGCAAAAAAGAATATAGATAAAGAAATGCTTGAAGCATTTTTGATAGCGATTCCTGCAAAGTTTAAATATTTTGATATTTATCTCAATCAGCAGAATCTTTTCAGTGTAGATGACTACCCCTTAACAGAACGGATCAATTTTGTACTTCCCTTAGATAAAGATTACGAAACCATCAGTAGTGCTTACCGCTCCAATTTGAAGCGTAACATTAAAAAAGCAGAAACAGGTGGCTTAATTATAAAAGAAGGAATTGAACTGAACGAAATCATTTCATTGGCTAAAGAAACCATGCAACGGATTTCATCCATTACTGATGAGCAGATAAGCAGGTTTTTTAAAAGTAGCTACAGAAGCAGAAAAAAACAAAAAGTTGAAACGCTTGGCATTTATTCAAAAGCAGGTGAGTTACTTGCTTCTGCCGTATTTCTTTATTCACATCAACGTTGGTATTATATACTTGTTGGCAATCATCCCAATGGAAAAACATTGGGAGCTTCGCATTAGCTGATCGATTGCTTTATTAAAAAACATGCTGCAACTCCCACCCTGCTTGACTTTGAAGGAAGTGATATCCGTAATCTTGCATTCTTCTACAGCAGTTATGGTGCTATAGAAGAGAGATATCCTGCTTTACGCATAAACAGGTTACCGAAATTATTAAGGTGGATGAAGGAGTAATTATTTCTCCAGTATTTTCTCAGCAATTACCAAGTCAATCGGGTTGGTGATTTTGATATTCGTGTCCTCACCCTGCACCAGGGTTACTTTCAATCCAAATGCTTCAACAACAGTTGCCTCATCGGTAAAGCGTTCCTTATAATCAATGGCAAAAGCTGGCAATAAAATTTTACTGTGAAAAGTTTGTGGTGTTTGAACAAGATGGAGCTTGGTTCTGTCAACAGGATCATTGCCATCTGCTGTAATCATCCGTACACTATCCCTGCATCCAACAGCAGGTATTGCACTGCCTGTTTCCAGTGCAGTTGTCTAACAACGCTGAATCAATTCTTCACTAACTAAACAACGAACACCATCATGCACAAAGATGATTGATTCTTCACTGATCAGCTTCAACCCATTCTGTACAGAATGAAATCTTGTTTCACCACCAACTGTTAACTGAATCTGTTGTTCATCAAAAAAACCATCCACAATTTCTTTCCAGTTCTAAATGTTCTTCAGGCAATACAATGATAACATGAATACGGGAACAGCTTTCAGAAAAGCATCAATAGTATAATAGAGAACAGGTTTATTCTTCAGTAATAAAATTGTTTGGGAAGTGCTGAACCCATTCTTTTACCGGCACCACCGGCCACAATTACAGCATATGTTTTCATTGTTCAAAGATACTACTTGCTCTTTTGATAGAGCATTTCCACATAATCTTAAACGAAAGCCTTTAGAGCAACGTAGTACAAAGCAGTTGAGAGTTAATTATCTGTAGATGGCAATTTGTTTTTCACCATTACTGTTTTGCATTGCACGGTACATACCGTCGCTGTTAAATACAAGGGCTGTATTTCCTTTGCATCCACACCAATCATTCCGCCTTCCCCATTTATTTTCACCAATTTATCAAGCGTACAAAAATCCATTGCTTCCTGCAAACTCATTCCTTTGTATTCCATCAAACAGCTCATATCGTAAGCAGCAACAGCTTTTAAAAACAATTCACCGTGTCCTGTACAGGAAATGGCACAGGTTTTATTATTTGCATAAGTACCGGCACCAATACTGGGCTGTCGCCAATCCGGTTATAATTTTTATTCGTCATGCCGCCTGGTGCTTGTTGAAGCTGCAATATTTCCAAAACGATCGAGGCAACTGCACCAACTGTTCCAAACTTTTTTTCTTTTGCAGAGGCAGACACCTGAATATTGTGATCCAGTGCAATCTTATCTTCATTCTTCACCAACTGCCATTGATCATATCCGAATTGTGAAAAAATAAGTTAGTCTTCGATTCTTAATCCCTGTTCTTTTGCAAATTGCAAAGCACCTTCCCCACTTAATAAAACATGTTCACTCTTTGCATGACGGCTAATGCAAGTTCAACAGGATTTCTTACCGAACTTACTCCTGCAACTGCACCTGCATCTAATGTTTTTCCATCCATGATGGCTGCATCCATTTCATGTGTGCCGTTTTTTGTAAATACGGAACCTCTTCCTGCATTGAACATGATGCAATCTTCTAATGAAACAACCGCAGCTGCAACTGCATCTAATGCAGTTCCACCATTTTCTAAAACGGGGCGGGGGGGCCAACCATCTTAATGCAGTTCCGTCGTAATTAGTCATCCAAAACAGTAATTACCCAAATTGGTTTGTTCTAAAATTGACAATGCATTCAATTTTGAAATCGGATTTTCCAAACCGCCGTTTTGTTCTTAGTTTGCCTAAATAAATATTTCAGTTCTGTTATGATCATCTTTTTGTACGATCGAATACATATGTTACACCAACGTCGTTTCGTAACTGCTTGTCTATCTATATTGGGATTGACTTGACCACCATGTATAAGCAATAAGTAATAAGAAATGTTCATAGAGTTGCCATAAGACAAATTGAATTCAAAGTAAGAGCTTGCACTCCTGTATCAGCCGGTCTTTATTGATGGCTGCTGTTCCTACTTCTTCACATACCAATCCGTAAGCAATGTTAGCCATTTCAGCCATCAGCTTTCATCCTTCGTTGCTGCATAAACAAGTGAAGCAACAGCAATCACTGTATCACCTGCACCGCTTACATCTGCAATACTGCGGATATGTGTTGGAATAATTCCTGCTTCTGTTTCATTATTGTAGAACACCCCCTTTTCAGAAAGTAATGTGATGATGTGATGCTGTAATTTTTCTGCCAGTTTTGTATGAATCGATTTCAGTGTTTCTTCATTCACATCATCAACAAGTAAATTCAAACCTTCTTTTTACTTCTTTAAATTGGGTTTGAAAATATCCACTCTTTATAATTAAAGAAATTCTTTCGTTTGGGATCAACTGCTGTAACGATGCCATGATGTTTGCACAGGTCAATTGCTTTCTGAATAATGAGTTCAGTTAATACTCCTTTGTTATAATCTTCAAAAATGAGTACATGCGGTTTTTCCTGTGCAATAAATGTTTGCAGAGCAAGTATCAGCCTGTTTTCATCTTCATACCAGAGATCATGTGTATTTCATTATCAAGCCTCATCATTTGCTGGTTGCGGCTGATGATCCTTGTTTTGCTGGTAGTAATGCGTTTGGTACTGTTGAGTAAAAAATCGGTTTTGATTTTCTTTTCCTGCAACAGCTGATTCAGCAATTTTCCTTCATCATCATTTCCGATCACACTCAGCATAGAAACAGATGCACCGAGTGATGCAATATTCAGTGCAACATTTGCTGCACCACCAATACGGTACTCTTTTTTATCTAATGAAACAATGGGAACCGGTGCTTCGGGAGAAATACGATCTACATGACCCCACATATAGGTATCAAGCATTACATCACCAATCACTCCTACTTTTATCTGTGATAACTTTTCAAATAATTCATCAAAATTATAGCCACTCATCTTTATGCTGTTTTTTTACTTGCCACTGCAAGATAATAAACAGGAATACCAATTAGTACAATGATCAAACCCGGCCATGTAAATTCAGGTTTGAAGACGATCAACAAAATACAAAACGCAAGCCCCATAAGAATATACATAATGGGCAATAACGGATAGCCGAATGCTTTGTAAGGCCGTTCTATATCAGGTCGCTTTTTACGCAGAATGAATATGCCGCCAATAGTTAACATGTAAAACAGCACTACCACAAATGAAATCATATCCAGCAGCTGACCATACTTTCCACTTACACTCCATAAACAGGCAATGATACACTGTACCCACAAACTCCATTGCGGCACTGCAAATTTATTCAGCTCTCCGGCCTGTTTAAAAAACAGTCCATCCTTTGCCATGGTATAATAAACCCTTGCTCCCGCAAGGATCAACCCATTGTTACAGCAAAAGTTGAAACCATAATCATCAATGCAATAATGATGGTTCCTGCATTTCCAAAGATCACGTTGGAAGCAGCAACTGCTACCCTGTCTTTTCTGCTGAAGCAATTTCCTGCAATGGAAGTATGACAGTGTACATTACATTGGCAGAAACATAAATGATTGTAACAATCAGCGTTCTAAGAATAAACTTAAACCGATGTTTCGTTTTGGGTTTTTAATTTCACCTGCAATAAATGTAACATTATTCCATGCATCACCGCTGAAAATTGAACCAACCATGGCGGCAGCACTTGCTCCCAATGCAGCGATCATTGTTAAACTGGCGGTTGAACCGTCTTTGCTTAAAGATTGAATCGTCCATGCATTCGACCAGTTGGCCGTCCACACATCGCCTTTCATTAAGATCAACCCGAAAATAATCAGGCCAAATAAACTCAATAGTTTTGTAACCGTAAAAGTGGTTTGAATATATTTCCCTTCTTTTACTCCTCTTGTATTTATAAAAGTGAGCAGGATGATCAATGCAATAGAAACAAGTTGTGCAGGAGAAATTTTTAATGAAGCCAAGATCAAAAGCTACCAGGTCTTCACTACACCCGGAATTAAATACGCCATAAATTTTGAAAAGGCAACGCCAACTGCTGCAATGGTTGCCGTTTGAATAACCGTGAAGAAACTCCACCCGTAAAGAAATCCAAGCAAAGGATTGTATGCTTCTTTCAGATACACATTCTGTCCACCGGCTTTTGGATACATACCGCTTAATTCGCCATAACTACAGCTGCGGTTAAAGTCATAAACCCGGTTAATAACCAAACAACAATTAACCAGCCGGCACTACCCACATTCCTGGTAATATCGGCACTTACAATAAAATGCCTGGAGCCGATCATGGATCCGGCTACAACCATTGTGGCATCAAATAAACTGGGCGGATGGTTTGAATTCTTTTTCTGAAGACATAGCAGTGATTTCTGTTTCAAAATTGAAACGGAAGATAAGGATTAATCTGAAACCTTATTTCTTCTTTGATTGCTGGTATGCTTCGTTCAGTCCTTTTACAACCTGGGGGTAATATTAAATGCAGTGTCCTTGAAGTACAGTGTAGGGTTCCCTTCCTGAGTTGAAAAATAAAATTGTATTGGCCACTCTTATTAAACTCCTTCAGGTAATCATTGATTTTCTTCTGAATATCGTCAATAGCTTTTGCCTGACTTTCAAGATGCTGGCCTTGCAGTGTTTGCTGGCGTTGACCGATCTGCTGATATCTTGTTTGATATTCCTGCTGAAACTTTTCAGCTTCCATTTGAGTAATCGCCTGTCCTTTCTTTAAAACTCAATCGGTCTTTTCAGTTTATTCAACTCCGATTGAATTTGATTTCAATCCGCTGTTTATCTCTTTCGATGTCGGCATTCTTGAGTTTAAATACTCATAGTATTTCTGAATGGTATCCAGATCAATATAGGCAACATGTAATTGTTCAGGCTTGTTGGAAGCCGTGTCTCTCGAACTTTTTAACTGTTTCAGGGGCGATTTCTTTCCGGAAAAATGCAACACAAATAAAACCGCTACAGCAGCTGTCAATAACAGCAAAAGGATTGTTTGAAAATTTTTCATATCAGGTGAGCAAAGTAAAGGAATCTGATCGAGTAGAGGAAATGCAAATTAATTTTAAGAATGCATTAACAACGCAAAAGTCCCCCGTAACTGGGGACTTTGAGTATAATGATCTCATGAATTATTCTTCATCATCAAAGCTCATGGGCTCTTTGGTAGTAAGGAGCAATTCATACTCTTCCTTACTTCCTACGATCATGTTCTCGAATTCACGTAAGCCTGTACTTGCAGGGATCGGTGACCGGTGATAACGTTCTCTTTCAAACCTAAGAGATCGTCGGTTTTACCTTCAATAGCTGCTGTGCTCAATACTTTCGTTGTTTCCTGAACGATGCCGCAGAAATCCGCTCTGAACGCCCAATGATGCTTTGGTAATACCCAGCAACACAGGTTGTACGGTAGAAGGATGTGCATCCCTCACTTCAATCAGCTTCTTATCTGCACGACGCAACTGGCTGTTTTCTTCACGGTATTCACGAACAATTCGCAATCTGACCAGGGCGTACTTTATTGCTGTCTCCCGGCTCAGTTACAACCTTCTTATCAAAGATGCGGTCGTTCTCTTCATTGAACAAAACGATCAACGAGATCTTCTTCCAGGAACTTGTATCACCTGCGTCAATGATTTCAACTTTCTTCATCATCTGGCGAACGATTACTTGCAATGTGTTTATCATTGATACGCACACCCTGCAAACGATATTTCCTGAATTTCATTTTACCACATATTCCTGAACGGCAAACGGACCTTTGATTGTTAAGATATCAGCGGTGCAATTGCACCATCACTTCTAATGGAACACCGCCTGATAAAGTCACCTTCCTGTGCAAGGATCTGGCGTGTAAGAGGAACAAGATATTTCTTGGTTGCTCATCCTTGCTTGTTACAATAATTTCCTGTTACCACGCTTTTACTGGCTTCAAAAGTAACTACACCATCGATCTCAGATACAACGGGGTTACCCGGATTTCTTGCTTCAAACAATTCAGTTGACACGTGGCAGACCACCCTTGATATCACGAAGTTTACCAAGTACACGTGGAATTTTCACCAATACCTGTCCTAGTGAAGTTACTTCTTCACCTTCTTCAACTACAATGTGTGAACCAACTGGCAGGTTATATGATTTAATATCCTTTCCACCTTCAACTAAAATCGCGGGGATCTTGGTTTTATCTTTTGTTTCAATTACCACTTTCCTCACGGTGACCTGTTTGTTCATCGGCCTGCTCACGGAAAGTAATACCATCAAGAATATTCTCTAACTTAATCTTACCTGCTATTTCAGCAACAATTACGTTATTGAACGGATCCCATGTACAGATCCTTCGCCTTTCTTAATCTGCTGTCCTTCTTAATATTCAATGCACCGTAAGGAATATTGTTCGTGATGAGTAAACGGTCAGTTCTTTACATCCATGATCCTTACTTCCACCTGTACGGCCAATAACCAACTGTACTTTTCCCTCGTTGCCTGTTGCAGTTACTGTACGTAACCCGTCAAACTGAATGGTACCATCAAATTTCGCATAGAGAGAAGATTCAACTGATGCTGAACCAGCCACACCACCAACGTGGAACGTACGGGAGTGTCAACTGTGTACCGGGTTCACCAATTGATTGTGCAGCAATAATACCAACAGCATCACTTTTCTGTGCAATTACACCTGCTGTGTTGGTTTTTACCTGTACACTTCACACACACACCACGCTTGCTTTCGCAGGTTAATACTGAACGGATTTCAATTGTTTCAATTCCAATTGTCTTCAATTTGCTTGGCAACCGGCTGCAGGTAATTTCTTCTGCCGCTAAATGGAGCTGACATTAGCTCAGGTCGTATACATCATGTAATGATGTGCGAAGCCGGGCAATACGGTCACTCAATGGTTCAATTACATTCGTTATCTTTAATGCACTTGTTGCAACACGCAATGTTCCGCAACCTCCATCTTTAATCACCACATCCTGTGCAACGTCAACCAAACGACGGGTTAAGTAACCGGCATCCGCTGTTTTCAGGGCCGTATCCGCAAGACCTTTACGGGCACCGTGTGTTGAGATAAATAATCCAATACGCCTCAGGCCATCTTTAAGGATTCTCAACAGGATTTTTCAATGATCTCCTTCCGGTAGAACCAGATTTTCTTGGCCAACGCATCAAACCTGATACCAGCCAGCTGTTTTACCTGCTCCTTCTACCACGGGCCCCTTTATCCAGCATCATAAACACGGAGTTGAAACCTGGTTATCAGTAGCCATTTCACGAATCAATGTTTCAGTTAACGTGTATCAACACGGCTCCAGATATCAATGGTCTGGTTGTAACGTTCATTGTTGGTGATAAGACCCATATTATAACTGTCCCACTTCATTTACTTCACCTTTGCATTTCCTACCAGCTCTTCTTTGTTTTCCGGAACGAGAAGATCGTTAATGTTGAACGACAATCCACCCTGGAAGGCTGTACGGAAACCAAGTGTTTTAATATCATCCAGGAATTCGCTGTTTTTGAACGTTGGTAATTTCAATGATATCACCAATGATTTCAATAGAGTTTTTTCTTAATAAGGTGTTCACAAAACCAACTTTTTCGGCTCCAATTGATTGAAGATTACTCGACCACGTTGTCTCAGTAAGTTTTTTTACAACTTTCCATTTTCACGCACATTCAAACGAACCTCTGATCCATGCAATGCAGATTAACTTGTTTTCCGTTGTATGCAATGTCACTTCTTCAGGAGAATAAAACGCCTTACCCCTGTCCTTTTACAATTTCTAGTATCAGTTGTTTTCTTTCTTAGAAATATAATACAGACCAAGTACCATGTCCTGTGAAGGAAGAGTAGGTATCGTTCTCGTTGCGGGTTAAGGATGTTGTGTGATGCAAGCATCAGTAACTGATGCTTCCAATACAGCAGCATTACTGCAACGGAACGTTACGGCCATCTGATCACCATCGGAAATCGGCGTTGGAGCAGAACATACCAGTGGGGTGTAACTGAATGGCTGCCTTCAATCAGTTTAGGCTGAAGGCCTGGATAGATAAACGGTGCAGTGTTGGGGCACGGTTTAGCATGATCCGTTGACCTTCAATATATTTTCAAGAATATCCCAAACAACAGTCTTCTTTTCTACCAGTTTACGTGCAGACTTCAAAAGTTTTTACGATACCTCTTAATCAGCTTACGGATAATAAGTGGCTTGAACAATTCGCAGCCATATCTTTGGTCAACCACATTCATGCAATCCATTTCAGGACCTACCACGATAACAGAACGACCGAATAGTCAACAACCGCTTACCCATTAAGTTCTGACGGAAACGACCTTGTTTACCTTCAATACATCACTTAAAGATTTCATTGCACGTCCGCCTTCGGCTTTCACTGCATTTGTGGTATTTTCTTGAGTTATCGAATAATGAATCAATCGCTTCCTGCAACATACGTTTTCGTTACGAAGGATTACTTCAGGAGCTTTAATCTCCAGTAATCTTTTCAAACGGTTGTTACGGATAATTACACGACGTTTAATCATTCAGATCAGAAGACGCAAACGTCCACCATCCAAAGTAATAACGGACGAAGTTCCGGTGGTATAACTGGAATGTACTGCATCACCATCCACTCAGGGCGGTTGGTAATACGCAGGTTTGCATCACGGAAAGCTTCTACAACGCTCAAACGCTTTAACGCATCTGCTTTACGTTGCTGTGAAGTTTCAGTTGCTGCAGCATTACGCAAATCATTACTCAACTGATCCAGATCAATGCGCTGTAACATATCATGCAAGCTTCAGCACCCACTTGGCGATGATTTCATTGGATCTTCATCAGGTTAGTACTGATTGTCCTTTGGTAATGTATCTAACAGATCTGATGTATTCTTCTTCAGTAAAGAAGATCACCCATCTTATGGTTTCTTTACGCCGGGTTGTATAACCACAACGTTCGTAGTAAACGATGGTCTCTAGTTCTAGGAGCTACGCCTAACAAATAACCTAATCTTGTTTGCAATGATTTGAAGTACCAGATAGAACAAAGGCACAACTAATTTGATGTGTCCCATCTTTCACGACGTACTTTCTTTTCCAGTTACTTCAACACCGTAACGGTCACACACAATACCCTTGTAACGGATACGCTTGTGCTTGCCGCAGGCTCATTCGAAATCTTTTACCGGACCAAAATCCTTTCGCAAAAACAAAACCACGTTCAGGTTTGTAAGTACGGTAGTTAATGGTTTCTTGGTTTTTCAACACCTCACCAAAGCTGCGTTCCAGGATTGTATCCGGAGATGCAAGTCCGATGGTGATTTTGAAAAACTGGCCTCTGACGATTTTCTTTCTGAATGCCATATCTGTGTTTCTGTTTTTTGTTTTTAGATGCCGGCTTTTGATTTTCAGTCAACACCGGTTGTGTCACCACTTTAGGTTTCTGTTCCTTACTCTTCAAATTTAAGGTCAAGACTCAGGCCTCTTAATTCATGAACCAATACATTGAATGATTCAGGAATACTGGACGTGGAACGTTATCACTCTTAACAATGGCTTCATAGGTTTTTAAAATGACCCATGATGTCATCTGATTTGGAGGTAAGTAATTGCAAGATGTTGGATGCACCATAAGCTTCCAGTGCCCTAAAACCTCCATCTCACCAAAACGCTGACCACCAAACTGTGCTTTACCACCCAATGGCTGCTGAGTAATTAAGCTGTACGGTCCGGATAGAACGGGTGTGCATCTTATCATCAACCATGTGATGCAGTTTGATCATATAAATGATACCAACAGTTGCTTGGTGGAAGCGTTCACCTGTTTCACCATCGTATAAATAAGTATGCCCAAATTTCGGTAAACCTGCCTCAGTGATATGATTGGCAATTTCTTTCTACACTTGCACCATCAAAGATTGGTGTTGCGAATTTCACACCCAGTTTTTCACCAGCCCATCCAAGTACAGTTTCGTAAATCTGTCCAAGGTTCATACGACTTGGTACACCCAATGGATTCAATACGATATCTACCGGAGTTCCATCTTCAAGGAACGGCATGTCTTCCTGGCGGAACGATTTCCAACACAATACCTTTGTTACTCATGACGACTCCCGATCTTATCACCCACCCTCAGTTTACGCTTCACAGCTAAGTAAACTTTAGCAAGTTCTTACTACACCGGCAGGTAATTCATCACCGATTGAGATGTTGAGAATTCTCTCTTGTAACGGCTCAACTCTTCTTCGTTGAACTTGATATTGTAGTTGTGTAATAACTGGTTGATCCATTCATCAGTTGTTGCATCACCTGTCCATCCTAACGGATTAACGTTAACATAGTCAATTGTTGCGGGCGTTTTTCTGATTGAACTTAGCGCCTTTTTCCAATCAATGATTCGCCAAAGTTGTTGTTAACACTAGCTGATGTTTTGCTTTGCAGCAAAGACAACAGTTTGCTTATCAACACATCGAGCAGATCAGTTGTATTTTTTTCGTGGATCTTTTCAACTTTTTCCAGTAATGCTTTTTCACGAATCTTACCATTCTTATCTTCTTGGCACGCTGGAATACCTTCCATCAATCACCACACCTTCAGTTCCGCTTGGAGCTTTCAATGAAGCATCTTTTGCATCACCTGCTTTATCACCAAAGATGGCACGTAACAACTTCTCTCCAGTGAGTTGGATCGCTTTCACCTTTTGGAGTGATCTTACCAATTAAGATATCACCTTCTTTAATTGCAGCACCAATACGGATGATACCATTCTGATCCAGATCTTTTGTTGCTTCCTCACTTACGTTTGGAATATCAGGTGTCAGTCTCTTTCTTCACCTAATTTGGTACGTATTTCCAGTTCAAATTCATCAACATGAATAGAAGTAAACAAATCTTCTTTACAATCCTTCACATAAATAAAAGTGGCATCCTCAAAGTTGTAACCTTTCCATG
>JADJPV010000007.1 GCA_016713085.1 Chitinophagaceae bacterium | reverse complement strand
TCCGTTACGATTGGCGTGATTTAAAGGAAAGCCTGAAGCCAAAATATGTTGCAGGTGAAGTAATTGCTAAACTGCTTGATAATACAGAACAGAATGGTGAAAATACATTAGCTGCAGGTTTATCACATCTTGCTGCAACCCTCACAAAAATAGCCGTTGAAAAAGCAGAAGAAAAAGTAAATGAATGGCTGAACAAAAATAATCCTGACTTTGTTTTTTACTGATAACCCTCATCCTCCTGCTGACAGCAGTCCTTGAAAAAAACAGTTTCGTAAAGTATCTTCAAAGAGCAAACAAAGTTCTTCAAACATTTAAAACAAGGAGGTCTGTATGTCAACAAAAGCAGTAACAAAAGTTGGCATGTTACCAACTGTATTTGACGATTTTTTTAAACCATGGAATGAATGGTTTGATAACGGAGGTTCCCTCATGGGACGTATGATGACTGTACCCGCAGTAAATATTGTTGAAGACAAAAATGACTATAAGGTTTCCTTAGCCGTGCCTGGTATGAAAAAGGATGATTTCAATATTGATGTTGAGGGCAATATGCTAACCATCAGCAGCGAAAAAGAAGAAAGCAAAGAAGAAAAAGATGAAAAGTACAACCGTAAGGAGTACAGCTACTCATCTTTCAGCCGCAGTTTTACTCTGCCAGAAGAAGTGAACAAAGAAAAAATTGAAGCAAAGTATGAAGACGGTGTGTTGAAATTGATGCTTCCTAAAAAAGATGAAGTGAAAAAGCTGGCAGCGAGCAAACATATCGCTGTGAAATAATCTCTCCGATGGAGGGATTGTGCCCTTGGCCCTGCCGCAAATGATTTGTGGCGGGCTTTTTTGTGACGATGGTCGAGTTTGATATGACTGCGGGTCAGAAAATTCCAGCAAACCCGGAAATTAATTTGCAGTCAATATGAGCATAACAACCAAACAAGCCACTCAATGCTATCATACTGTGACGATTGCATTACTGAGCAGATAAAAATTGATGACAAAAGTTTTTGCTGCCAGGGTTGTAAAACAGTGTACCTGGTTCTTAACCAGAGTGATTTATGTGAATATTATAATCTTAACGAAAACCCGGGCCTAAGCCAGCGTATTGAAGTAAGGAAGGATAAATTTTCATCTTGGAAGATGAAAAAATTCAGCAGCAGCTGGCTCTCTTTCAAGAATAGTGAACAGACACATATTACATTTTACCTGCCGCAAATTCACTGCAGTTCCTGTTTATGGTTGCTTGAAAATTTACACCGTCTTAATAAAGATATCATTTCATCAAGGGTAAATTTCACCCGTAAAGAAGTTGATATTGTCTTCAACCACCAGTCAACAAAGCTGCGTACAGTAGCCGAACTGTTAACCGGCATCGGCTACGAGCCATATATCAGTCTGCAGAATTTACAGGAAGCAAAGCCACGTATTCAACGAAGTCTTATTTACCAGTTAGGTGTTGCAGGGTTTTGCTTCGCCAATATCATGCTCATGAGTTTTCCTGAATATCTTGGACTGGAAGATGCAGACAGAGGCTTGCAGAATATGTTCAGGTATTTTAATCTTGTTTTGTCAATCCCTGTTTTATTATACAGTTCTATTCCGTTTTATCAGAGTGCATGGGGAAGTCTCCGGCATAAGTATCTCAATATTGATGCACCTATTGCTTTAGCCATCATCATGACTTTTGGCCGCAGTGTGTATGAAATATTCAGCAATACCGGCAGTGGTTATTTCGATTCAATGACCGGCATTGTTTTCTTTATGCTTGTTGGACGCATACTGCAGGAAAAAACTTATCAGCAATTATCATTTGAACGGGACTATACTGCTTATTTCCCTATTGCCGTTACAATCATGAAAGAAGGAAAAGAAATTCCAACTGCTTTGCCTGATCTGAAAACCGGCGATACAATTCTTATTCATCATGAAGAACTGATACCGGTTGATGGTTTGCTTACAAGAGGAAAAGCTTTGATTGATTACAGTTTTGTAACAGGTGAATCACTCCCTGTATTAAAAGAAATGGGCGAACTTGTTTATGCAGGCGGCAAACAAACAGGCGGCAATATTGAAATACTTACCATGAAAGAAGTGGCCCAAAGCTACCTCACCAAACTCTGGAACAAAGATGAAAAACCAAAGGAAGATGAAAAATCATTTGTAAATATCCTCAGCCGGTATTTTACATGGATCGTATTTACCATTGCGTTAGCAGGTGCCCTGTACTGGAGTTTTTACGATGGAACCAAAGCATGGAATGTAGTTACAACCATTCTCATTGTTGCATGTCCATGTGCTTTGCTGCTTTCAAATAATTTCACCAACGGAAATGTGTTGCGCATACTGGCAAAGAACAAATTATACCTGCGTAATGCACAGGTAATTGAAGAAATAGCCAATGCTGATCATATTGTGTTTGATAAAACCGGAACATTAACTACAACAAATGATCAGGATGTTGTTTTCTCAGGTAATTTTCTGAACCGAAAAGACAAACCAGATATTGCAGCACTTGCTGCTCAAAGCACCCACCCGCTGAGCAAACTACTGGTAAAACATTTAGGAATTCCTGAAAACAGAACCGTTAAAAACTTTAATGAAATAACAGGCAAAGGTATCCAGGGAATTGTTGAGAACAGAATCATCTCCATTGGATCGGCAGAGTTTGTAACGGTGAACCCGGGAATCAACTTCAGGAAGCAGCCTGTATATAATGATTGACGGGAACCTGATCGGTCATTTTACCATCCGTAATCATTACCGTCCATCTCTTCTTTCACAAATAAAGAAACTGCAGAAGTATTATAAAATCTCTGTTCTTTCAGGCGATAACGAAAGTGAAAAAGAACACTTCAAATGGCTATTGGCAAAAAGTCGACATTTCTCTTCAATCAAAAGCCTCATGAAAAACTTGCCTATATAAAGTTACAACAGGAATTGGGCGATAGAGTAATTATGGTGGGCGATGGATTAAATGATGCAGGTGCATTAAAACAAAGTAATGCAGGGATTGCAGTTACCGAAAGCACCAACAACTTTACTCCGGCCAGCGATGGTATTCTGGAAGCCGACAGGTTACATAAACTTGCAGCTTACCTCCGGTTAACAAAAGCCAACAAACAAATCGTTGTCGGGATTTTTATTTTATCGATTCTTTACAATGTCATCGGATTGTCTTTCGCTGTTCAGGGAACTCTTTCTCCATTAATCGCAGCTATTTTGATGCCATCAAGCTCCATTACCATCATTTTGCTCTCATTCGGAGCATCAACCTTATCAGCCAAGTTTTTGAAGCTGAAATAACTAAAAAGCTGACTAAAGTCATAAGAATTTGACAGGAATCAACTTTTTGTCTGATTTCTGTCAGCCTCAATTAGGGTTGCGAAAAATATTTTTACAGGATAAAAGAAAGTCTATATGAGTGTTATAATACTATTGCTTATTGCCAGTGTATCTGTGGCATCGTTGTTTTTAGCGGCTTTCTTATGGAGCGTTAAAAACGGTCAGTATGATGACCAGGTATCCCCCCCCTTGAGAATGCTGTTCGACAATCCTGTCTCAGAAAAAGAAAACTCTTCTCCTAACTCAGTAAACCAGAACTCAAAACCATAATAATCAAACAGGAAGTTATGCAATTAGAAAGTTTAACTACGACAACAAGATCGTAAAGTACTTCGCCATTGCCACAGCCGCTTGGGGTATTGTAGGCATGCTCGTTGGATTGCTGGTAGCCATTCAATTTTATTTTCCGGCTATCTCACTCAATTATCCGGGCACCACCTTCGGTCGTCTTCGGCCCATTCACACAAATGCTATCATTTTTGCCTTTGTAGGCAACAGTATGTTTATGGGCATTTATTATTCACTGCAGCGTCTTACCAAAGCCCGTATGTTCAACGACAAATTAAGTTGGATACATTTTTGGGGATGGCAGTTAATAATTTTATTAGCAGCGGTTACTTTATTTTTCGGTTTTACAACCGGTAAAGAGTATGCTGAACTTGAATGGCCAATTGATATCCTTATTACATTAATATAGGTAGTATTTGGTATCAACATGTTTGGTACATTAATTAAAAGAAGAGAAAGTCATATTTATGTTGCCATTTGGTTTTACATAGCCACATGGATAACAGTAGCGATGCTCCATATTGTAAACTCATTTGAACTTCCTTTCTCCTGGATAAAAAGCTATAGTTTTTATGCCGGTGTTCAGGATGCATTGGTACAGTGGTGGTACGGTCATAATGCTGTGGCATTTTTCCTTACTACTCCCATTCTGGGTTTAATGTATTATTTCCTGCCAAAAGCAGCGAACCGTCCTGTATATTCTTATCGTTTATCAATTATCCACTTCTGGGCGCTTATCTTCCTTTATATCTGGGCAGGCCCTCACCATTTAATTTATACTGCATTGCCTGATTGGGCGCAATCTCTCGGTACTGTATTCAGTGTAATGCTGATTGCACCAAGCTGGGGAGGTATGCTGAATGGTTTATTTACATTACGTGGTGCGTGGGACAAAGTGCGTGAAGAACCTGTATTAAAATTCTTTGTGGTTGCTGTTACCTGTTATGGTATGAGCACTTTTGAAGGACCCATGATGAGTTTGAAAAGCGTAAATGCGATTGCACACTTTACTGACTGGATTGTAGGGCACGTTCATATTGGAGGTTTAGGCTGGAATGGTTTTATGGCATTTGGTGTGCTCTATTATTTAATTCCTAAAATGTGGGGCACTACACTGTATTCAAAAAGTTAGCAACCAATCACTTCTGGTTAGGAACAATTGGTATTGTTGTGTATGCCATTCCACTTTACTGGGCCGGTTTTGCACAGGCCGATATGTGGAAACAATTCACCGATGAAGGACAGTTGAAGTTCCAGTTTCTTGAAACTGTAACCAATATTATTCCTATGTATATCATGAGAAGTATTGGTGGTACTCTTTACTTAACAGGTGCCATTATGATGGTGTACAATTTAATGAAGACTGCAAAACAGGGAAGCTTTATTGCCAATGAACCAGCTGAAGCAGCACCTCTTGCAAAAGCGGAAGCACATAAAAAAGAATACTGGCACAGATGGATTGAAAAAAGACCGGTAATGATGCTTGTTATCAGTTTAATAGTTGTTGCTATTGGTGGTTTAATTGAGATTGTTCCAACCTTCTTAATTAAGTCAAATATTCCAACCATTACAAGTGTAAAACCATATACTCCGCTTGAATTACAGGGCCGTGATATTTATGTTCGTGAAGGTTGCTATACCTGTCACTCCCAAATGATCCGTCCGTTCCGTGATGAAGTTGCGAGATATGGTGAATATTCAAAAGCTGGCGAATTTGTGTATGATCATCCGTTCCAGTGGGGAAGTAAACGTACAGGTCCGGACTTAGCAAGAATTGGTGGTAAATATCCCGACAGCTGGCATTATAATCATATGATGGATCCCCGTACAATGTCGCCCGGATCAATAATGCCTCAGTATACATGGTTACTTGATAATGATCTTGATACTACTATTACAGCTGCAAAGATCAGGGCAATGCAAACCTTAGGTGTTCCTTATCCTGAAGGTTATGATAAAATTGCAAACAGGGATCTGATGACACAGGCAAACAGTATCCGCATCAATTTGAAAATTGACAAGATTCAAACTCCTGCCAATAAGGAAATTATAGCGCTGATTGCTTACCTGCAACGTATGGGTAAGGATATTAAGGCTGAAAAGAAACCTGTAACAGCTTCAAACTAAAATGCTCACCGAAAAAAATAAGAAATGAAATTCATTAATTATTTAGAAAAAATAAGTAACGTAAGCATTTACGGGTTAACCTCTTTTCTCATCTTCTTTATCTTCTTCTGTGTAATGATTGTTTGGCTTGCCAGAACAGATAAAAAAGAATTGAATGAGATCAGTCGAATTCCATTAGATAACTAAAAAACTAAAGCAAGATGTTAAACATAAAAAAATATTTTTTAATGACAGGAGTTGGCAAAACAATGCTTGCCTTTACGTTCCTGTTTACAACCTTTGCTGCATCAGCACAGCAAACTGCAACGGTTCCTGAAGCAGCACCACAGTCAATCTGGAGCAATCCAATGGCTATTACAATGCTTGCAATTATTCTTGTACTGTTACTTGTAATTGCACTGCTGGCAAATGTTGTACTTGGTACTGCAAAATGGCACAGCTCAAAACTGAAAAGCAATTCAGTAAAAACAGTTGCCGGTTTAATTGCCTTTTTATCGCCTGCTATCGGTCTTGCGCAGGATGCTGCAACAACAGCACCGGCTGCACCTGCATCAATTGCAGGATTAACACCTCTTACCTTTTATCTGCTGGCTTCCGTTATTGCAATTGAACTGATTGTTATAATTGTAATGGGATTATTTGTAAGAAACTTCCTGGTTAAAGAAAATGCATTTGCAGCAGTTGCAGCGGATGGTACAACTGTAAGCAAACCTTCCGGCAGCTTTAGTACATGGTGGGATAAAATCAACAGCTTCAGGCCTGCAGAACAGGAATCTAAAATTGATCTGGGTCATGACTATGATGGCATCCGTGAGCTGGATAATAAATTACCCGGCTGGTGGTTATATGGATTTTACCTGACAATTATTGTTGGTGTAATTTACCTGTACCGTTATCATATTGCAGAAACAGCTCCTTTAAGCAAACAGGAATTTGAAAATGCCTGGAAAAAAGGTGAAGAACAGAAAGCTGCTTTCCTTTCAAAGTCTGCAAACAATGTAGATGAAAACACAGTGGTGCTGTTAAAAGATGAGGCTGCCTTAAAAGCAGGTAAAACAAATTTCGAACTGATGTGTGCAGCCTGTCATGGCAAAGAAGGGCAAGGTGGTGTAGGACCAAATTTAACTGATGATTACTGGATACACAGTGGAAGTGTAAAAGAAATTTTCAAGACAATCAAATATGGCTGGCCTGAAAAAGGAATGAAGAGCTGGAAAGATGATTACTCTCCCGTTCAGATTGCACAGCTGACCAGTTATGTAAAATCATTGCATGGCACCAACCCTCCCAATCCAAAAGAAAAACAGGGTGAGTTGTACCAGGAAAATGCTGCAGCACCGGCAGCAGATTCAGCAGCAGTAAAAACAGATTCAATTAAATAAGCAGAACGAAAAATCATGTCAGACACAGAGGTAAAAGATCAGGAAAAGCAATCCTTTCGTGACAGGATTGCCACAGTAGACGAAGAGGGTAAACGTAAATGGATTTATGCCCAAAAACCAAAGGGGAAGTTTTATAATATCCGGACGATTGTAAGCGGGTTCTTTTTTCTGATCTTTCTCACTCTTCCTTTTATTTATATAAAAGGAAGGCCTCTGTTTCTGTTCAATGTACCAAAAGCAAAGTTTATTCTCTTTGGCCAGGTTTTCTGGCCACAGGATTTTTTCATTTTTGGAATCATCATGATTACGTTTGTGGTTTTCATTATTCTGTTTACAGCAGCATTCGGCCGTTTGTTCTGTGGCTGGATATGTCCGCAAACGAACTTCATGGAAATGCTGTTCCGTAAGCTTGAATATTTAATTGAAGGTGATGCCCCAAAGCAGAAAATACTGGCAGCCAGCCCATGGACAACCAACAAAATTGTTCGTAAAGTAACCAAGCATGTAGTCTTTTATGTTTTAGCCATCCTTATTGCCAATTATTTTCTGGCTTATGTTATCGGTATTAAAGAGTTGTGGGAAATGATACAGAGGCCAACAGAAAATGTGGGAAATATTGCAGCACTGATGGTTTTCAGTGGAGTATTTTATGCTGTATATGCAAACTTCAGAGAACAGGCTTGTATTGTTGTTTGTCCTTACGGAAGATTGCAGGGTGTACTGCTCGACAGAAACTCCATGATTGTTGCTTATGATTACAAACGTGGAGAAGAAAGAAAAAAGTTTAATAAAAAAGAAGAAAGAACAGCAGGTGATTGCATTGATTGTGGCCAGTGTGTAAAAGTTTGCCCAACAGGAATTGATATCCGTAACGGCACTCAAATGGAATGTGTTGGTTGTACAGCCTGTATTGATGCCTGCGATCATATGATGGAAAGCGTTGGCTTTAAGAAAGGGCTGATCCGTTATGCAAGTGAAAATGGAATTGCCAATCATGAGAAGCTGCATTATACACGACGTATGCGTATGTATACTGTCTTGCTGGTTGTATTGTTGAGCCTGCTAACCATTTTACTGGTATCCCAAAAAGATGTAAAAGCAACCGTAATGCGTACACCGGGTTTACTGTACCAGGAAAAAGGAACCGACAGCGTTTCAAACCTGTACAATATTAAGGTGATGAATAAGACTGTTAACGATATACCGCTTACGGTAAGAATAGAAGGGGGAAACGGAAAAGTTCAAATGGTGGGCGAATTCATTCATGTACACAGTGATGGACAGGGTGCCGGATCATTCTTTATTACTCTACCCAATAAAAGCATTACTAAACGTAAAACTATTTTAAAAGTTGGTTTATATAACGGTGAAAAGAAAATTGATGTAATCAAAACAAGTTTTCTCGGGCCTGTATACGTAAACGAATAAATTAAATTACTATGACACTGAATTGGGGACATAAACTGACGATTGTATTTATAGCTTTTGCAGCATTCATCTTTTTTTGATATACAAAACCACTCAATCACATTTCGACCTGGTGAGTAAAGACTACTATAAAGATGAACTCGCTTATCAGCAGGTAATTGATGGTACCAACCTTGCAAACAAACTTAGCAGCGGAATACAGGTACAGCAACAGAATGATCAGATCAGTATACAGTTTCCGCAGGAAATGAAACAGAAGAAAGCAGAAGGAACTATTTTCTTCTACTGTTCTGCAGATTCAGGAAAAGATAAAAAAATAAATATTCAGTTATCAGAAGAGGCAGTTCAGATTATTCCGGCAAAAGATATTTTACCCGGCAAGTATGTATTAAAAATTAACTGGAAAACAGATAATCAGAATTACTATAACGAACAACCGGTAAGTATTAACGAATGATTCAGGCAATTACAGCAGGATTAATTTTGGGAGCATTCAGCAGTTTGCATTGCATTGGTATGTGCGGCCCGCTTGCATTAGCTCTGCCTGTGCAGCACCTTGCGGTATGGCAGCAACGCCTGGCTGCATTACTGTATAATACCGGAAGAATTATTACCTATTCTATTCTCGGTTTAATTTTCGGAATGGCAGGGCGCACTGTTTACATGGCTGGCTTTCAGCAATGGCTGTCAATCATCAGCGGAGCTGTAATCCTGTTGTTTATCATCAACTATTATTTTTTACAAAATGCCTGGCAACCAAAATGGGCGCAGCGGTTACAGCTATTTGTTCAAAACAAAATGATCCGTTTGTTACAGGCAGAAAGAAAAGGATCCTTTCTTTTTTTGGGAATGGTGAATGCATTGTTACCCTGCGGTATGGTATATGTTGCTTTGGCAAGTGCCTTAAATTTCAGTGAGCTAAGTTTAAGTACTGGTTTTATGGCTGCTTTTGGCGCAGGAACACTGCCGTTAATGATGGTTTTAAGTATTGCAGGAAATGCCATCTCCTTTCCAATAAGAAGAAAGATAAAGAATGCGGTTCCTTACCTGATGACAATAATGGCCTTTATTCTCATTTTAAGGGGAATGAATCTGGGTATACCATTTATCAGCCCGGTAATGGCGAATGCCCCGGGAGAGGTAATTAATTGTCATTAGGATTAAGATCAGCCGTTGACTATGACAAGTATCAGGGTGGGTAGTGACGTTTGTTATTCGAAACGGCTGCCTTAGTTTTTAGATTTGTTAGAGTAGAAATAAATATATCGTTCAGAAATAAATTTTATGATCATTACTATGGCTTCAAACAAAAAAATTCTTCAGTACCGGCATGAAAGCGATACGTGGAAACGTTACCTGCAGTTTATACAGCAGGAAAACAACCATTTGAAGAATCGTTTGTCGCAGGTATTACAGGCAGATACTGATTACGAGTTCCTTGAACGTGCAGAATACTTTCAGAATAAATTTATTTCTGAAGATGACACCGTTAATATGTTACGTCAGGATATTCATGAGCTGGATAAGTTACTGGCTAAAGAAGCCGGTGAAGATGCAGTTGTATTAAAAGAATTACAAAAAAGACTTAAAAAAATGCATAAGGATATGGAGATTGTTGAAAAGCAATTCAATAAGCTCAAGTCCGATTTCAATCTGTATTTAACAGAGACGATTGCCTGACATTTCACTTGCAGTTGAATAGTTCATAAAAAAGCTGTTTGATTAAATCAAACAGCTTTTTTCATTTACCCTTTTCCGGCAGATATTTAATACCCCTGTTAATTCAGCAGGTTCTCTAATTTTTTTTCATTGAGAATAATGATATTTCCCTCTTTAATATCAATTAGTTTTTCAGTTCTGAAATCGCCCAATGTGCGGATGAGTGATTCAGTAGCAGTACCTGCAATACTTGCCAGGTTTTCACGGCTGATATTAATTGAAAAATGACCATCACCTGTTTTGTATTTCCGTTGCAGGCTCATTAAAGCATCTGCCACTTTTTTACGGAGAGAGTTATAAGCCAGTCCTAATAAATGCTCTTCTTTATCTGCCACATTTTTTGCCAGCAGTTGAATAAATTTCTGTGCCACCTGTGGATTGATGTTCATCAATTCATCAAAATCAGCTTTAGGAATAATGGCCAGTTCACTGTCTTCCATTGCTTCTGCCGTTTCTTTATAAGAGCTGCCTTCAAGCAATGCAACATAGCCAAGAAAATCGCCTTCTGTATATAACCCAACTACCAGCTCCTTTCCATCATCATTTGATTTAAAGGTTTTCACTTTACCCTTTACAATAAAAAATAAACGGGCGGCACGGTTTCCTTCGTTATATACAGTCTGTTTTTTCCTGTATTTGTTTACATCCCTATCGGTAGTTAAAGATTCAAGAATATCTTTTGAACCGGCAGCTGCCAATAATTTATTTACACCATCAAGTCCGGAAAATTCTTCTTTAATCAGATCAGCTTTTTTCAGCCTTCCTTCAATTGCATTCAGTAACTCTGTTCCACTGAAAGGCTTGGTAATATAATCATCAGCACCCAGTTCCATTCCTTTACGTAAATCGCCACGTTCTGTTTTCGCCGTTAAAAAGATAAACGGAATATTCTTAACGCTGTCATTTTTATGCAGGGCATGCAGCACACCATAACCATCCAGCACCGGCATCATGATGTCGCAAACAATCAAATCGGGTACTTCTGCAAGAGCTGTTTCAATACCGAGCTTCCCATTGGCAGCCGTAACTACTTTATAATTGGCCAGCTCAAGAATCTCGGCTGTATTTTCCCTTATTTCGTCATTATCCTCTATTAGCAGAATTTTCTTCATTACTGTTACGATTTATTTTTAAAGATAACGTTGAATTCAGTACCCTGATCAAGATCGCTTTTACAAGTGATCTTTCCGTTCATTAATTCAGCATATTTTGATACAATATGTAATCCTAATCCTGTGCCCTGAATGTTGATAGCATTATTTGCACGGAAAAAACGTTCAAATAAATGCTCCTGATCTTCCTTTGAAATACCAATTCCGCTATCCTTTACTTTCAGTTGAATTTCTGTATCATCAACCGAGGTACTGATGTAAATATCAGAGCTCTCTGGCGAAAATTTAATCGCATTGGAGAGCAAATTTAAGGTGATATGCTTAAACATACCCGGATCAAGCTCCACCTCATTTTTGCCCTTATGCTCATACCTGATCTGCTGACCTGGTTTGCTGATGCTCTGCATTTCTGCAATGGTTTGAACAACGTTTTTATTCAAATCAAAGGTACTGAAGCGGGCCTGAATTTTTCCTTCTTCAATCTTGCCAACTGAAAGGAAGTCGTTCAAAATATCGGTTAACAGGTTTACCGATGAAATAATGCGTTGAATATGCTTTTCCCTCTTGGGCTGTTCGTCTGAGGTTGTATATTTCTGTAAGAGGTAGATAGATGACAGTACAGTACTAAGGGGAGTCCTGAACTCATGTGAAGCAACAGATACAAAACGGGACTTTAATTCACCCAGTTCCTTCTCCCTGCTTAAAGCCTCCATTAATTCCTTGTCTTTTTCTTCTGTTTCTGCAATCTGAAGGTTGAGCTTTTCAACAGATTCCTTTAACGAGAGCGTTCTTTCCTCTACTTTATCTTCCAGTTCCTCATTCATTCTGATGATTTCCTGCTCAATCTCCTTACGCTTGGTAATATCGTTCACAAAAGCAACTATGAACTTATTGCCACCAAAGTCATAATTACCCAGGCTCACTTCAACCGGAAATTCGGAACCATCATTCTTTTTCCCAAAAAGATCGAGGCCAATACCCATCGGCCTGTTATTTGGCTTATGGATATATCCATCCCTCTGGGCCACATGCTTACCATGAAAACGGCCCGGAATCAGTACTTCAATCTTTTTACCCTTCAATTCAGCTGAACTTTCATAGCCAAACTGGAATAAAGCAAATTGATTAACCAATGTAATTTCGGCAGCACTATTGACTACAATAATGCCAATGCTTGCGTGGTTAAAAAGAGTCTCAAAAAGTTTGCCTTCTGCAGTTGATTGCATGAATATGATAGTTAAATCAAACTGCGCAAATATATAGAAACAAGGCTTTACTCCCTGCCATTTGCAAAAAAGTATGAAACCGCAATGAAGACAGGAGAAATGTTTGCGAACATTTCGCTTTTAAGAGAGAGATAAGTATTTTGGCAGAAACTTACTCACTTGCTGCAACGAACACTCAAAGATCCCCGGGCCTGGTTTTTATTACTTATCAACGGTTACCTTATTTACTACTATCTGCAGAACCCGACTGAATTCAATACCATTGTCTGGATTTACTGGCTGCAGAGCATCCTCATTGGCTTTTTCACTTTTATTGAACTGCTGAAAGTGGAGAATCCCGATGAAACGAGCATGAAAATGAACGATCAACCCGTTACTAAGAAAAATATTGGCTGTGCAGCCTTCTTCTTTTTATTTCATTTTGGCTTTTTCCATTTAGTGTATGCCATTTTCCTGCTTACGGGTTTTTCAGCAGGGGCCAATGCAAAAATTGTTTTAATAACCGGCGGCATCTTCCTTGTTGAAAGCACAATTGATTTAATCAGGAGGAGATCGGGAAAAAAGGAAGGAGAAAAAGAAAATATCGGGAAAATGTTCTTTGTGCCCTACATGCGTATCATCCCCATGCATTTAATGATTCTGGTGCCGCCTTTACTTGGTTTTGGAACTTCTGTTATTTTTCTCATTCTGAAAATGCTGGCTGATATTGGTATGTATATTGCCACCACCAGGCGAGGCACTTCCTCCAGCCAGCTCTGATACTTCTTTCGTAAACTTGCAAAAAAGATAAGATGTCAACCGAAATAAAATGCCCTAACTGCGGCCATGAGTTTGAACCAAATGAATCGATTCGAAAATCGATAGAGGAGCAAATTCAAAAAGAAGCAAATGCTAAGGCCGAAGACTGGAAAAAGAAAAAGAAAAAGAGTTTGCTGATGAGAAACTAAAAATTCAACAACAAACTGAGGAATTATTACGAAAATCTATTTCTTCTGATTTTGAAAACAAACTCCGCCTGCTTGAGCAGAATAATAAAGACAATGAAGAAAAACTGAAAGAATCAAGAAAAAAAGAACTTGAGTTTTTGCAAAAAATGCAGGAACTGAAAACTAAAGAGGAAGAGCTTGAATTATCTGTTCAAAGAAAATTACAGGAAGAAAGAACACGTATTGCGGAAGAAGTTAAAAAAACAGAAGAACAAAAAAACGCTAATAAAGAGAGTGACTACCTGCTTAAAATTAAAGAACTTGAAAAGCAAAGAGATGATCAGAAAAAACTTGCAGAAGAAATGACACGAAAAGCAGAACAGGGGTCAATGCAACTGCAAGGTGAAGTACAGGAATTACTGCTGGAAGATCTGCTTCGTCAGTCATTTCCATACGACAGTATTGAAGAAGTTGGTAAAGGAGTGAAGGGGGCAGATTGCATACTGCTTGTACGCAACCAGTTTGGGCAAGAATGCGGCAAGATTATTTTTGAAAGCAAACGCACCAAAGATTTTTCTGATCAGTGGATTGAAAAACTGAAAGCAGATATGCGCAGTCAGGCAGCAAATATTGCCGTGATTGTAACACAGGCCATGCCGAAAGATCTTGACAGGTTTGGTCAAAAAGATGGCGTGTGGGTATGCAGTTTTGCTGAAGTAAAAGCTTTGACACATGTTTTAAGAGACAGCATCATCCGTATTGCACAGGCAACAAAAGGACAGGAAAACAAAGGCGAAAAAATGCAGATGCTCTATGACTATTTAACGGGCAATGAATTTGGAGAACAGTGGAAAGCCATCCGTGAAGGTTTTATGAGCATGAAAATTTCCATCCAGAAAGAACGTGATGCCATGGAAAAACTCTGGAAGCAACGGGAAAAACAACTGGAAAAAGTTTTATTGAATGCTGCACATATCCGTGGTTCTGTTGAAGGAATTGCGGGAACAGATGTTGATATTAACCTGTTAAGTGATTCTGATCTGTCAGTTGAAGACTAACTGATCAATATCATCATTACAATTTCCTCTTTAACATTTTTTCAAGCAGCAATATCTTCTCTTCAGGTATCTTGGTATAAACTGATTATAATGAAAAAAACACTCTTGCTTTGCTCTGGTATCTTTCTTTTCTTTTTACTTGCACAGGCTCAGGAAAAACCTGCTCCCCAAAAACCTGGCATGTCGATTTATATTGAAGCAGGTGGCCCCGGAGTTATTTCCTTTAACTACGACACAAGGTTTACAGCTTCCGATAAAGGATTTGGTGGCCGTATTGGTGTTGGTGGTTATAAAATAGATAATAGCGGCGCTGTATATATTCCTGTTGGACTTACCTATTTACTATCTAAAAACGACCGGGATTATATTGAATTAGGCGCAGGTTTCACTTATGTTGACTATACAAGGGATAATAATGATGTGATTAACTTCTCCCCTTTTACAAAAAGTTTTGGTCATCTTAATTTTGGTTACCGCTATCAGCAAAAAGAGGGTGGCTTGGTTTTACGTGTAGCAATTAACCCCGTTTTCGGAGATGGCTTTTTTAACCCGGCTTATGGTGGTTTATCGTTAGGCTATAAATTTTAAACTCATTTCATAAACAGGAAAGGTGAGCAATGCTCACCTTTCCTGTTTTAAGACTATCGTACAATTAAGTAAAATCTTCTCCGTCAAAATCCTCATCTTCATCACTGTCCCTGCTTGCTTTCATATCAATTATACTTCCCATTAAGTCATTGAACTCTATCCTTCCTTCCACTACTTTTTTACTGATCAATGAATAGGATGCAAGACCATGCAATACAAACTCCATCAGTAAAGCAGCCTGCTGTTCATTGGCTCCTTTAAAATATTTTTTTACCAAAGGATATAATCCATCTACATTATACAACTGGTGAACTTTATCTTCGTCTTTTGTATTCATCAAAAGACTTAGCTGATTTCCTTTATCAAACCAATGCGTAATTGACTTGTACGGATTATCAGATGCTTCCTGCTTTCTTTTTTCGGCTGTTCAGGATTGGGAAAGTATTGCACAAACTGTGAGCGGATGGCTTTATCAAGCAAATGAAAAGCGACCTGGTACGGACCTTCCTGCTCCCCTTCATACACCAGTTCAATTTTTCCTGTGATGGATGGAATGATCCCAATGAGATCACTCATCCACACCTGTGTTGTTTTTTCTTTGTTTTGAATGGCTCTTAATTCTGCTGTACTCACTGCATTTTCCAATGCTGAAATTGTAAGCCTTGCACTTACACCACTTTTCTTATCAACATATTCACTATTTCTTGCTTCAAAAGCAACCTGCTCAATCAACCGCTTCATCAAATCACTTACTTCAACTTTCTTTGCCTGCTCAGCATGAATACTTGCTTCCTGGTCAGTAATTGCTAAACCAACTTCTATTGTTTTTGGATAGTGCGTCAGTATCTGGCTTTCGATACGATCTTTCAATGGTGTTACAATTGATCCACGGTTAGTATAATCTTCCGGGTTGGCAGTAAAGACAAATAAAATATCTAATGGCAGACGAAGTTTAAACCCACGGATCTGCACATCGCCTTCTTCTAATATGTTGAATAAAGGAACCTGGATGCGTGCCTGCAGATCAGGAATTTCATTGATGACAAAAATGCCACGGTTACTTCTGGGTATGATACCGTAATGAATTACACGCTCATCAGCAAAGCTTAGTTTCAGGTTAGCAGCTTTAATGGGATCAATATCTCCAATGAGATCAGCTACACTTACATCAGGTGTTGCCAGTTTTTCACCATAACGCTGTGAGCGGTGGATCCATTCAATCTTTGTTGCATCACCTTCTTTTGCAATGAGTTCTTTTGCATAATGTGATATGGGATGAAAAGGATCATCATTTACTTCGCTGCCTGCAACCACCGGAACATATTCATCCAGCAGATCGGTCATTAAACGGGCCATTCTTGTTTTGGCCTGTCCACGCAAACCAAGGAATAAAATATTATGACGGGAAAGCAAAGCCCTTTCTACATCAGGTATTACTGAATCTTCATACCCTAATATTCCTTCAAATACATTCTCATTCTGCTGAAGTTTTGCAATCAAGTTTTGTCTCACTTCTTCTTTGATGCTTTTTGGTTTATAACCACTCTTCTTTAATTCGCCTAATGTTATACTTGTATTCATTGCCGGTAAGTCGGGAAGACCTTTTTAAAATTTTATAATTCTTTGAATATTTTTGATTTATCGCTTTCTTGCAAGTCCAAAAAATAGGTAAGACCATTTTCGCTTATAAACTGATTGTTTTCATAAGGGGGCATACAAAATCTACTATTAAGCTCAGATTTACTACGAGAGCTCTTTAGCTTAACAAAGTCTTTAAATAATAACAAATCCTTTTCTTCGAAAGATTGCTTTAATTCAAGATACTCCTGATAGTTAATCAAGATGAATCTACTGAAAGGAGTATCATTAGTTTCAGAATTACTTTCGAAAACTATAAGTCCTTTTTCACTAATGGACCTTATTAAGAATTCCTCAATATCTCCGCAATCATTCAAAATATCTACAAAAACCATAAAGTGCTTCACATTGTCATGAAGAGTATACCCTTTTGTAATTGACATAACTTTCCTAAATAAATAGGAATCATATGGCTTTGATTGCTTACCATCAAATCAACAGTTGTTTACACCTTCATTTATGAGTACTATGAATAAATTAGAAACAGGATAGCATACCTCAACTTGAAGATCAATATCAATCTCCCTATTCATTTCTATATTAAATATCCTTAATCTCATAACCTATTTTAATATTTTGCTCTTCCCGCTTTCAAAATCCTTAAATATAAATGCCCCCAGTTTATCCAAAGAAGCAAAGAAAGCTTTCCCATGATTGGTTTCTGTAAACTCCTGTACAAATTTTTGCAGGTAAGGATCGGTGGCAATCATAAATGTGGTGATAGGAATTTTCAGCTTCTTGCATTGAGCAGCAAGGTTTATACAACGATTCACCACTTTACGATCCAATCCAAAACTGTTTTTATAATACTTCTTCCCAATCTTCAAACAGGTGGGTTTGCCATCTGTAATCATGAAGATTTGTTTGTTTGGATTTTTTCTGCGCCGAAGAATTTCCATCGCAAGCTCCAATCCTGCAACTGTATTGGTATGATAGGGGCCAACCTGTAAATAAGGAAGATCCTTCACTTCAATGGTCCATGCATCGTTGCCAAACACCACAATATCCAATGTGTCTTTCGGATATCTTGTCTGAATCAATTCACTCAATGCCATCGCTACTTTCTTGGCAGGTGTAATTCTGTCCTCCCCATATAAAATCATGGAGTGAGAAATGTCAATCATCAACACGGTTGAAGTCTGCGTTTTGAAATCTGTTTCTCTTATCTCAAGGTCATCTTCACGCATCTGGAAACTGTCGATGCCATGATTGATCTGTGCATTACGGATGGAATTGGTAAAATCAATCTGCTCCAGTGTATCACCAAACTGAAAAGGTCTTGTTTCAGGATTGATTTCATCACCCATACCCGGCTTAAAGGTTTGATGATTTCCCTGCTTTGTTTTTTTCAGCTTCCCGAAAATTTCTTCTAACGATTGCTTACGTATTGTCTGCTCAGTTTTGGAGGTGATCTTAAATTCACCAGTTACTTTGTTTTCATCGAGATAACCTTTTTCTTTCAGCTCCTCAATAAAGTCACCAATACCATATTCATCGTTGGTCAGTTGAAATTTGCGATCCAGCTGGTTGAGCCAATCCATGGCTTCGGTAACATCACCGCTGGTATAAGTAAGCAATTGAGTAAACAGATAGAGCAATTGCTCAAACTTGGTTTGCCCGTTTTGCGAGGGATCATATTTGGAAAAAAAATGGCCGATCATAATCAACTATCAATTTACTTTAATTTCTGCTAACGGCGTTTAGCATGCCGTTAATTGATGAACAACAAATACCGAACCCAAAAGTTCTTGACAGTATTTCCGATGATTTCTTATTTTACCGTCAGAAAAATACATATCCATGCGAAAATTCACCCATTTTGTCATTCTCGGCCTTGTCAGTATTGCTCTATTCAGCTCCTGCAAAGGCCCTGAGTTACTTCTTAAAAAAGAAGCAAAGATTGAAACGCTGAACCTGGAACTCGACTTACGGATCATACAGGATTTTGAGTACAAACAGGAAATTCTGAAAAGATGACAAAGTTTGTGGAGGTTTATAACAGCGAAACACATCCATTCAAACTCACTGAACAGCGGTGTACAAACCACGAGTTGCCAGGTAAAATTGGTAATGGTGAAATTTGTTCATACAAAACAGAATGTATTAGGTACGGTTGTAACAGCAGCCGGCATTGGAACAGCAACCGCTTTGATTGTTACCGGATTTGTAGTCCCATTTGGATGGGTGTATATTCCCAGTGCAAGAACAACCATGACTCCTACACTCAGCAAAGACATCAGCGATGTAGAAAACTTTCAACGGGTAGGTATTTCATCTGTTGGTATGTACCGTAAAATGAACAAACAGATTGAAAAGCAAAGCACCAAGTTTGTAAAATACATGGTGTCGGTTGTGCAAACAATTGAAGGGGAATACAAAGCAAATAATAAGCAATAAAAAAGCCTCCGCCTTACCGGCAATTTATTAAAAGCGAAACGCTCTTCTTTATTTCTGTGTATCAGGTTTGTTCTTGATCGTTTGCGGAACTTCTTTGTTCGCAGGTATTGTATCCGACCCCGGTTTCACGCCCTGTACATATTCTTTTAATGCATTATCAATACCCTGCACCAATTGTTTGGCCATCTGGTATTCATATTCTGATGGTGTTCTTGTATCGCCATCTGAAACAGATTCGTAAAACGCCATTTGCTGTTCACAATCTTTCTTCACCTGTTCCATAATACGCTTGCCCATTTCTATATCACCTGCCTGGAAAGCCGTCATGGCAAAATAGAAACTCTTTTCATTATGATCATTACCATAACGTGAAGCCATACCATAAGGCATATTCTTCGATTTCATCAGTTGATCACAACGCTGCAATACTTTCTTTGCATCTTCTTTACGATTTGCTGCAATCAAATTCATTGCAAGAATGGTATGTGCATTGCGGATGTTTAATAAATGTCTGCGGTTTTCTTCATCAAAATAAACACCGTCTTTATCAGCACTGCCATACTTGAATTTATTCATCACCTTATCAAACATCCAGTCCATATTTACAGTACCTCTTGCATTGGCAACAGGAACAAGACGATAGGTTAACCCATCCTGGCGGAGGTAATCATCAAATCCCATTTGCAAAGGCTGTGTAAAGTAAATAGGGCGCTTCCATTTATTGGCTGCAATAACATTCATAATTGCCGCGTCATTTTTAAAGAGATAACCTTTTGAAATCTGAAATCTTACTTCTTTTTACTACACTGTCTTTTGCTGTAACAGTTCCGTTCTGCCGTACCACATTTTCATCAACCGGAACAATCACACGGTTAACAGGGAAATAATTCAGCAGTTCACCGCTTTGTACCCTGTACATTTATTTTCTGCATCGCTGCCTGCCTGATCTTTCATCATTGTGTACAGATCAACATAAGAAGTATCGGTTTGAGAAACAGGAATATGATAAACAATATTCCGCTTATCGCCTGCAATCTGCTCTTCATTCCAGATCACATCAATCGGATCACTTTGATTTACTTTATAACGGAGCTGGTTAATGTACCAGTCAGTACCAAGTAAACTTGTATTGATCACACGAATATCAGGACGGATACCTTTTACTTCCTGCGCATACCATAATGGATAGGTATCGTTATCACCAACCGTAAATAAGATAGCATTGGGGGCACAGCTTTCAAGATAATCTGCAGCCAGATCAGGTGCCAGTGTTTTCTTGCTGCGGTCATGGTCATCCCATTCCTGGGTAGCCATTAATACCGGCACTGCAAGGAAGCATAAAACTGCTGCTGCATATGAACCGCAACTCCTTTAATAACTTTTTCAAACATTTCTTTTACAAGGAAATATCCAAGACCAATCCAGATGGCAAAAGCATAGAAACTTCCTACGTAAGCATAATCCCTTTCACGTGGCTGAGGACCGCCTGGTTGAGATATAATACAATTGCAAATCCGGTTGATAAAAACAGCAGACCAACAATCAGTCCATCACGTTTGTTTTTGCTGAGTTGCTGAATCAATCCAAACAATCCAGAGTAAGAATGGAAGAAAGAATAAAGTATTGTTTGCTTTGTTGTTTTTCAAACTGTCAGGCATCAGCTTTGATTGCCCAAACGGGAATTATCTAAAAATGAAATTCCACTGATCCAGTTACCATTTCTTCTTTCACCAACTCCTGTACATCATTTTGTTTACCGGCAAAATTCCACATGAAATAACGTCCGTACATTATATTAACCTGGTAGTCAAAAAGAATTTAAAGTTATCTGCCATATCAGGATCACGTTCGTAAGAAATTTTTCCTGTTTGTTTATCCTGCATTTTCCAATGCCGAGGAACTGTGCATAATAATCAGCATGTCCCTGATCATTGCTTGCATCCCACACACGTGGAAACACCATTGTTTGCTCAGCAGGATATACAGCTTTCCGTTTTGTTCCTACCACCTCATACTTATCACCTACACGCTGATACACTTCGCCCACATCTTCATAATTCGCCTCTGCTGTAAATACCTGGCCTTTTAATAATGGAATATCTCCATACTGTTCACGACTGAGGTAACTTACCAATGAAGTAGGATTGTTTACATCATTCATATCAACAGCAGGATCAGCATTGGAGCGGATCATGGTAGTTACATAAGTTGAGTATCCAATGAGCATAAAAGCAAAACTCCACAAACCCAAACGCAGAAAGCGCCAGTGATTTGTTTGCGCCCATCTTAAACCAAACCAGATAGTGCTGCAATTGCTGCAAAGAAGAAAATAAATCCTGAGAAGAACGGCAGGCCAAAGCTGTTTACAAATAAACGGTCGAACCAGCCGGCAGTAGCAATGCTCCATTGAATAACTGCCACCTGTATTACACCTAATATTCCTACACCAACAAGTAAAGCAACAATTCCACCTGTCCATGTTGGTTTATACCTGCGGAAATAATACACCATTACTATTGCAGGGATAGTTAAGAGGTTCAGTAAGTGAACACCTATACTTAATCCCATGAGGAAGAAAATCAAAACAATCCAACGCTCTGCATGTGTGCGCTTCATATCATCGTCACCTGCTTTTGAATCTTCATGCTCCCATTTCAGAATAGCCCAGAATACAATAGCAGTAAAGAAAGAAGATAACGCATATACTTCACCTTCAACAGCACTGAACCAGAACGAATCACTGAATGTATAAGCTAATGCACCAATAACACCTGCAGCCATAATGCTGAACAACTGGTTTCCCTGGAGCTCTTCATTTTCTTTCTGCACAAGTCTTCTTCCAAAATGCGTAATGGTCCAGAACAGGAACATAATGGTGAAACCACTTGCTAAAGCTGACATCAGGTTTACACCAACTGCCGCATCATTAGGGGTAAAGAGTGTAAACAATCTTCCCATCAAAATAAATAAGGGGGCACCCGGCGGATGCGGAACACCTAACTTATAGGCAGTGGAAACAAATTCACCACAATCCCATAAACTGCCTGAGGGTTCCATGGTGAGGATATAAACGGCACATGCAAAGAGGCCTACTATCCAGCCTGTAATGTTGTTGAGCTTTTGGAAATTCATAAAAAGCGTTGGTTTAAAAACCCGGTTTAATGCGGGCAGGCAAAAATAAGGAGATGAGGGTATAAACAGGAATTTGATCTGTGTTTTAACAGGATAATTTGACAGAACTCATTATTCAAAGTAAACACGGACGGTTTGATAGAACAAACGGCTTTGTGTGTACTGGCTCATATTCTTTTCAGAGAAGCCCTGTAAACCAAAAAGCCCGGCAGCATTTCCTTTGTTAATGGCAATTTCAAGATACCCGGCGGAGTTGAAAAGCGCCAGCTTCTCCCCTTCGTTTACATCGGCATAGGTTTCACTGAAACGGTCAATCACTTCATCCCGTTTAAATACAATTTTAAAGCGACGGCCCTTGCGTTGCGCTTCAAACTCATCCTGCGTAATATTCACAATTACATTTTCGAAATGATCGATGGAGATGATCTGACCTTCCATGTACTGGTTGGTAGTCATGGGCCGTAACGGATTTCTTACTGGATAGAAATTGAATCATCACCAATTTCTTTTAATTTCTTGCCAGCAGCCACCTGTTGAATAGCTCTTGCAAATACTTCTGTACAGGCCAGTGTATGGCGGGCTGAAGATTTATCAAGCTGCAGTGCAACTACTTCCTGCGGCGGTTCTTCCAGTATCATGGTGATGAGGCCATTGTCGGCAATACAGAAGTACTGATCATTGTGATAAGCCATGAGTAAATGATCGGGCTTGTACTGAAACATGTTCACCAATACAAGATGAAAGGTACCGGCTGGAAATTGTCTGGTAGCATTTCTCACCACATATGCTGCCTGTGGATCATTGAACGGAGAAAGATGATGTGAAATATCAATCAGCTGAAAAGAAGAATCCTGTCTTAATAAAACGCCCTTTACTGCCCCGGCCAGGTAGTCCTGTTCTCCAATATCTGATGTGAGGGTTAGTAGCGGCATGGTTAGTAATGGGAAATTAAAAATAAAGAATTATAAATGTAAAACGATCTGAAGCAAAAACTTCCATTATGAATGATTCTTCATTTTTATTTTATAAGCTTCCCTTCCTTAAAGAAAAATTTATGAATGTAGAGGTCAGCTAACCGAGGAAAAAACTTACTCATAAACACAGTTGCCTTGCCGGTGAGCGTTAAAACAACAGAGCGTTTTCTTTTTTCCACTGCATGGATAATATGCCTGGCACATTCTTCAGCACTCATGAGTTTGGATTCATCCATGGGTGTTTCACCAATTGGTTTTCCTTCAGCATTCAATGCAACACTTCTGATATTGGTGGCAATAAATCCGGGTGAAACCCATAATACGTTTACGCCGTGCTGAAACATTTCAACCCGTAAAGCTTCCAGCCAACCCTGCATCGCAAACTTCGATGCAGAATATGCACTGCGACCAGGAATACCCCTGTTGCCAACAATGGAAGAAATACCGACAACAGTTCCTTTATGTTCAATAATGGATGGTAACGCAAATTTTGTACAGTAAACCGTTCCCCAGAAATTCACATCCATCAGCCTCTTAAAGGCGCTGATTTCAGCATCATTAATCAAAGCCCGCATGGAAAGTCCGGCATTATTAATGAGAATATCTATACCGCCAAATGTCTTAATGGTTGAGTTGATAAAATCCCGGCAGTCAGATTCACTGCTTACATCAGCAACTACTACATGCAATGGTTGCCCGGGGAACTGTGTTTGCAGATGATACAGTTTATCATGTTTACGACCACAGGTAGCTACTTTTGCCCCTTTATTCAGCATCATTTCCACCATTGCTCTTCCAATACCCTCACTCCCTCCTGTAATAACCACCACCTTATTTTTAAAATCCATTCTGATCTGTTTTTTGCAAAAATACGGCAGCTGTACTCAATTCAATTGTTTACTCACATGATTGTAAAAAGTATTTTTTTTAAAACTTGGGAGCAAAACCGAATTACCCTATTTTTGCACTCCCAAAAAAACAGAACTATTTTGGACGATTCCGTAGCTCAGTTGGTAGAGCACGACACTTTTTAATGTTGGGGTCCTGGGTTCGAGTCCCAGCGGGATCACTACAGCCACCTTATCGGTGGCTTTTTTCATTTAAAACACACTGAAATCAGCCCTTTTCCATTTTTCTGCATACCAAGTTATATCAAAACAACCAGTTGGTAGGTATCCTTTTCGGTCTCCTCAGTTTCAACTTATTTTAGGAGACCGATTCGCTGAAAGCCTTATCCCATCAACGTTTCAGGACTTTCAAAACGGTTCAAATCAAATCATTTCACCACAAAGGAGCCCTCTATTCGGTCTCCTAAAAATGAACGTTATGAAAGTCAGTCACCACATGGGCCATTCTGTTCTGTTAAACATCAGTAAGAAGGCAGACAACAACACAGCTCCCATTTTGCCGCATCACCATCAATGGAAAAAGAGGACAGTTTTCCAAGGGCATTTTCATTACCAAAGATCAATGGGATGATAAAAGCAAAATCTATCAAAGGCAACTCAGAACAAATCAGAACCTGGAACCAGGATCTCACCAAAACCAAGAGTGATCTAACAGCCATCTGCAACCGCCTGCAGTATGTGCACGATGTGATTACTCCTGAAATGATCATCAAAGAATTCAAAGGTGATGTGCCGCAACGAAAAACCCTGATGGATGTGTTTGAAGAACACAACAGGTTATTACTGAAAGAACAGAAGCCAAGGAGCGATCTCTCAGTACTAAAACATGGCAGCGGTTTGAGATCACGAAAGGCAAAGTAAAAAAGTTCCTCCAGCACCGGTATAATCTGTCCGACAAACCTATTTCCGAAATCCCCAAATCCTTTGGCGAAGAATTCAGACACTTTCTTAATACCGTTGAAAAGATCGGTATGAACACCGCCATGAAGTATTGCAAAAACACAAAGCAGATGTTGAACTATGCTTTACTGAAAGAATATGTAAATACAAATCCCATGGCAATGTTTAAATGCGTTTACAAAATCCAAAAGGAACGGCTCACCTGGCCAGAACTGTTGGGCCTCTATAATACAGCAATGCCGGTGGACAGACTCGAAGAAGTAAAGATGTATATGTATTCAGCTGCTTTACCGGCTATGCTTATATGGATGTTTACAAACTCGAACCGGAGAATGTAATGCACTGGATTGACAACAGCAAATGGCTCATTAAAGACCGGCATAAAGGTGATCACAACAAATCAATGTACCTTAATGGAAATACCTCTTGCCATTATTGAGAAGTATAAGCAGCACCCTATTGTATCAACTATAATAAACTGTTGCCCGTAAACAGCAACCAGCGCCACAATGCCTACTTAAAAGAGATTGCGGCCATCGCCGCATTAAAAAGAGCTCACCACACATACTGCCCGCCATACTTTCGCCACCACAGTATTGCTCGACAATGATTGTCCAATCGAATCAGTCAGTGAAATGCTCGGGCACAATTCTATCCGGACAACACAGATCTATGCAAAAACTACTGATATCAAAATCAGTCACAATATGAAAGATGTACGTTCCCGAATTACAGAAAAAATCCAATTAGCAGCAAATGATAAACATATGAACACAGGAACATAAAGTAATTTCAGGCAATATATTCTAACGGTTTTATGAAATCGGTCTCTTTCAATACAGGATGCCGGTTTTTGCTTTCCAAAAGTTTCTAAATAATCCCCTTCCTGAAATAGGTTATTTTTTTCAAGAACCCTGAAATCGAGTGACAAAAGTTCAAATCCATCTATTGTTTTCTTTTCTATATCATAAACAAAACTTACTTGAAAATCAGGTCGGCAATAATAGAAAAGATGCGCCTTGTCCTCTTCTAAATAACTGTTATTATAGAATACATCGATCCCGAATTGATGCTGCGGATATTCTGTCAAAGGAATAACTAGCTCTATGGTACATCTTCTTAAATTGAATTGATAATTTATATAAGTGTATTTGAGGAAAGCCGTTTATAACTAACTACTTCGCCATCTTCTATTCCTTCATCAATTTCAAAACCTGGTATATTAAGGAGCCTATATATTTGAAAGGTATTCGGGTTGAATCCAGTATTTTTTTTAAAATCATAAGTCTGCATTAAATTAAAATACCATTCTACCTCACTCTCTATTACCCTGGGTATTAAGTCAGAGATACTTGTCACTGATACTCTCGTTTGAAAATTCCAATTCATTTGTTTCAACTTTGTCCTTAATAAAGGCGTTTAAAGACGAAAAAAACAGTAATAGTGCAATTTATCTTTTGTTCCGCTAAATCATGTTTAAGAATTTCATGGAGATTTTGTTTATCGCTTGAATAATAATCACTTGAATTCTGCTGATAAAAAAACATGATCATTCTTTGATTTTGATTTCAGATAATCCAGCAGTGATAACCAGATCATTGTATCTCTATACCCTTTTTTCCTTATCACGAAAAGGCAAAATATTTCCGATAGCTCTTCCTACAACTACCGAATGTGGTATTGTATCATATTTATAAAATTCAACAAATTCCACCTTTTCCTGTATAACCTTTTTAAAATCATACGGTTCAATTAATCCTTCAAGGTTAAAACTTTTTCTTTCATTATTAAACCGTAGGGCTTTTTCATAATTCTTTTCAAGCTCAGAAATCACCTTTTTCTGCTCCCGGTCATAGAGATTATCAACTTCACTGCATACAATTTCAGAGATCAATAAAACAGATTGTGAATTTTTGATAAAATCCGCAAGCATCCTGAATTCAGCATTATTTAAATGCCAGTGATCAAAAAAAATATTTGAATCTAAAACAACGTACTGCATACCTGAAATTTGTTTAATTGGATTTGACTAATTTAACAATCCTTTCTTATTAAAGCTCGAAAAGAATTATCTTTACATCTTACTTCGCAGGCAACTGGGCCCGGAGTTGGGATAAGCTGAAAAAGTTCTTTGTGGTAATGTTTTACCTTGTCTTAATGATAATGTATAGTAAACATGTTGTAGTAGCATCAGTTGAATTATTCAAAAAACCTCCCTGTTTCTGAACAGGTACAAATTCCAAAAAAGGAGGACACTATGGAAGAAAAAACAAACAACAAAACCGTGTAGTGTGAAAAGACAAAAAAACAGCTTACCCCCTCCGTAAACCATTAATCAGAAAGCCTCCTTACGGAGGCTTCTTCATTTCTATTCACTTAAAATTCATCACCTCAACCCTCCCCCTCATCTTCCTCAACAGATTAATTGCATCCATCAGCTTACTGTCAAGCGACCTGATTGTATTCATCTCCACCTTACTGAAACAGTTGTACAGATTCTGCCAGGAAATATGTTCCTTCCTCACAGTATGAAAATGTCCACTCATGCCCTTCGCAAGGTCCCGCATATTCTTATTAGCCAGCTGACCGTTTTCTTTCAGCAAATGCATGTACAATCCAAGCTCCTCAACAGTCCAGGTAAGGTAAATTCCTTTTCCTCTTCATCCGCTTTTGTTGCAGGAGTCAAAAACGGCCCTTCCCTTCAACTGTTGCCTTCGTTCCAGGAAAAGAATTTCAGCTTGCAACCATAAAAGAAGCTCTTCTTTTACAGAGCGTCTATCAGGTAAGAAAAACAAATCATTGCAATCAATCAGCTGACTAAGCTCTTTATGCTTTAATAAATAATACTCTAACCTTTCCTCTTCACCCGGCAGCAGTTCTGAATTAATTTTCAACTGACCTATCAGCCAATAAACAAACAGCTCACTGTTAAAATTATTCATCAGGGAGGTCAATAAAAGAAGAATGAAAAAAATTGTCCGGCTCACTTGATTTTAACTTCTCAATCTGTTCAAACAAATCCTTTACATAATCAATCATTCCAAAACTAACCCAGGTTTCGTTAATCATGCAGCACCGGCCGCATGCACGCTGAAACATTTCTGTTGAATC
>JADJPV010000005.1 GCA_016713085.1 Chitinophagaceae bacterium | reverse complement strand
TAGCATTAAGCCTTTTTATGGAAGAACAGAAATACCAGGATCATAAAAAACTGGTATTGATTGCTCCGGCAACTGAAACAGAAAGTGCATTGAAAAGTTTTGCCGCCTTTCTGAATATTGATGACGATGTGATGGATGAGCTCCGGAAAATTATCATGGAAAAGAGTGGCCGCACAATTGATAAAATTTCAATTCGTGAATTAGCCCATCAAATTCAGGCAGAAGTATTGTGGGTGCATGATGAAGAAGATGATGTAACTCCCTGGGCTGATGCTGAAAAAATTCAGCAGGATGCTCATCCCAACTTTCAGTTTATGGTCACCAAAGGATTGGGTCACCGGAAAATTTATAAGGATAATAAAGTGAAGAAGGCGGTGATGGAATTTCTCTAGTTATAATGAATAATGGATAAATGATAATGAAAAACAGTGCAATTTTTGATATCACATTACACACTATCAATTTTTCAATTATCCATTCTTTTCTTCGATTTACCAATCATTTTATAATATTGTGCCGCCGATGTCCTCAAAAAAGCCGGCCCACACATATATAATATGTCAAAGAATTTACTCATTGTAGAAAGTCCAGCGAAAGCGAAAACCATCGAAAAAATCCTCGGAAAAGACTTCGAAGTAAAGAGTTGCTATGGCCATATCCGTGATCTTGAAAAAGATGAAATGGGCATTGATGTCAACAATCATTTCCAGCCCCGGTACATTGTTCCAGACGATAAAGAGAAGGTTGTAAGAGACCTGAAATCACTGGCAAAAAAGAGCGATACCGTATGGCTGGCAACGGATGAGGACCGTGAAGGAGAAGCGATCAGCTGGCATTTGTGTGAAGTGCTGGGTCTCGATCCTGCCACCACCAAGCGGATTGTGTTTCATGAAATCACCAAACCGGCTATTCTCAAAGCGGTTGACAATCCAAGAACGGTGAACATGAACCTGGTGAATGCGCAGCAGGCAAGAAGGATTCTTTGACCGGATTGTAGGTTTTGAACTGAGCCCCTGTTCTCTGGCGCAAAATGAGCATGCGGAATAATTTAAGTGCAGGCCGTGTGCAAAGTGTGGCGGTTCGGTTAATTGCCGAACGTGAAAGAGAGATCAACGCCTTCACTCCTGTTTCATCTTTTAAGCTGGAAGGATTATTTACAGCAAAAGATCTAAGCGACCGCAACGTTATATTTAAAGCAGAAGGAAAGAAACAGAATGCCGCCGAAGATGCAGAGAAATTTTCTCAACAGTTGCAAAGGTGCCAGCTATAAAGTAAAAGATATTCAGGTTCGTCCGGGAAAAAAATCTCCGGCTCCTCCCTTTACTACTTCAACATTACAACAGGAAGCAAGTCGTAAACTGGGTTATTCGGTAAGCCGCACCATGCAGCTTGCACAACGTTTATATGAAAGTGGTTTAATCACTTATATGCGTACCGACAGTGTAAGTTTAAGTGATACAGCTTTGGGTGATTTAACAAGAACTATCAAAGGAATGTATGGCGACCGCTACCACCAGTTCCGCAAATTCAAGAATAAGAACGAGAGTGCGCAGGAAGCACATGAAGCCATCCGTCCTACTTATATGGAGAACTCAACCATTGATGAAGCCGATGGTAAACGTTTGTACGAACTCATCTGGAAACGTACAATGGCTTCGCAGATGGCGGATGCTGAACTGGAACGTACAACGGCTAATATTTCCATCTCCACCAATAATGAAGAATTAAAAGCTGAAGGTGAAGTGCTGAAGTTTGATGGCTTTTTAAAAGTATACCGTGAAGACAAAGATGATGATGATATAACGGAAGATGATCCTTCGACACGCTCAGGAGAGGGGAAGGAATGCCGCCATTAACAGTTGGTCAGCAATTGCCACTGAAAGAATTGAATGCGGTTGAACGATTTACCCGTGCCGCACCAAGATATACAGAAGCATCGCTGGTAAAAAAATTAGAAGAGCTGGGTATCGGCCGTCCGTCAACCTACGCTCCCACTATTTCAACCATTCAAAAAAGAACCTACGTTGAAAAAGAGATAAAGAAGGTGTACGCAGGGATTTCCGTGTATTACAATTAAAGGATGATGTGCTGACCAAAGGAATGGATCAGGAAAATACCGGTGCTGAAAAATCAAAATTATTTCCCACTGATCTCGGACTTGTTGTTACAGATTTTCTGAAACAGCATTTCGAAAATATCATGGATTATGGTTTCACTGCATACATTGAAGGTGAGTTTGATGATGTGGCCGAAGGCAAATTAAAATGGAATGTAATGCTCGAAGAGTTTTACAGTCCGTTTAAAAAGATGTGACAGAACCATTGAAACGGCAGAGCGCATTAAAGGTGAACGTGAATTAGGTGTTGATGAAGCAAGCGGTAAAAGATTGTTGCACGCATGGGCCGCTTTGGACCAATGGCAGATTGGTGATGTAAGTGATGAAGATAAACCACGTTTTGCAGCCCTGCGAAGAATCAGAGTATTGAAACAATTACGTATGAAGAGGCAATGGATCTGTTTAAGCTTCCATTAAGCCTTGGTGAATTTGAAGGACAGGAAGTAAGTGTAAAATGTGGGCCGCTTCGGGCCTTATGTAAAGCTGGGTGAACAGTTCATTTCTATTCCAAAAGGCGAAGAGCCGCTGGATATAACCATGGAGCGTGCACTGGAACTGATCAAAGAAAAACAAACGGCTGATGCTCCTGTTGCACATTTTGAAACCAAACCGGTTACAAAAGGTAAAGGACGTTTCGGACCGTTTATTAAATGGGATGGTCTGTATATCAATGTGCCGAAGCGTTATGATTTTGATAACTTAACTCAATTCGATATCAACGAACTCATTGAGGCGAAGGTTGCCAAAGAAGCCAACCGTTTCATTGTGCGCTGGCCCGATGAAAATATTGCCGTGGAGAATGGACGATGGGGACCCTTCATCCGCTTTGGCAAAAAAATGCTGAAGATTGATAAGAAAGCAGATGGCACCAAATACACAACGGAGGAAGTAGCCATGATGCCGGTGGAAGAAATTAAGAAGATGATTGAAGTGCAGGTACCCAATGCATTTACAAAAAGGGAGCTGCAAAAAATCTGCAGCGAAGAAAAACAGCAACAAAAAGAAAGCTGCTCGAAAAAGCAGCAAAGAAGAAATAGAAAAGCAGAGTAATTCTCTGCTTTTTGTAAATTTAGATATGGAAAGAAAGACATCGTTGATGAATTAACTCCCCAGCAACTAGCACGCCTGAAGGAATCTATTCAGCAGGTTAAAGAGGGAAGTAGTTGCCCATGAAACTGTAAAAAGAATGTCAAGAGAATGGCTTTCAAAATAACATGGAAATAACAACACTCCCGACGAAATCAAAACCACCTTATTTATTAGGGCTTCTTTGCTTAATCCCATTAGTTGGAGCATTTGTTGGGTTAGGACTTTTGCTCTACGGACTTTTAAAATATAAAGACAAATGGCTTTCTATAATTGGGGCTGCAGGTATTGTTTGGACAATTATTGTTTATTCAACTCTTTTTTATGCAGGGAACACATATGTCAGTATTTAAGAAAGGATTTGTTGATATTTCGCAAATGCAATTAAACAGTTTAGTAAAAAATATTGAATTTTATGACTGCAGCATGGTCAATATCCTGACAGCTTACAACAACTTCGGGATGACTACAAATTAGCACCAATCGATGATCCTGTTCATGGTCTGCAAATAAAAGAAAGTTCTTATTACAACTACAGGAAGGTTGGGGACAAATATTCCCTTTCATCATCAGGACAAGACGGGGTAACAAATACAAAAGACGACTTGTTTCCACAAATAACAATCAGTGACAGTAGTAAAATAGGTTTAATAAAAATACATTGACAATATGCAACTACAGGTCTGAACCTTTTTGATACAAGTCAAAACCCGGAGAAGAATTCTTACGAATAAAAAAAAGGCTGTATCAAAATGTTGATACAGCCTTTTTGTATTTAATCCGCAAAATCCGTATTAATCAGTGTTATCAGTGTTTCTATCCCTGCTTATTTCAATTTTGCTAAAGCCTCTTTAATGCGCTTATACGCTTCTTCAATTTTCCAAACTGTTGGCAAATGATAAACGGATACATTCTGGTGAACCAAATGCACGGCCGGTAACAGTTGATACATGTGCAGTATTTAATAAATACATACAGAGGTCATCTGCATTTTCAATTTTCTCATCACCGTTTGCTTTTCCGAAATAATAATCAACTCTTGGAAAAACATAAAAAGCTCCATCGGGTTCAGCTAATTTCCATCCGGGAACTTCGCTTACCAACTGCATTACTCTTTTCTTCCTGCGTTCAAATTCTTTAGTCATAGCAAGAGTTGGAGCCTGGTCACCTGTCAATGCATCAATCGCTGCTCTCTGTGTAACAGCATTGGTACCGCTGGTAAACTGTCCCTGGAGTTTTTCACAACCCTTGGCAACATTTACATTGGCAGCAATATATCCCAAACGGTAACCGGTCATTGCATAACCCTTACTCAAACCGTTCACGATAATTACCTGTTCTTTTATTTCATCAAACTGTGCAATGCTTTCGTGTTTACCAATAAAATTGATGTACTCATAGATTTCATCAGAGATAATAAAGATGTGCTTGTGCTTTGCAAACACAGCTGCAAGATCTTTTAATTCATCTTTGCTGTAAACCGATCCTGATGGGTTACAGGGTGAAGAAAACATAAACACTCTTGTTTTGGGAGTGATGGCGTTTTCCAGTTCAGCACCGGTGATCTTGTATTTATTTTCCATTGTGGTTGGAAGAATAACAGGAACACCTCCTGCAATTTTCACCAGCTCAGAATACGTAACCCAGAACGGTGCAGGAATAATTACTTCATCGCCCTGGTCAACAGTTGCAAGAATAATATTCGCTAAGCTTTGCTTGGCTCCTGTTGATACAACAATATTTTCAGGTTTATAATCAAGGTTATTATCACGTTTCAATTTTACACAAACTGCTTCTCTCAAATCAAGATAGCCTGATACAGGAGTATAATGACTGTAGTTGTCATCTACTGCTTTTTTAGCTGATCCTTTAATGTGCATGGGTGTATCAAAATCGGGCTCACCTAAACTGAGATCAATCACATCCACACCTTTTGCTCTTAATTCACGGCCGAGCTTTGCCATTTTTAATGTTTCAGGTTCACTGAACCGGTCTAACAGGGAAGAAAGTTTCATTTAATTAAATTGTTTGCGTGCTTTTAAAATCTGAAGGATTTACAATTTTGTTTTACCGCTGCGCAAGTTAACGCATGCAAGACTATATTTGTTAGTTGTGCTGAATGATTGATAAGGATAACGAATCCTTCCCTGCCCTTGCCGCATATCCTTTTAAAAGCAGTGAATAAATGGTACCCTTTTTAAAGTTGAACTGGTATTGCTTTACAATACTGCTGTTTGATTTCTTCCTGATTTTAATGGTAACAACTGAGTCAGCATAAAAACTCTGAAATCCGCTGAATGTAAGTATATCCGCCTGGCTATGTTTCCCAGAATAATCCCTACTGCTGATGATTGCTGAATCCTGAGTGAGATTTGAAGGGCGGTTGGTAACCAAGTCAACAGTATCAATATCCGGGCTCATATGCACTAACCTGATCTTTGAGTTTTTACCAAGACCTGTTGTATCAAGATTATCTGTCAGGAAAAGTATTTTGCTTTTGATGGAATCATTGAATCGCACAAAAAAAGAAAGGTTCAATCCTTCATTGGCAAACAGCCAGCTGGCTATTTCATCTGCACCTTTTTTTATCCGGTAGTTATTGAAACCACTGTCAACAGTCAGGTTTGTTACAGTTGGATTCATCCCTGTTAAATAAGTAAGTTGCCCCACAGGCTTCAGGTTCTGCAGTAATTCGATATTGCCTGAATTGGGTGATGCATTGATCAGCTTCAGTTGAGTAGTTGTTCCCTTTACAATATCTTTTTTGTTACAGCTGTAAAAAGCAATGGAAAGAATTAAAATCAACTGCCACATAAACGTATTCACTCTCATTTGTCGTACTGCACTTTAAATTTTGATAGATTGGGCTGATACTGACGTTCCCGTTTCAACTCGTAATTATAAATTGTTTGCCCCAACTGTTCAAGAAAAGGCAAACCAACAGCATCATAATCATACTTGTCGTCATTCAGGATTCCATCGGCATTGCAGTAAATGGTGGCACTGAGCATAAACTCAACATTCTTTTCAAAATCCACGATATAAGCAACATCGGTTAAGAACCCATACGACCAGCCGACTTTATTAAAGATGCGGATCTGTTTTGGTAAAGGTTTGTGCTTTTGCGTTCCGAACATCAAAACTTGCAATAGGCATCATAAAATTCTGTTGTATCATATTCGGGGAACTTCGTTTCTGAAGGCAGCTGACTCATATACTGATATAAAAATCTGTAATCATCTGCATTTAAATCGAAGCGTTGTTGTTTAGGAACTGATTCAGGAAACAATACACTGCGTAACTGCTGATGAAGATCATTCAGATAAATCCTGTTTTTCCGGCTGAAATCAAATGCTTCATTTACCAATGCATTTTGATCATTGATATAGCCTTTCCCCAGTTTTTGATCACGGACAAGGTAATTGTAAGTGCTTATGAACTGTGGCTGTTCATAAATGATCTTCCCGCTGCTGTCACGAAAGCTGAGGGGATTAGTGGTGCGGTGCTGATCTTCAGACATGGTAATTGCAAGCCGACGGATAATCTGGGCATCTTTGTAACCCTTCTTACTCAAATGATCCTGCAGGTACTGCTGTCTCAGGAACTCATACAGCCGGTTATTGGCATCGTTATCACTTACGAGAAATATCTTTTTGATGTAATGTTCAAGGGTTGGGCGGCCATCAGGAGTTGTGGGATCGTTATAAACAGCGGTTTGCCCCGTAGATCCTTTTTCAGTGATCATGGTCGTATTTCGGGGAATGCCCAGCTGATTAAGTTTCTCCAGCGCAAGAAAGGCAACCGGCATTTTTACCATGGAAGCCGGATAGAAATAGAGATCATTCTTTACATTAAAATAGTAATTGGTGAAATGTGGCCGGTTCTTTTTGTCCCTGTCAATTCGTGTATAAACGATTTGCACCCGCAAGGAATCCCTGTTTTTCAGCACTTCTCCAAAAGCAGCCGGGTTTGCCGCCATCAGGTTTTCGAGCAGATTTTCGGTTGAAACCAATGGTTTTGTTGTTTTACAGGCTTGAAGAACGGCGATCAGGATCAGGCCAAAACAAAAAAGCTGTACCGTTTTGAACATGCTCAAAAATAAGACTTAAAGATCAACCACAGAAAGCATTAAGTGATGGAAAACAGGATGTTGACAGCTGTTCGCTTTCAAAACAATCCCCTATCTTTGCCGTCCTTAAAAAAGAACCCCAATTAATATTCTATTATGGCACTGAAAGGTTTGGTTAGGTTTTTTGCAATCATGCTGATCTTCATTTCTGTATGGCAATTAAGTTTTACGTGGATTGTCAACAATTTTGAAAGCAAGCAAAAAGCCAGAGCTGAGAAATATGTGAAAAGCAATTTCGGAAGCGCTTCCAAAAGAAACGAGAGACTCTGCTTTTAATTCAACTTACCGTCGCTATGTTGACAGTTTGAAAGAAAAGAACTGATGAACGTTGCTGTACTGTATCCTAAGTTAACGTACCAAAAAGCAATTGAGCAGGAACTGAACCTTGGTTTGGATCTGCAGGGTGGTATGAACGTAACACTGGAAGTTGGTTTAGATGGATTGATTCGCTCCATGAGTAATAATCCAAAAGATTCTACTCTTAATAAAGCATTGGAAAGTGCCAATAAAAAGAAAGCAAACAGCGATGCAGACTTTGTTACGCTGTTCCAGGAAGCTTACAGTGAGGTTTCAAATGGTGGAAATTTAGCAGCTCTCTTTGCAGGTGGGAAAAATAAGAACATTAAAATTGATGCAGGCAATGGTGCTGTCATTGAAGCCATCCGTGTTGAATCAAGAGATGCCATCAAAAGAACATACGACCGCTTAACAGCAAGGATTGATCAGTTCGGTGTTGCTCAACCCAATATCAGCTTCGATCAAAATAAAGGAATTATTACTGTAGAGCTTGCAGGTGTGGATGATCCTGAACGTGTGCGTAAGTTCTTACAGGCAACTGCCAACCTTGAATTCTGGGAAACCTACCGTAATGAAGATCAGTTGGTGCAGCAAAGTCTGCAGCAGATCGATCAGAAAGTAAAAGCGTATTTAAGCGGCGGAACCGATACAACGAAAGCTGATACAACCAAAGTTGCAGGTGTAAACGAACAACCTGTTACATCATTGATGGCTCAGCAGGTAGATGGCAAGGCAGTAGGTTACAGCAGTGCAACAATTGGCCTCATCCGTATTTCTGATACAGCTTTATTTTCAAAATATACAAAACTCGATATTGTAAAAGCTTCTATACCATCAACCATGCGTTTTCTCTACGGTGCAAAACCTGTAGGAAAAAACAAAAGAGGTGAAAGCTTACTTGAAATATTTGTCATTAAAACAGTTCCCGGTTCTGATCTTCCGAAGTTAACCGGTGAATTTATTACTGATGCCAACCAGGATTTCAATCAGCGCAATAATGAAGTACTGGTGAACATGGCCATGAGCAAAAAAGGTGCTGATATCTGGGAAAAAATGACCGGTGAAGCCTTCAGTGGTAAATATGCTATTGCCATTGCTCTTGATAACTATGTATACTCTGCACCCGGTGTAAACAATGGCGCTATTTCTGGTGGTAACTCACAGATCAGCGGATCATTTACTACACAGGAAGCACAGGATTTGGCAAGCATCTTACGTACAGGTAAACTCCCCGCTCCTGCTAAAATTGTACAGGAACAGGTGGTAGGTCCAACACTTGGAGCTGAAGCAATCAAAGGTGGTTCACTGTCTTTCCTCATTTCATTTATTGTGATTTTTGTACTGATGCTTGTGTATTATAACACAGGCGGATGGGTTGCAAATATTGCCCTGATCTTAAACTTATTATTTACAGTTGGTGTACTCAGCGCATGGGGCGCCACATTAACTGCCGCAGGTATTGCCGGTTTGGTTTTAACTATCGGTATGGCGGTGGATACCAACGTAATCATTTTTGAACGTATCAAAGAAGAATTAACCAAAGGCAAGAGCTATCAATTAGCAGTGAACGATGGTTATAAACATGCCCTTGCTCCTGTACTGGATGCACACGTAACAACCTTATTAACCGCCATCATCCTGTTGTGTATTTCGGGTTAGGACCGGTTAAAGGTTTTGCAACCACACACAGATCATTGGTATCCTTCTCAGTTTATTCTGCGGTATTCTTGTTTCCAGACTCATTACTGATTTCTGGATGAAGAAGAACCGTCACTTTGAATATTTTACCGCTATTTCACGCCGCATCTTTAAACATGCTGCTTACAAATTCATTGAGTACCGCAAGGTAGCTTATGGTATTTCACTGGTGGTATTACTGCTGGGTGTTGCATCAATCTTTAATGGTTTTGATTATGGTGTTGAATTCAGGGGCGGACGCAGTTATACTGTGAAGTTTGACCGTGAAATGAAGAATGAAGAAGTTGCAAACGAGTTGAATAAAGTGCTGAATAAGTTCCCGATCATTAAAACAGTTGGTAATAATAAGCAGTTGAATATTACAACTGATTATATGATAGAGCAACCCGGTCAGCAGGTTGATTCAATTGTAGAAAGCAAAATATTTGAAGGATTGAAAACCTTCCTTCCTGAAGGAACAACCTATCAGCAGTTCGATAAAAAATTCAAACAGAGTTCACAAACAGTACAGCCTACTATTTCTGATGACTTGAAAAAGGCGCATTGTGGGCAACCATTCTCGGCTTGCTGGCAATTACATTATACATCTTCATCCGTTTCCGTGACTGGAGATATTCAGTAGGTACAATTGTAGCCCTGCTGCATGACGTATTGGTAACATTGATCGTATTCTCTTTCCTGAGAAACATCGTTCCTTTCCCACTTGAAATTGATCAGCACTTTATTGCGGCCATCTTAACAGTAATTGGTTTCTCAATGAACGATACGGTAATTGTATTTGACCGTGTTCGTGAATACAGTGCAAAAATGTTTGGCCAGGATAAGGGTGTCATCCTTAACAAAGCCATCAATGATACACTGGCACGTACCATCATGACATCACTCACCGTGTTCTTAACATTGCTCATCCTCTTCATCTTTGGTGGTGAGGTAACAAGAGGTTTTGCCTTCGCAATGTTAATCGGTGTTATTACCGGTACTTACTCATCAGTATTTGTGGCAGCTCCAATCCTCATGGATTTTGCTAAAAACAAACCATTAGGTCAGCCGGAAAAAGATAAAACGCTGGCAAGAGCAAGACATACAATCAGCTGATAACTGATTCATATAAAAAGTAAACCCTGACATTTCTGTCAGGGTTTACTTTTTGGCCTTTGAATATTTTTCAGGGCTAAAGCCCATCTGCTTTATAACTAATAACCCCCTGCTTAAGCAAGGGGTTATTAAAGAATTAAATCGGGCCCAGCCCTGATTCTTTACAGCTTATAATTATTGAATAAAGATTGTATAGTGCTAATTACTTCTCCTTTCTTAACAATCTGTACTATCGACTCACAACTATCGGCTATGGCTTTCTTCTCTCCTCTTTGTCATCCTGAGCGTAGTCGAAGGGCCCTCTTTCGAACTCTTAGCCCACATCTTACCTCCTGCTTCTTACTTCCTGCCTCTTATTTATACCCCATCCATTTCCTGCTCTGCTTATTAAACACCCAGTAAATATCATTGCAGAACGTAAAGTTGAAATAAGTTTCCAGTTCAAAGTCAACAGGCAGTTTAACGATCTGGCTCATATACCCAGTTTTAATGTCGTAGAGTTCAACCTGTTTTTTGGTAATGTTCAGCAAACCGATTTCAGCGCCTTTTGTTCCGGTGTAAATAAGGGAACGTGTATTATAATTGCTTTCAAAATCTGTAGTGGTTGTCTGTACTCCGTCCTTTGAATTCATGGAGCCGATATGGAGCTGAATTGTTTTGCGTTTATCGGTACCATCCGTATTGTAGCAGGTAATATTCAGTCCATCCAGAAACAGCACTTCATTATCTTCTGTATTGAGCACACCTGCACTGTTTTTATCGGGCTGATAAGATCCTTCTTTAAACACCTCAATGGTTTCAGGTAATCCTTTTTTGTTGAGATCATAGGTAAACCATCCAAATGCATCGTAGCCATTACCGCCGATCTTTTTTGTTTTGGGGTTGTACCACAACCCTCTTACATCAATCAAAGTTGCCTGGTCTTCTGCAGATAATATATCTCCATCCTTATCAAATATCACTAGTGGAAATATTTTATTACCTGCCTGTGCTGCATAATACAACTTTTCTTTTGGGTGATATACAATGGCTGCACCATTAGCCCCGCCTTCAGGTATTTTCATTTCCATTACTTTCTCAGCTGAAATAATGCGGAGTTCTTTGTTGCCTCCACCACTGTTGTTTTTAGATTCTTTATCACCTGCATCTCCCATAATTGCAGATACGGCTGCAGGTTTTTTCTTTTGTGCAAAATTGCTTGTGCTGATGCCGAGGGTTAGGACAAACAAAGGGAGGATAATCTTGTTCATGTGAAACTATTTTACTGCGAGTTACAACATATTCCAGTAAGTGCCAATACCAACTGGTGGGTAAATTACAAAAGTGAATGCAAAAGGGGGTTCGATTTTTATAAAAGAGATAGCGAAACTGGAAATGTTGCAAACTGAAAAGGAATATGATTGCAGCTTATTTCTTTTAACTGTATGCTAAGGCTGGAAACCAACATGAGCAAAGGGCTGCAAGTTACTCTTCAAGCGACTGTAGATATCGTTCAAGACGCTGCAGAATGTAATAAAGGCAGTGCAGAATGAAAAAAAGGCAGCGTAGATGTCAATAAAGAAACTGCGGAAGTGAATAAAGCTGTTGCAGCTATCGTTCAAGAGACTGTAGAATGTAATGAAGGCAGCGTAGCATGAAGAAAGGCAGTGCAGAGGTCGTTCAAGACGCTGCAGATATGAAAAAAGACGCTGTAGATTGCGGTTTAAGTGGATGAAAATGAGGGTTTTATGCGGTAAAAGCGGATCAGAAGCTGAAAGACTAAATATGGTGAAACTTTACCAGGAATTACTGGCTGCAATTTGCATCTTGTCTGTAGTTGCAAACTACAGACAGCATTCATCTTATTGTTCATTACTCATCGTTTACCAAAACCAGCTTTACATGCTTGGAATACTATGTATAGCAGAGGGACGCCAACATGAGCAATAACTACAGACAGCACTCATCTTTTTATTCAATACTCATCGTTTACCAAAACCAGCTTTACTTGTTTGGAACACTAAGGATAGCTGAGTCCCCGCCAACTAATTTTTTTAATATTATTAACTGCATGTTGGCGGGACACCATCATGAGCAAGAAATTTAAAAATCTTTCAATGCGAATGTTAGATAAATGGGATACCATACAAGCAGAACAATAATAAAAAGCAATTCCTGCATTTTTTTACTCTTAGCTCCAAAAACAATCGTCAACAAAGAAAACAATAAGATCACAAGTGGGCTATATATCAAACAAAACTCATGTAAGAAAGGAAAAGCTCCAAATACATTTATCGGCACTTTTAAAATAAACCTGAAAAAAAATAAAAGTATTGGTAAATAAAATAAACAAGTGATCCCTATGAAAAAACGTAAAATAATTGGTTTCATAATTTTTTTAGCTGTTGTTGGCGTATTCTAAGATATTACCAAATAATATTATGCAGCTAATTTTACTTCATACACTTTTTGTTTTTTAATAACAGCGTAGACTCTTTCAATCAGTTTGGCCCTGATGATATTGAGTACACTCATTTTAGGCTTTCCCTCTTTGACCTTTTGGTCATACTTTGCTTTTAGTTCCGGGGTCTTGCTGTATAGCACTTAGCGCAGCCATGGTTAATAATGATTTTAATTTTTATTTGCCAGGTGACTAACTCTTGTTTTACCTCTGATACTTATTCCTGAACTATGTTCAAAAGTTGCAACACCACAATAGCTGATAGGTTTCCTTACATCACTGAACCGAGTAGCAAAATTTTCTGTTGCTATCAGCAGGTGAACTGCTGTATAAAACCAATACCTGTTACGCTGCTGGCTAACTCATAGTTGGTTTGTAATGATTGAGTCAAACACATCGCCTCTTTAATAGCAGTTTCTGCTTCTTTAACCCCTCTTGTGTCAAAACTTCTATTACATACTTCATAGAGGCAACCATTTTTCATTTACTTTTTCCCCCATTTGTGACACAAGCTCATGTAGCTTACATTGATACGATGCCTTGTCTGTTACGAGTTTGTCACGTTGATTCATGATCTGCTGTAGCTCAAGCTGAGCATCACTTAATGGAGTCATTGGTTGCAATTCTTCTCTCCTCATCCAGCCATACTTACTGATAAATCGGGCATCAACTTTATCATTTTGCCCTCCACCATTCCTAAGAACGTTTTATATCCAATGCCGGGTCGTTTTACAAACTTTATCTGCTGCTGTTCTAAATAGCGTTCAATACCATAGGTGTAAATACCTGTGTATTCCATTACTACCAGTAAGCCTTCCGTATTCTTCAGTTCTTTGTGCAGCCATCGGCTAATTGACTTAAACCCTTTACTGTCATTACTTACAGATGACAGGCTCTGTTGCTGAACAAACAGGTGACAATCCAAGGTATGCTTGGATACATCTACACCCATGATGTTTGTAATTTTCATAACTTTAATTTTAGAAAAATAAAAAGTGTTACCCTTGTACTAAGACCTTTAATAGTCCTTCAT
>JADJPV010000004.1 GCA_016713085.1 Chitinophagaceae bacterium | reverse complement strand
TGATGGAAAGCATGGTCTTAAAAATGGTTTTGAAATAGGGGTTCTGCTTAATCAATCTCAAAGAGATGAGTTTTTAAGATTTCATGAATACCTGATTTCAACATCAGTTTACAAGTATGAATTATCGCCAGTTAGACTTGAGTTTTTTAAAACATATTCAATTTATGAGAAAATGAAAAAACAATCACCGCCCTTATTTCCTGATACAGTAGTTATTAGATTAAATCGGAAAGATGTGGTTGATATTGATATGTTTAAACGAGCCCAATTTTCTTGAGAGTGTTACAAAATCTTCGAATCCTATTTATTTGTCGGTGAAAATGTGTTTGGATGCAAAAGGAATCAGGGGGTATTTACTATTACTGAAAAATTGAAATATCGGGTTTCAGGGGAAACCTATTTAATTAAATACAAACAATTACAAATAGAAGAAAAATAATGAAACAAGAACTTCCATATCTAAAAGAATGGCTTGATTTTGCCTTAAATGGCAACTTCGCAAAAGCACAGGAGTTGTATTACGACAAATTATTTCCTGTAGTTATTGAGAAGTTTAAGGCGTCTTATGAAAATGTATTAACTAAGAATGGGATACTTTTTTCCATATTAGGGATTCTCCTTGGAGCCGATAATTCTTACGGCTAAAAACATTAGAACTTAATAGACACTTTATATTTACATCAAACGACAAGGCTGATGGAAATGAGCATTTAGAAAAGTTTCTCAATTCTGAATATGAAATAATCAATTTTAAGGATGAATCTTTTTCTGCTATATACAAATGTTTAAAAGAGCAGTTGGTTTTAAATCCTCGTCAGAAATAGTAATTGATATCACTGGCGGTAAGAAATCAATGGTAGCTTCTGCTGCAATTTTGGGAAGGATTATAACTGTAAGATTGTTTATGTTGATTTTAGCGATTATATCAAGGAGCTGAGAAAACCCATGCCTGGCTCCGAACTGCTGAACATTGTATATGATCCGAATATTAACCAGCCTGAATTATTCATAAAATGAAGCATCAAATTACTTTAGTTGGCGGCCAGCTATTACCAGTTTTCATTGGAATTAAAGCATTCACCCCCGAAAGAATACATTTTATAGTTTCGTCGGAGTCGAAAAATAGGGTAACATTTCTTAAATCATATTTGAACGGCTATACCTTTTTCTGAATATAGCTGTAATGCACACGACTTTCATGAAGTTAAATCTACTTGTCAGAAAATACTTGATAGGATGAACTCAGACGACGAAGTATCTTTTAATTTGACAGGAGGTACTAAGGTTATGGTTTTAGCAATTCAATCATTAATTCATGAAAAAGGGTTGAAAGGATTTTATATTAATCAAGATGACACAATTCTTGAACTACCTTCTTATGCTAAAGTCAAATTAAACAGTCAAATTACAATAAAAGAGTTCCTTGAATTAAGTGGCCATACTGTTAGCAGCTATAAGTTACTGGATAGCTTTTCAAAGGATGATTTTGATGTAGCCAATAAAATATTCTCTTTTTGTACAAGCAGTTATCGATATAAAGCTATTGTTACTCACTTTAGCAATCAGTATAGAGATGTTATTAGTATGCCTTCTTCAGGGAGTGCAACAGTAGGCAAAATGTTAGTTACCTGGGGCAAGAACAATATAACAGTTAATGATAATGGTAGGATTATATTTAATTCATCTTCAAAAAATATTAATATTTTATTTTTCAATTCTGGATGGTGGGAGCTTTTAGTTGCTAAAGAAGCATCTACCTGGAAGAAAGTTAAAGAGTTGTTTGTTCAATGTACATTACCATTTAAAAATGATGGCACTTACATGAAAAATGAAGATTGATGTGCTAATAAATATTGGGCATAAACTTATTTTATTGAATGCAAGTCTGGTAAAGTGAAACACGATGACATAAATAAAATGCGTGTCAAAAGATGTTTACGGTGGTATAATCTCAAAATCAGTTTTAGTTTGTTTGGAAATGCCTTCTTCAACAATAATGGAAAAATGTAAGGAACTTAATATTGAAGTATTTTATCTCTTTTTAGGAAAAACAAGTTTAATGATCTAAATAAATTATCTGGTATTTTGGATTCATTTGAAAAGAAGACTTCGATTTAATAGCCCACATACAAAAATATAGTGTCTTATCCTGCCTTAACCTCATGTCCCTAATCCACTGCTGACAACTGCCTCTCCATTTAAAAAAAAATAAGCTGCAAAGATAGCACCGGCACAAAGCCAGCGCTTCGCAGCATAAACAAAAGCCCAACGCACAAGGCCATTTATACTGCCACCCACAATCCCGGTGCTGTGAGGTCGCAGTTATTTTATTTTTTCATTTAAATGGTTCGTTATGTCAGTCTTAGTTCAGCGTTGGCTTGTTGGCAGCATCTGGTTTCTTGCTGGTTTGTTTCACCTGGTGTGTTTATTTTTTCATCACAGTTAGGCCATTCATTTACTTCGTCATGTGAGCCTCCTTGGTAGGGGGCTTTATTTTTGATGTTATGCATTCGTCCCGAAGCTGCCATGATTCTGTATACAGTTTAGTCAGGCTACCTTCTTCATTTCATTCCTTTGCTCCGTACACTCCGCTGCAGTCACTCATTCAGTCGGTAGCCTTCCGGCATTCAATATCCTGCCCAATTGCCCCACGGCAGCATCCCGGAGCCACCCACAAATCCAGCCCGGGAAGCTGCCTACCATCGCTTCTTTTCCCACCGCACAAAGCCCACGCTTCGCCGGTAAATAGGTGTTCGTCATTCGTCGTCAGCAAGCAATCATGCCAAACCATTGCAGCAGCAGCAATAAATATTTTTATAAACTTTTAGGGTATTGCTGCACCTGCAATGCCCTTCGGGTGCTCTGCTTTCGCTACGCAGTTTGTCATGCTGCTTGCAGTTCCTCCTCATTCCTCCTCCATTACACCACGTTCGCAGCTAAACAATTTGCTACAAGGCAGGGCATCCCAGGCCACACACAAAGCAATACACATGGGATGCACCTGCCTTTCCGCAAGCCATCCCTGCAATACTCACTGAGTTTCATTCCGCTTCACTACGTCATACATTCACTTCAGTAGCGTTCAGTCCACCCGCTGCCCTCTTTTCTTTTGCTCGCCGGCAGCCCCACTTAGGCTGCGTTCACCTTGCGTCTGCTAATTGCTCATCTCGTAGCTCCATTTAGCAAAGCATCGCTAAGGTTCACTTGCATAGTTCAGCTCCGTACCCTGACGGGAAATTTACTACGGCGGCCTATGGTTGCATCGCCATTCGTTCCTCATGGCTTTACCGCCAGCCCCTTTGTGGGGTTTGCGTCCGCCTCCGTTCCTTCGTTCCTCATTCTTCCGGCGGCCATCAACGGCTCGCCAACACCAGTGCCGTCAAGTGTGCGGGCACGGCTATGCTTTTTGCCGCAGGCGCTTTACCGGCAGGCCAGCACTCACGAAATAAACTATCCTTTTTATAAATCTTCATCAATTCATCATCAATCTGCCCTTCAGTTTTTTGATGAAGATCAAAGAACCCAATCCCTGTTATAAAATTTTGCTTTATCGTATAAAAAGTCACGGTATTTATTGTAAATCCTCCATTCAGCCAAATACATACTTCGTATGTGTCAGCTTCAATACTATGTTCTACAATGATGGACCCAATAATATTCAGCACCTGTTTTTGCCTTTCGCAAAATAGAACCGGAACATTTCCGTACTTTCTTGGTATCACGGGCAATGTTAAACCGAACGTCGCCGAGTCATCAAAGTACTTTATAAAGAATCGTTTTTATCCCATCAGCATAAAAAGTTCTGATTTTTGTTCGTTTAGTTCAAAATATCCTGATAGATAGCACCAATCCACTTAGTAAGTTTTCCGGAATCGGTTTTTAGATCAGCTGCCATCTTTTGATAGTCCGCTTTTCATCGCTGTCACTGTAAAAACCTTTTTCAATTAATCCGCTTAATATATCGCAATACGGTTTATTGGTTCATGCCTGACAGCAGTTTACTCCATTTGGGCATAGAAGCAATGCAAAGAAAACGTTCGGTGGTTGTTGGTTCATGATGGATCTGAACCCTCTCTTTATGTCTTCCCATTTTTATCTAAAAATTACAGAATATTTATTGCTGGTAAAAACAAAAAGGGAGCAAGCATGATAGCTGTACTCCCTTTATAAATATGTATGTAATAATGTTATTCTTCTGATACACTTGCACCAGGTGCATTTGTTTTTACGGATTCAATGCCGCCGTCCCGGCCAAAAGCCGTTTCGTACATTTCACTTGTTCCAATGATTTGTCCATTACTTGCTTTTAGTGTGAAATAATACTTACTGTTGGTGGAAATTTTTCTGTCATACTTACTTTCATCCTTGCATTTGCTTTTACAGAATCAATTCCATTAGTACAGCAGCTTTGGTAGTATAACCTTCGCTTGTTAAAAATCTTTTGGCCATTATCAGCTTTTAAACTGAAATAATACTAGCCATTCGTTCCGGGTTTTAATGACAAACTTTCCTATAGATTAAAATTTTTGGGTGCGCTCTAACTTCACATCATTTTAATCTTCCGTATTACTGGCATCCTTATCGCGGAATAATAACCAAAAAATGCAGTAAGGCCGGATGGCACAATTGCTTTAGAAAAACAGTAACTACGGCATACAACACAGCCCATCCGCACAAAGCTTTCATCAATTATTCCGTTCCTCCCTGTTTTTAGCCACGCCGCCTGATGATTGCTTTTTTTCTTTTTTTCTTTAAAAATTAAATTTTTAAAATGAAGAATGCAAAAACTACTGGAAGTGGTAACGGTTCAAAAATTTCTCACCACAATCCATCTTTAATTCTTTTCTACAGATGGAGTTAAGATATGGTTGAAGTATGCTATGCTTATTGGCTGATTGATTTAATTATAAGCCATCAATGTAAGAAAGATGTAAACCTTTGAACGGTTCCAGGTATGGGAATTCAAAGAGGAACATGCTGATCAGTTTTTTATCAAAGCAACTGATGGCAATCATAACCGGTCGCAAGTCAGGAAATTCCTTCAGTGATTTTCCCTTATGATGTTGCCACCATCTGGCTGGTAGATGGTTGCTTGATGCTACCATGTGAATACTAAAAAGAAGGGGCAGAAATATCCGCTTTTCTTACATCCTTCACGTCCTTGTTGAATTGATACAGCTTTTGCCAATGTGTTTTTTATTCAGCAAAGTAGCTACGGCAGCCCACCGCACAACCCTGACAAAAAAACAAAGACTACGGCATAAACACAGACTCGACACACAAAGCCATCTTTTATTCCGTTTCTTTGGGTTTTTTTACTGCCTCGCTGAGAGATGCTTATAAAAATTCACAGTTATGCAAAGCTAGCTTCGTATCATCACCAGTCGCAGTTTGGCAGTTTGTCCATTCAGCAGTTCTTTATTCGGTTCCTTCAGTTCCGCAGGTAGTTTTCAGCAGGCATTTTCGTCGCCATCGTATTCATTACCGTCCTTTAGTAGGCTGTTCTGTTTATCGGCTTGCTTGCGGTTGGTATCTGTGGTGCTTTCCATCAGGCCGCTGTCAGCTTTGTGCTTTCCTTTTAAGGGCTTTTGCACTTTTACCCTGACTTATTTTTATCCTGACTGCATTTCGACCATATTAGCCAACCATAACCCGAGGTTAAAAGCACCATGATTCAACACACAATGATTTTTTTGAATTGCATGGTACATAAAAAGCCCGGAAGAATCCAGGGCTCATAAATGGAGTAGATATTTCAATCCTTAAAAAATATCCTGAATCTTCAGGGCATTACCCTGAGTTAAAAAGATAGTAGTTGGAACCACTTGCTGATAAAACTCAATGCCGATACACTGCAACACACTTGCATCCGCAGTAAGTGTAGGTGATCCTGGCAGCGTAGCTGTTATAACAGTAGGAGCTGCAACTGGAGTGAACAAATCGATGTAGCCGGAATACTGCACATCTGAAAGTTCATTGTTTGCCGGATCAATTGGCTCATAAACGCCGGTCTGATCGTTGTAAGCAAAATCAGAAACGCAAGCCAATGCCTGAATCAAACGAAAGTGAGTTGCACCAGCAGGTGCATTCACAAGGTTTGCAGGATTGAATTCAGGTACTGTGAATGTACCACTGTCACGTGCAGGAGTACTTGTTAAAGTGTAAGGTGCAGTGAACACACCTTCCAGGCTAACATTCTTATCGAATGCAAAGCCAGTCAAATACTGCTTTTCCTGTGAAATCAAAATTGCCCGGTAACCCCTGGCTTCTGTTTGGTCTTCCAAATTAATTTTCTTGATTACACCGGTTAATCTTCCGGTCATTTGTGGATCACTCATTTGTTTCACCAACTGACTGAGTCCAACACGAATGGCTTTTCCTGTGGTGGCATCCGCCGAACTCGTTCATATTTTCACGAGTACGTTCAAACTCAGGAGCCGTTTTAATTTGATCTCCTGAAGGACCACCATTTAAACCGGCGAAGTCGCCAGATAAACCTTTGATTTTAAAATGTCGAACTCCGCCCATTGAACCAGAATAACGAACTAAACCTGTTTGCTTTGCCATGATATTAAATTTTAATTTTGAAAATTCATTTTTTTCAATACAAATTTACATCGCAATGCACTGAAATTCAGTTAGTTGAACGAAGCAATATGATGCAATTCAAAGCATATGGACAGGCAATTATAAAAACTCATCTTAAAATCACTAAGGTGGTTGATGGCGATGGCATATTCGTCATGAATATTTTTAATAAGAAGGAAGAGGAAATAAGATTTTTAGGTATTGATGCACCTGAAATAAAGAGATCAAAAAAACTGCAACAGGATGAAAGAGAAACACACTTACCTGGTCAATTGCTTTTATCGTTAGGGCATCAATCAAAAACATTTTTAAATAGTATAGCTCCGGTTGGAACTTCTGTAACGATACAAATGGAAAAACTAAATAGCATCGATTCTTTGGCAGAACACTGGCTTATGTTTTTCTTGCAGATGGTACTTGCTTAAATGAATTAATGATCAGTGAAGGGTATGCAAAAGCGTATAGTAAGTACTATTGTGAAGCATTGAGTGATTTCCAAATAATCAATACATTTGCAAGAAATAACAGGAGAGGTCACTACAAAACAGTTTCTGTTTTTTAATTGAAAAAGATTTTATCCTTGTCTTCTTTTGGTTCTGCTTTCGTGTTGCCCTCTTGTTGCCCGTCCTTTCAAACATCAATATATACTGGATTCTTTACTTTTTGTATCGGAAAGTAAATAAATTTAGAACATGAAAGCAACACTTATTCCTGTGTTTTGTTTTTTTCTGCTGAATAGCAGTTTTTCCCAGGAAGTAAATGTATCGTCGGGTTTTGTTAAGCGGTTTGCAAATTTTTCATCTGTTTATGTTGATGCAAGGAATGTTGAAGTATGGCTGCCTGAAGGATATTCCCAAAAAAGAAATATGCTGTTCTGTATATGCACGATGGACAAATGCTGTTTGATTCAACCAGCAACTGGAACAAACAGGAGTGGGGAGTTGATGAAACAATTGGGCGATTAATAAAACAAAAAAAATAAAAGACTGCATTGTTGTTGCTGTGTGGAATACAGGCGGTAAACGTCATGCAGATTATTTTCCGCAAAAACCTTTTGAATCACTTCTCAAACAGCAGCAGGATTCAATTTATACCGCAACAGCAACAAAAGACTATTCATTATTTGCAGTTCCTGTGCAATCAGATAAGTATTTAAAATTTCTTGTAACTGAACTTAAACCTTTTATTGATGAAAATTTTTCTACTCTGAAAGACCGAAACAATACATGCATCGCAGGGTCAAGTATGGGTGGATTAATTTCTATGTATGCAATTTGTGAGTATCCAACTGTATTTGGAGGTGCTGCCTGTTTATCTACACACTGGCCAGGGTTATTTACTGTAAAGGACAATCCGGTTCCGGAAGCTTTTATGAATTATTTGAGGCGCAATTTACCTGACCCCGGCACACATAAAATTTATTTTGATTACGGAACAGCTACGCTTGATTCACTTTACAAACCTTTTCAGCAGCAGGCAGATAGTATTATGAAAGCAAAAGGGTTTACAGGCAGGAATTGGATAACTAAGGAGTTTCTTGGAGCAAACCATTCTGAGAATGCCTGGCGTAAACGGTTAGCGATACCGGTTCTCTTCCTGATGAAGAAATAATTCGTAGTCTTTTCTGTTGAATTTTTCCGCATTTTGTCTGTATCTGTTCTGTTTTGACAAAGAAGGGCTTTTTTTCTCCAGTGCAATTGCCTTGTATAAGTGTTTTTTATATCTTGATTGCTTCTGCTTAAACCAAAACGTAACATGAGAAAATCTTTACTCTTCTCTCTTTTTGTATTTATTTGTGTTGCTACCTATGGCCAGCAAAACCTATGGCAGCAAATGGATGAAAGTTGGCTTTCAGCTGACCGGTTTCAAATGGAAGTAAACCCAAGGCATATAAAGTATTTCAGTTGAAGTCATCAATCATGACAGAAGAACTGAAGCGTGCCCCATCAGAAAAAAGTGTATCTGCATCAAACTCATCGTTTATTCTTTCAGTACCAAATGCTGAAGGAGTAATTGAACGGTACAGGGTTGTGAATGCACCAGTGATGCACCCTGATCTTGCCGCAAAGTATCCCGGCATTCATTCTTATGCCGGTAAAGGAATTGACCGTCCCAACTCAACCATCCGTTTCAGTATGGGAATGGGTAAGTTCGAAGGGATGATTCTTTCTACCGACCGCCCAACAATTTATATCGACCAGTCAGATGAGAAAAAACAACTGTACCTGGTTGTTTCAAGAAATGAAATCATTGATTATAAAAATGAGTTTAAATGTTTTACTGATGAGAAAAACACAATGCAGCGTTTAAGCGAAATGCCCGAAGCACAAAATGCAACAGATGGTAAACTCAGAACGTTCCGTCTTGCACTCGCTTCAACCGGAGAGTTTTCACAGTTTTGGTTAAATGGAACTGAAACAACCGATGCGCAGAGAAAAGCAAAAGTGCTGGTTGCAATGAATGCTGCAATGACGAGAACGAATGGAATTTATGAAAGAGATTTTGCAATACGTATGATACTTGTTCCCAACAATGATCTCGTTATTTATTTAGATGCTTCAACTGATCCCTGGTCCGGCGAACTGAATTCAACAACACAGGTGACTATTGATGCACAAATTGGCGACGCCAATTATGATATAGGCCATTTAGTACACAGAACAAGTGATAATGGCAATGCAGGTTGTATAGGTTGTGTATGCCAAACAGGTGAAAAAGGAAGTGGGTTTACATCATACAACAACCTGAATAATTTCGACTGGTTTGTGGTGGATTACCTGACACATGAAATGGGGCATCAGTTTGGCGGAAATCATACGCATACACATGGAGGTAATGAAGGTACCGGTGTACAGGTTGAACCAGGCAGCGGAAGTACAATCATGGGCTATGCAGGTATTACCGGCCCTACAACAGATGTGCAACCTCATAGTGATGATTATTTTCATGCAGTAAATATTCAGCAGATCACCAATTATATAATCAATGGTGCAGGTTCCTGTGCTGTTATTACGAATACAGGAAATAATGCACCAACTGCAAGTGCAGGAGCTGATTTTACTATTCCCCGTTCAACACCATTTGTATTAACAGGAAGCGGTAGTGATATTGATGCAGGCGATATACTTTCTTATAACTGGGAACAGGTTGATTCAAGGGCAAGCGGTTTTTCAACAGTACCTTCTGCCACTGCAACTGCCGGTCCACAGTTCCATTCATTCCTTTCAACAGCAACACCCTCAAGAACAATTCCACAGTTAGCAACCATACTTACCGGAGCAAACGGACAAAAATGGGAAGTGCTTCCTTCTGTTAACCGTACACTCAATTTCAGGTTAACAGTAAGAGATAATAAATTAAACGGAGGTTCAACACAAAGTGATAACATGGTGTTGACGATAACCAATACATCAGGTCCTTTTTAGTTACAGCACCCAATACAACCGGAATATCCTGGAATTCAGGTTCTGCACAAACTGTTTCATGGAGTGTTGGCAATACAACCTTAGCACCGGTAAACTGTGCAAATGTTGCCATTGATCTGTCAACGGATGGAGGATTAACTTTTCCAATAACAATTGTTGCAAGTACTCCTAATGATGGAAGTGAAATAATTTCAGTACCGAATAATCCAACAACACAGGCAAGAATAAGAGTAAGGGCTGTTGGTAATATTTTCTTTGATATCAATAATGCCAACTTCACAATTGTTGCTGCTGATCCCGGCTTTGATTTTAATGCACCGGCTGCTGCAACAGTTTCCTGTTCTTCAGCTGCATCAGGAACAATACAGCTTGCGGTAACATCAATACTTGGTTATACTACACCTGCTGATCTTTCAGCTATTGCAGGTGTGCCTGCAGGAACAACAGTAAGCTTCAGTTCAACAACTGTTACACCCGGCAATAATGTTGATATAACACTGAACAATGCCAATACGCTGGCATTTGGCAGTTATGATATAACCATACAGGGTGTATCAGGCTCCATTACAAAAACAAGAGTGATCCGTTTTATTGTGCAGCCCGGAACCGGTCCTTCGGTAATTACAGATCCATCTTCACAAACAATTTGTGCAGGAAGTAATATAACATTTAGTTCAGCTGCAACAGGAGCATCGTCACAGGTATGGCAGCTAAGTACTGATGGTGGCGGCACATGGAATACTATTGCAGGACAAACCGGAACAAGTTATACCGTTAACGGAACAACGGCTGCTCAAAACAACTACCGTTACCGTTGTGTATACACTGGTCAGTGCAATACAAGTAATACTTCAGCTGCCGTTTTAACTGTGCAAATAGCACCAGCTGTTTCAACTCAACCTGTTTCCGCAACTATTTGTGCAGGCAGTAACAGAACGTTCTCAGTGTCTGCCAGCGGATCAGCACTCAATTATCAGTGGGAAGTAAGTACAGATGGCGGTAACACGTTTAACCCAATTGGTTCTGCTAATGCAAACAGCTATACTGTTTCAGCAGCAACCATTACACAGAATAATTACCGTTACCGTTGTGTTGTAAGTGGTGCATGCACGCCTGCTGTAACATCTAATGCTGCAACGTTGAATGTTTTCAATGCAGTTGCAATAAGTAATCAACCGGCAGATATTACTATTTGCTCAAACAGTAATACAAACTTTACTGTTGCAGCAACAGGATCTGTTGTTGGTTACCAATGGCAGGAAAGTACAGATGGCGGATCTTCTTACAATAATATTGGAGGAGCAACTAATGCAACACTTCCGCTTACAGCAGTTACAAGCGGACAAACAGGTTACCGCTACCGTTGTGTAATAACTGGAGGTTGCAGTAATGCCACTTCCAATGCGGCTATACTTACTGTACAAAATGCACCGGCATTTACAGCACAACCAACATCAAACAATATTTGCCAGGGAAGCGGTAATACATTTTCTGTAACAGCAACCGGAGATGTACTCAGCTATCAATGGCAGTTAAGTACCGATGGTGGTACAAACTTTACGAATATAAATGGAGCAGATGCCAGCAGCTATGCTGTAACAAATGCAACTGTTGCACAGAATAATTACCGTTACCGTTGTATTGTAAGCGGAGCATGTACTCCTGCAATTACATCAACTGTGGCTGTATTAAATGTAACCGCACCTGTTGTTGTAAATGCACAACCTTCCAATGCCGCACTTTGCGGAAGCGGTAACGCCGGCTTCAGTATCAATGCAACAGGTACTGGCATCAGTTATCAATGGCAGTTAAGTACAAATGGTGGTATAGAATTCAATGATGTAAACAGTGCCACTGCAGCAACACTGAATGTTAATGCAACAGGTACAAATTTCGATAATTATAAATACAGGGTAATATTAAGAAACGGAGTTTGTACAGATGTAACTTCAACTGTGGCTACATTAACTGTGAACCCTTTACCGGCAGTTTCATTAAGTCCTGCACCATACAGTAAATTATTCCCGGGTTTGCAAACAACTATTACTGCAACTGTTACTCCTTCAACCGGTGTTACTTTAAGCTGGCAGAAAAACGGTGTTGGCATTACTAATACCGGAAATACACTTACTGTAAATATTGATCAGTTGGGTGACTACAAAGTAACAGCAACAGGAACAGGTGGCTGTATTGGAGAATCAAATACATTAAGTATTGCTGATTCTGCAACCAATAAGATTTTTTTCTACCCGAATCCAAATGGTGGTCAGTTCCAGGTACGCTATTATAATCCGGTCAACAGGGGTGCTAAAAATTATATCAGGGTGTTTGATGGAAAAGGAAGTAAAGTGTACGAGCAGCAGTTTACTGTTACACGTCCTTACGATCAGATGATGGTTGATTTGCGCAGAAGAGGGACAGGAATATACCTTGTTCAGTTAACGGATGCATCAGGTAAACAACTTGCAACAGGAAGAGTCGTTATTCAGTAATCGATCAACATGAGAAAATAGCAGGCCGTCTGAAAAGGCGGTCTTTTTTTTATGTAAGATTTTATTTCAACTGATATAATTCCAGCCAGTGCTCAAATAAATCTCTTTTCATTATGCGGAGAAGCTGCTGATCTTTTGAATAGCTTTTCTTAAGTTGATTGAATTGCTGCTGTAAAATGAGTTTGTCTTTTGCGGCAGGAAGAATATAGAGAAACGGTTCAGGTTGTTTTTGCTTACTGTCTGATGGAAACGCATTCCACTTTAACAGCCTGGCTGTATTACCCTGCAAAATTTTTTCAGGAACTGTAAAAGATGATTTACCCCTGAGCACTGTGTCAAGTAATAATTGATTCACACGGATGATGATTCTGTATGGAATGTTTTTCTGCTCAGGTTTCCATTGTAGTACAAAGGAGTTTGTAAAAACAAAGCTGCTGTCGGCTGGCAGCTGCATGGCATGTTTACCCCTGATCACCGCTGCACTTACTCTTTGCTTATCGTCAGATGAGCCACCGGTTAAAAATTTTTCAAACACGTAAGAAAAAAAACCGGAGGAAGTGCCGTTTGCTTTTGCAGCACTGAATAGTTTTTTTATTTGGAGATAGGTATAAGTGCCGGGTTTTTCAAGCAGCATTGATTTGCCATCGCTCTGTACCAGCATCACATCGGCCAGTTCTGTACTTACGATCGATTGGTTGGCAGAAAGAAAATTTCCTCGTTTTGCTTTTTCTTTCAACCCGTCATGCTGCCAGTAAACATTTTTGGTTACATGATAGAACAGGTATTTTACATCAGCAGCTTTTGCCTGTACGAAAAAGAAGAAAGCCGATATAGTTAAAAGTTTAATAATTATGGTCTTTACTAAGAAAGGCAGAACGGAAGCGGATCTTTAATTTGTAACGGAGAAACATTAAGAGCGCTTCATATAAATTTATGAAAGTTGGCAGTAAAACCAAACAGCCGGTTAATAATCCCGGGTCGAACTTGGTATTAAAGTACTTGTAAGTGAACACTGAAAGCGCAACAATAATAAAACTGCCAATCAGCTGAACCAATGTGCCAACTGAATTAAACCAGAGATCACCTTTAAAAAACAAACCGCACATGAATGGTAAAATCAGCCAGAGCAGAATAAATGAAACCAGGAATACCCTCCATGGAGGAACTACTTTGATATAATCGTTATCTAAGATCATCCGCAGAATATTGGCGTGTATCACACAGCCATACATATCAGGATGACTGCGACCTGATAGCCTGCTGTTAAGAGGGGTGAAAAATTTGTCTTCATCCTGCCGGTTGCCGGCATTTACTTTCGGCATACCAAGATAACCAAGCAGTACAATTTTATTCTGTAAAGCAGAGGCATTAAAGTCAGGATCTGTTACTTCGTCAAAATCATAGTAACTGAAGTTGGACAGGTTGCCGGTATAATGAATCTCCGTTTTTTTATTTTTTCTTTTTAAGAGTTGCTGATAAAGAGCACTGTCGTATTTCTTTATAATAGCGCTGGTAAATGCTTGCCTGTTATCATTGAAGGGATAATAATGGCGGATGGTTGAATATTCAATATTGTCTGCAACCATTGTTGCATAACCATCTCTTTGCGTGGTAAAAAAAGAATCGGTATAAACTGATTCCTGTAAGTTATCGAAATCGGCAATATAGCTGAATACATAATTATTGTGTGAAGTAAACTCAGCTTTTAGCAGGCTGTCCTGCTGATTGATTCTTTGGGCATAAACGATATCGAGTGCCACTACTTTTGGCTTGCCCTTCTGAATCTGCTGAAGGAGATAGGCAACCTGTGAGCGGTCTTTATCTTCAACATTTATTAAAACAACCGGACCTTTATTAATCTGGTTTCTGTCTTTTTCTTTTGTGTAATATAAATCAGTTAACGAAAAATCCTGGAAAGCCTCTGTAAAAGGATCAAAGAAAGAAATGTTGATGATGGCTAATGAAAGCAGCGACACACAACCAAAAATAAACAGGTTGAGAAACAGATACTCAGTAAAGAATTTCTTTAAAAACTTCATACAGCAGTTACGTAAATGTATATAAAAAAAAAGGGTATAAACATTGAAGTTTATACCCTTACTGAAAACATTACCTTATTATCTTTTAAGATTAAGTGTAAATGTGCGGCTGTCGTTGCAATAGCTGCTGTTGCTCCAGTACAAAGATTTGTCTGTAGTTTCTGCATACCATTTTGTCCAGTTACCCGGTACCCATACATCAATACGTACTGATGTTGCGTATGGAGAAAGACGACCCTGGTAAATACCTTCTACCCAGATGTCAACATACTGACCTGTGTAGTTATCGAAATAAGCATAGCAATAACCACGGGTTTTCTTTTCACGTGGAGCTGCATCAGGACCAGGCAGATCTTTCTTTTCTGTTACAGGTTGTGCAATTACAGCAACTTTTTTACGCTGTGTCTGAGCTTTAGCAGTGGTAGTGAAAGCTAATGATAAGCCAACTACTGCGATAAGGAGGAATAAAACCTTTTTCATTGTGTTTGTTTTTTTGGTTTGTGAATAAAGATTAGAAACTTTTCTGAATTAGCAATTATATTTATTATTGTTTTTTCGGAACGATTTTATACGGAATGGAAAATATATTTACAGCATCCGGCTGAATGGTTTCTTCTCCGCTTCCTCTTGACTGTACACCTTCAGCACGATTGATACCATCCATTAGTTTTTCAAAGGGGTTGGTTGGTTTTGCAGTGTTGCCTCTTGAACTGCCCTGGGCAACAAATACCTGGCGCAGATTCAAAGGTGCTTTCGCTGCCACTAACTTAATTACATTCATTCCATCGGGCGGACTGATCTTAAAGATCTTTGTTAACCTTACCGTATCACCAGGGTTGATAAAGCAATCAGATGCCTGTTGATTGCTGCCGGGGAACAATACATTCACCAGGTTGTCGGGTTGTATTTCAAGAATATTGTAATACAAACGTTCCTGACCATTATTAATGATCCGTAAGTTATACCGGTCATCGTGCTGGAAAACAATATTGCCCGATGCATCCTTGATCGTCTTCACAGGTAAATCTTTTATGATCGCATTATTATTTCCTTCAGCTTTTTTATAATCAATCGGCACAAATTCAAACACTACATTCAACTCTTCATTTTTCATGTTCAGGTTGCGCAGGTAGGCAGCACGTCCATATGCACCAATCTTAGCCGCAACAATTGTGTAAAGTTCATCTGCATTCAGATTCTTACTGCAAACACCTAAACGGTAATCACCTGATGTGGAAATATAGATCGAGTCGGCACTGAAACCTTCTGCACCCTGCTCAATAAATACATCGCCCTGTTCACTTACCAGCTTGGCCTGTTTAATTTTTGCAACTGCATCTTTCAGTTTTCCATTCAACGCTGCATCTTTTGTTTTAATGGTAACAGCAACAGATAAATCACCAAAGCTTACTTCTTCTAAAAACACCCAGGCAGTCTTCAACTGATCATTACTCAGCTCTGTATCCAGTTCAACCTCACTGCTGTAATCGGCAGCCGTAGTTAAAATGCCTTTTGCAAGTGGAGTTGCTGTTTCCCTGTTATAGGTATTGGAAGCAAATACTTTTACTGTAGTGCCTGCAAAAACTCCATAGATCTTTCCGCAACTGATTGTAATTTTTTTCTTGCCTAAGATCTGCTCAGCAACATAGTAATTTGGTTTGCCCAATGCCTTGCCGCCAAAAATTTCTTTATCCAGATCGCCTTCAGCATTCGGTGTTTGTCCGGGAACACTCTTACTCATTTCTAAACGCACATTATCAAATAAACCACGGTAACTTGTTTTTGAATCAGCCTTTGCCAATGCTTTTGAAAAAGCCAGTGATAAACTGCCGCAATGTTCATCGCCACATTCTTGGTTAAGTTCAGATGCTGCTGATGCAAAGAAAGCACTCATCGGAGCCTGTCCCGGTTTTGATTCGCTTAGGTTGAAGATTGCTTCGTTTACAATTTTCACATTCACTTTGGGAGCATAACCTTTGGGTTGGTATTTTTGTTGTGCCACGATAGTTGCCTAATCCTGAACGTGTACTTGTGCCGCTGTGACAGGCATCAATGATCACCAGTAAATTTCCATCAGCTCCCAATTTGGTTCTGATCTCTTCCAGCTTCAATCCAAACTCATCATCACGTAAATGCTTTTCAACACCCGGCTGATATTCCATGGGAGCATCATAAGTTACCAATGCTTCATCATATCCATCAGCTTCATCACCATTGTCGTCAAATACCTGTTCACCATGCCCGCTGAAATGAAACACACAAACATCACCCGGCTTTGCTTTATCAATCAATTGCTGTTTGATGGCGTTTAAGATTCCCAGTTTGGTAGCTTCCTTATCCCGAACGATTCTGATATTCTCTTTTTGAATCCCTGACGTTTTAATGCCTCTTTTACTAAAGGGATATCATTCTCTGAGTTCAAACTGGTTCCAGCCGGTTGATGGTGCATATTTTGAAATGGCAACAATCAGGGCCAGTTTATTTGGTTCTTTCTGCGCAAAAAACCGGGAGGCCGGCTATCAGTAAAAAGAAAGAAGAAGATTCGCATTTTAGTTTTAGGAAGTTAGTTTTCCCGAGTTGATATTGCAATATTAATCTCTCTACACCTCTTTTCAACACCCTCCCAACGGTATTTTGATCAAAGTGACTTTTCAGGACAGGTCTTTTCATATAGCTCAGCTACAGCACTGAGTAAAGAAAAGCCTAAACAATGATTGGCAGGTTACACAGTACGCAGTAAATTCACCGCAAAATCATTTCTATCCATCCTTCATCATCCATATTAAGCAGCCCCATCGAATACCTGAAAGAGTGTGGGGCCTTTGCGTGCCGATTTGATGAAAAGGAACTGAACATTTTACGTTCAATGATCTGCTGGAGCATTTTCCCTACCGTCATCTCGATAAAACAAAGATTACTCCCATTCAACAGGTAACCCTGCAAATGGATTATGCAGGTGGCCGAGATTAACCGACTTTGAAATTATTGGCGAACGGCAGGGTAAGGACTGGTGGCGCATATTAAGGATGTATCGGGTACTATGGAGCTTACCTGGTTCCAGGAATTAACTGGGTACAAAAACTACTGGCTATTGGAGAAGATTATCTAGTGTTTGGTAAGCTGAGTTTTTTATGGGTAAGCCGCAGATTGTTCATCCCGAACTGGAAGTACTTACTCACCAGAATGCAGAAGGCAGGAATTGCTTGAACCTATCTATCCAACAACCGAAAAATTAAAAGCAAAGGGATTAAACGGAAGAAGTATTGCCAAGCTCTAGCAGTGTTGCTGCCGCAAATTCATATTAAGATTTGCCGGAAAATTTGCCGGAGCATTTGGTTACATCATTAAACTTTCCATCGAGATATGATTCATACAGGCAAATGCATTTTCCTGCCGATGCGAATCAGTATGAAGCGGCCTGAGAAGATTAAAGTTTGAGAGTTGTTTTTGCCCAGTTACGTATGGCCATGATCAAGAGCAACCGTCACCGTTTTCAAAAAGGAGTGGTGTTTAATAAAGTGGGCAATCTGTTCAATGAGTTCTACAGCAGGCATCTGCCATTTCAGTTAACAGGTGCACAGAAAAGAGTGTTGAAAGAAATACGGGTGGATACAGCGAAGGGGCCACCAGATGAATCGTTGTTACAGGGTGATGTAGGCGGCGGAAAGACGATTGTTGCCCTCTTGACCATGTTACTGGCTGCCGATAATGGTTTTCAGAGTTGTTTAATGGCACCGACTGAAATTCTGGCCCAGCAGCATTTCAACAGTATTTCCGGTTTACTGAAAGAAATGAAGATTGAAGTGAAGCTGCTCACAGGCTCAACCAAAAAAGCTGAACGGGAAAAGATCTTGAATGGCCTGCAATCTGGCGAAGTGCAAATGATCGTAGGTACTCATGCATTGATTGAAGGAATTGGCAGTTTAAAAATCTTGGGCTGGCCATTGTTGATGAACAGCATCGTTTCGGTGTGGCACAAAAGAGCGGAGTTGAAGTTGAAGAATCATGTTCCGCCGCATATGCTGGTAATGACGGCAACACCAATACCGAGGACAATGGCGATGACGGCTTATGGTGATCTGGATTACAGTGTAATGGATGAACTGCCGCCGGGCGTGAACCAATTACCACTGTTCACCGTTATGAAACGGCAAGACCGGCAGTAATGGATTTTGTAAAAGAAGAAATTGCAAAAGGAAGACAGGCATATTTTATTTATCCATTGATTGAAGAAAGTTCAAAGCTTGATTTCGAAAACCTGATGAAAGGATACGAAGAAGTAAAAGCATTTTTCCCTGAGCCGAAGTATTATATCGTATTGGTGCATGGAAAACAAAAGCAGATGTAAAAGAAACCAATATGATGCGTTTCAAAAAAATGATACTCAGATCCTGGTTGCAACAACAGTAATTGAAGTGGGGAGTTGATGTGCCGAATGCAAGTGTGTTGGTGATGGAAAGTGCAGAACGGTTTGGTTTATCACAGCGCCGATCAGTTGCGTGGAAGAGTGGGAAGAGGAAGCGAACAGGGTTTTGCATTCTTTTAACAGGGAGCAAGTTTTGAACGAATGATGCACGTGAACGGTTAAAGATCATGTGTGCAACCAATGACGGTTTTTTAATAGCAGAAAAGATCTGGAGCTCCGTGGTCCCGGTGATATTGAAGGCACCAAACAAGGTATTGAATTTTAAGCTGGCAAAGCATTGTTCAGGATAAGGAATTGCTTGAGCAGGCTGAAGCTATCAGTGATGAACTGTTGATTGTTGACCCCGACCTGTCATGGTAAAATTTGCTGTTAAAAACTACCTTTTATCAAAAAAGGGAAAACCTAGTGGAGCAAAGTGGCATGAGGGAAATAAGCGCAGGATTTTTCCGTTTAATTTTGAGTACATTCAAATACCGTTAGCATTGGAGAAATTTTACATGATAATATCCCGTCTCTTCTTCGTACCCATGTTTGTTTTTAGCGTTAGCAATTATTACAGAAGTCGCAGCTTTATTTTGTAGAAAATAAAGGCCAGTGGGATAAGCAGGTGCAGTTTAAAACCGAAGCCGCGTAACAGTGCTTTCTTTTTAAGTAAAGATGGATACACGATCCTTATGCATCACCCGGAAGATTATCAGCGGTTAACTGAATACAATCACGGTCAAGAGAATTTGATTCTCAAAAAAAAGATGTTACTGCAGCAGTACCTGATAAAATGCGTGCCCATGCTTTCAGGGTAAAATTCCTCGGCGGTAATTTAATTCAACTCCTGGTATGGAAAACCATTGCCGGGAATTGAAAAGGTTATTTTATAGGCAATGATGAAAGCAAATGGCAAGCGGTTGTAAACTCTTTCAGGCCATCACGTACAAAATGTTTATCCGGGATGTGGTGGCGTTATTATGTGCAGGGGACGGCTGAAGTATGATATTGTTGTTTATCCCGGTGCAGATGTTTCAAAAATTCAATGTACCATGAAGGGGCTGATAAACTCAGCATCAGGAATAATGTGAACTGATTGTAAGTACTGGTTGAGAGCTCTGTGAGCTGGAAGCCGTATACTTTTCAGTTTGTTGAAGGGAAAAGGGAAACTATTCAATGCAGGTACAAGCTTGCCGGGTATTGCCAGTGTTTGATATAAAAAATTATGACAGGACAACAACGTTGATCATTATCCGCATTAGTTTTTTCTTCTTTCAGCAGAAGTAATAACTGATAACTGGGGCTTTACAGCTGCCACCGGTCCTGATGGCAGTTTTGGCGGTGGTACGGCTGCGCCCATTGGATTTCTACAAGTACAGGTGTTACACAGCCAACCGGTGGCGGAATCACAACTGCAAGTGTTCCAC
>JADJPV010000003.1 GCA_016713085.1 Chitinophagaceae bacterium | reverse complement strand
AAAATCCTTCATCGAAAAAAAAAACCCGGTCATTAAAAGAACCGGGGATTGTAATTAACATCCTGGGCTATTTCCAGAAGAACTGCCAGGTAATCTTTATCTGCTTCCGGATATTTATTTTTTTTCCATGCTGTAACAGCCAGCTCAAGTACCTGCTTCAATTTCACATTTACTTTACACTTATCGATATTCAGTTTTCATCACACATTCTTTCTGAGTAGATCAGCACATTACCAAGGGTGCAGAAGCGTGACAATATGGTTCTTTAAGGGCGGGCAGATTGCTTTCCACTATCCAATAAACTATCTTTAGCAGCCAGGCGGGTGATTTTGTCTTGTTGTGCCATTCCGGTAAACACAAGCAGCATGCTAGCTTCGTAAAATAGATCCATTTTCAAAGTTGTTGTTTCAGCAACAATAAGGTTTTTAATGAGTAAATACCTTCAATTACAAACCTATCACAAGCACAAATCTTAATTCTTATTACTGGACAATTTGGGAGTTGGATCGGTTATACAACAGCAAACTGCAGCCCGGATAAACTTGTTTCTACTAAAAAGAGGCGCTGGTCTTTTTACCGACAAAAGTAATGATTGATCAAAGTGAATTGATGAGCGGAGTACTATGTAAAACAGTTTAACAAAACCCGGCATGCGGGATCTTCATACTGTGGCAGAGTTGGCACATTGAACAGCGTCGTTACAACATAGCAGATAAAGCTTAGCACAACACAAAGCCCTTTAAAAGTTGGTGAGAAAATTCCCGCATGCCAATGGTTTTCGTTATTCCTTGCACAAGAAAACCTGCCTGGTAAACCTGATATCGTATTACAAAATACAAAACCAATATCTCTATTCATGGATGTTTCTGGCATGGTCATACAAATTGTAAATATTTTACCATCCTTTAAAATAAGAACAGAATGGTAACAAGTAAATCAATACCAACAAAGCCAATGACAAAAGGTAAAAGCATTGAAGAAAAAGGGTGGAATGGTGATTTCATAATTTGGGAATGCAATTAAAAAGGAAAAATGATGGACTCTTTCCCCGCTTAGAAAGTTTGAATGATGATGAGAAAAATCATCATCACCAGATATAGATAAAACTAATTTTCTAAACGTCACAGTTTTAAAACCTGTTGCCTGGGAAACAATCAACGGAAATTTTTCTACAATTACATTGCTGGTATCAAGACCGAAAGCTTTCTCTTCCGAAAGACTTATTTCCTTTAATATAAAAAGGAACCGCAAATCAGCCTTCTTCAAACAACGGAAGTTCATTGTCCTGGCTTAAAATTTTTTCCATCACAATAAAAAGAAAAGTTTACCTGTTACATGGTTTCTCTTCAAACTTTCAGCGGCTTGTTACATTCACCTCTTTATTAGCAACTAGCTCTTCATACAACTTTTCTAAACAACTGATGTATACGGGGTTGTACCCGGAAGCCTAATCTGAAATCTACACGTATGATTTCATTGGGAATTATATGTGTTACTTCATACTCTTTTTGTATATGGATCATCCATTGTATCAACATGCACCAGCCAATAGATATCAGCTCTTTAAGGCATACGGTTTAACATGGAGTAAATCACTTTGTGTTCAATCTCTTTTAGAATGTTGGCACTTGTGGGACCACCAGGTGTGTATTATATTTCGGAATACTTGAGTCGTTACTCAATTCCTGAATCTTGAGAACATAATCATCCAGCCTTACAAATTCAACATAGCAGTTTTTAATTTTTCTTGCCCTGTACCAGGTATACATAACAACAAACAGTAACCCACCAACAAGAAGGGTAACATAACCACCGTGAGGAAATTATCAAGGTTGGCGATAAAAAAACTGATCTCAAATTGTAAGATATACGGCCAGGTACCTAAACCCAAAACGGAGCCAGCGGTGCAGCACAAGGTAATTGTAAATAAAATGGAAGTTGCAATCATGGTGGCAGTGATGGCCAGACCATAAGCTGCTTCCATATATTGGTTGCTTTTAAAATAGGAGGGTTATGCCAACTTCTTCCAACAAACAGTAAGAGGTTAACGGCTGGTAAAAACAACTGGCCTTTTGTTTCGGTAGGATAATTGATTTTCATCTTTGTAGAGAGGTTCAAAACGCATAGCCTCGCTCACCAAGGTAAACGATCCGGAAATTAATGCCCTGACTGGCAATGATGGTTGCAGCGGTTGCGTTACCAACCGCAATATAAAAACCAGGAAAGGCATGATGCCGTAAAACGGATTGAATCCTTTTTCAATTAATTCCTGATGTGATGATTACCCCATTGTAATGATGGAGCAGCCATGCCTCTGGCCCAAGTGGTTTAGGAACCAAACAGGTTTTACCTATCCAGGAGTAACGGATATTCCACTTACCGCAATGACCAAGATCTGAATACAAAGCCTCTGCTCCTGTTGTGCAGAGAATACTTGCCCCCAAAATATAAAACCCCTTAGGATAAGTGCTGAGCAATTTAATGGCATAGTAAGGATTAAAGGCTTTCAACACAGCCGGTTCGTCAAAGAGCTGAAATAATCCCAGTACTGCCAGCATCAGAAACCAGGTGAGCTAATGGGACCAAAGAAACGGCCAATAAATTCTGTACCAAACTGCTGCACAAAAAATAAAACAGAAAAGAATGCCGATAACAATGTAGATAATTGTTTGCTGACTGATACTTGCAAATGCGTGTACTGTTTCAGGCCTTCAATGGTTGATGTTACAGAAATGGGCGGAGTAATCATTCCATCAGCAAGCCATTGCTGCACCACCTGCCATAGCAGGAATCACCAGCGCCACTTTTCTTCTTCGCACCAGTGAGAAGAGTAGGAATTCCACCCCTCTCCTTTATGTCTGCACGCAAGGTGGGATAACATACTTAACCCGTTGTCTGCAGCGTCAACGTCCAGATGATACAGGAAAGGGCGCCGATAATCAGTTCTTCTGTAACCAGTTTTCCATTCGTAATTGCATTGAGTACGTATAAAGGAGATGTTCCAATGTCACCGAAAATAATTCGTCAAAGCAATCAAATCCTGCTGCAGTTACTTTGTTATGAAAGATTCATTTCAAAAGAAAATGATGAAGCGATAAAATTATAACGGAGTTTCATCAAAGCATGCATAACGTTGTAAGCAGAACAAATCTTATAAAATCTTTATACGGGTTTTTGTGTAAAGCATAGCTATGCAGGCTACATTTGCAACAGAATACAGCATATGCGAATTCTTTGCGGAAAATAGAACCATGGAAACAATATTTATACAGTATTGTGCTGGTACTTCTTGTTGCTGCCGTTTGTTGTGCACTCACACCTTATATGGGTTACGTGTATCAGCTTTGGTTCTGCTTGTAACTGTTTCTATTATTGCTGTTTCCTTTGGCGAATACACTTCGGTATTAATTGCTTGCAGCATTATCTGCCTTTATCTCAGATTTCCTTTTTTCATACCACCGCATTTACTAACATTCATAAAAGTTTCTTCCAGTAGAAGATGCTATTCTGCTGGATTATGTCTTTTATCGTTGCTAATGGTGAATGCTGTGCTCACTTATAAAACAGAAACAGATTGAAAAACTGGCGAGCAACGAAAGGAAAAATCAATGCAGTGAAATGTACAATACACTGTTTAATTCCTTATCGCATGAATTAAAAACACCCATTGCTGCCATCATTGGTAACCGATAATCTGCAGGCAGAAAATGAAAACCTTACAGCAGATAATAAAAGCAACTGGTAAGATGAAATTGCCAGAAGCTTCTTTCAGGTTAAATAGGCAGGTAGAAAACCTGCTCAACATGTCAAGAATAGAACGGATTTCTGCAACCCAAAAAGACTGGTGTGATGTTGGCGAGCTGCTGTATGAAGTAACCAGGAGAGTGGAAGAAGAGAGATATACTGCACGGCGTATTGAAATCAATCTAATCCTGCACTGCCATTAGTGAAAACAGAAAGGAATACTGGAACAAGTGCTGTAAATTTATTAATGAATGCGGCAAAATGAAAGAATGCCGATGCAGACAGCCTGATTGTTGTAACAGCTTCACCGCCAGCGTCAATTGCTGCTGCAAGGTAGGAAGAAGACAATGGAAATGGATTCCCCGAAGAAGAAATGCATTATGTCTTTCGAAGTTTTACCGGTGAAAGATGCAATAGGGAAGCGGCACAGGTCTTGGGCTTTCTATTGTAAAAGGATTTACTGAGGCACTTGACGGTACAGTGCAGCCACAGAACAAATAACAGGCGGCAAAGTTCAGCATTCAGATACCGGCAGAAGGTTCAACCCCTGAAACAACAGCCATGAATAAAGCAGAAATTTTAGTGATTGATGCGAAGTACAGATGCGCAGGCTGCTGGAAATTGTTACATTCAAATCAATACAGCGTTGCAGGAAGCATCCACAGCAAAAAGAGGCTTTTGATCATAGGCGTGCCAATCATCCTGGACCTGATTTTGCTTGATATCGGATTGCCCGATAAAGTGGGGACACGAAGTTTTGCAGGAGCTGAGGCAATGGTATACAAATCCGGTAATTATTTATCAGTTACAGCAAGGGAAGAGGAAATCGGTAAGCTTTCGATAATGGTGCCAATGATTATTTAAGCAAACCTTCCGCACGGGTGAATTTAGCGCACGGTATCCGCTCTGCGTTACGGAGTGCTAAAACCGAAGAAACTGACCCGGTGATAACCGGGCAACACCTAAATTGATTCCGCGGTGCGAAACAGAAAAAAAAAGAATGAAAGCGTAAGCTTACTGCTAAGAGTACAAATTTCACCGTTTTTACCCGCAACAAGGAAAAGTGCTCACCCTCAGTATTTATTAAGAGCAGTATGGGGCCTAGTTTTATTAACCAATCACAATACCTGCGGGTGTTTATTGCATGGATTCGCCGCAAAATAGAAACCGATCCCAACCGTCCTGAATACCTGCTCACCGAATCAGGAGTGGGCTATAGGTTTGTGAATAAAGAATAATCTTTTTCAGTGTAATCTTTTTCCGCTCAGCCATTTTCCGCAACGGGAATTGTTGAAATGCAGTTACTTTGCAGTACGGGCTTTAAAGTGCATGAGTCATAAGGCGGCTAAGAAGCCATCATTGTCCTCGTTTTTTTACCGTGTAAAAACAATCCGTTTCTGTATTCAAAAAAAGGAAGTGAGTTTAAAAATAGGAAAGATATTATTCAGAGGTAAAAATATAAGGCATCACTCTGAGCACTATACTGGTGCTTATGTTTTCAATTCCTACCTGTTTCCCCGGATTTGTATCAGATAAAATTAAAAACTAGGCCAACCATGCCATTGAAAATAAACTGAATTTTTCCAAAGCAAGATTGTCTTTCTTCAATCATTTCCCTTCGCTTACGATAACACTCTATGATGTTTCTTTAACCGGTTCTGCTCCTTTTGAAAAGATACACTTGCATCGGCAAAAGAAATTGCACTTGAGTTGACCTCAGCACGGTGTTCCTAAAGCCATCCGTATCAATGAAATTTATATTACCCGTGGAAACGTACAGGTACTTGTGTGGTAAAGAAGGGCAACCCAATTATAATATTTATAAAAGAGAAACTAAACCACATCCGGTACCAGATACAGGACAGCTGCTTCTGATGCTGCATTGAAATTAGACAGGATACAGATCGAGGACTCGCACTGTTATACAACGACCTGTCCATTCATACTCATCAAAGCAAACCGTTTCAATTACCCGGGTAAAGGAAAGTGAAGCGGTGTTTAATCTTAAATCAGAGATCAGGATGGAAGGTGTTGACTTCGTTTATGACGGAGAGCAGTACCTTACCGATAAAAACTGAATGCAAAACTGCGCACAAGAATCAACACTCATTCGCTTGAAACTTGATTTCAGAAGAAATGATTTGATGATTAATAAACTGCCCGTTGCATACCGGAACATTTCCTATTTCTTGAAAATGGTTACCGGATGGACTTCAATGCAAAAACTCCATCAACAGAATTTGAAAACCTGTTTTACTGCTTTGCCCCGGCTCTGCAACATGGCTCGATAAAACAGATGTGGGCGGTAAAATTGAAATGGGCGCATCTCTGAAAGGCGATTTTATTGCAGTGAAAACCGCATGCCCGATCTAACTTCAATGTGAAAGTGAGCAAAAGGTTCTTTTGCTACAACAGCGGTGAAAGAAAAAATCCTAGATCTGTATCTGAACTTTCATTTTGTATTACCGAACTGAATACAAGGAAAAATGATCATAGGTGCTGATACATTGAACGCCTGGCTTGGTAAAGATTATGTAAAGGCATCTTTTGAAACAAAAGGATTGAGCAAACCATCCATCAAAGGATCGGTGCAGGTGGCGGCTGATGTTGAAAATGGGCAAAGATTCTTGACCTGCGAAAACAGCAGGAATAGATGTAAAGGTTTTTGCAGTTGCAGGCAAATTTCATCGGAATCCATAACCCGGCACAGAATCAGTATCCATTGATGAACGCCGCAGTTCAGTGGAAGAAAGGAGTTCTTCAAACAAATTACTATCCACAACCCATCACGGATATTGATGTAGATCCAACATCATTATAGGTAAGGCACCAGCAGAAGTGCAGGTAAAAAAATAAACCGCTTTCACTTCAGTTCGAAGGCCAGCCGTTTACATTGACTGCTGATGTAAAATTTCGACAACCTTGTTTATACCATCAGTTCCAAAGGCAGTCAACATCGGTAAACTATATCTCTTTGCAATAGAGGGGTATGATATAAATGGATTTATTAAAAAACCGATCTGTCATTAAGCGGTACACAGGCTGATGCAGTTGCAGGACGTTATGATCAGCTCAATAACAAGGGAAGCATTGAGATCAGGCAGGTCAACCTCCGTACACCCTGTTTCCCAAACAGTTTTTTAATCAGCTCAGGTCTTTTTCATATTAACAACGATCAGCTAAAGGCTGATCGGTTTGTGATGCATGTATCTCAGCAACACTGTTTCTCTCAAAGGAACATTCGGCAACATCATTAATTATATCATGAAGAAGGATGCTCCTCTGCAGGGAGACCTGTCTTTAACAGGTAAGCAAATTCTCATACAGAATTCATGAGTACAACAGACAGCACTGCAGCAAACACATCCGCAAAAAAGCAAATACAACTCCTGCTGAAACAGCAACCGGAGTAATCATCATTCCTGCCAATTTAGATTTTCAGTTTCATGCTGCTGTTGATAAAGTTGATTATAACGGTTTAACTATTCATAACTGGATTGCAGATGCTGGTATAAAAAACGGCAACCTTAAAATCAGCAAATCAGCGTTTACAATAGTTGGTGCACCGGTGAACATGAGGCAACTTATGCTCCCGTTAACAACATGCAGGCATTGTTCAGTTATCATATCAATGCAAAAGAATTCGACATACAGAAAGCATACAAAGAAATACAGCTCTTCCGTGAAATGCTTACCAGTGCAGCAAAAGTAAAAGGACAGGTTTCCATTGATTATACATTAAACGGAATGCTCAACGACAGTTTATATCCTGTAACAAAAAGTTTAAAGGGGGGCGGCACGGTAAGTATTAAAAACGCAAACATCAGCGGTTATAAATTATTCAGCGCAATCAGTAAAAAAACAGGGAAGGACGCAGTTGATAATCCTGATCTCTCCAAACAAACCATTGAATTAAAAACAACCATTGCCAATAACATCATTAACCTGCAGAAGGTTAAGCTCCGGGTGGCGGGCTTCCGTCCTCGTTTTGAAGGGCAGATTGGTTTCGATGGGCGTTTGAATTTAAAAGTTCGTCTTGGTTTGCCACCCTTTGGTATCCTCGGTATTCCGTTAACCGTTACAGGTACGCAGGAAAAACCACTTGTGCGGTTGGGCCGTGGAAAAAAGAGGGCGGACTTGATGAAGAGGGGCCGATGAAGAAGATAAAAGAAGCGTCCGAAGCAACCGATAAAAACAAACAGCAGAACTGAGAACACCTTCAGCACTTACATTTGTGCAGCAATGAAGCTTCCACTTCAATACGGTATCGATGTTTTACTGCAGCAAACTGCTGTATATAAACACAAACGCATTGCATTTGTTACCAACAATGCTGCCACCACATCAACGGGCGAGTTGAGCCGTGTTACTTTATTGAAGAACGGCTTTAACATCACAATCATCTTTTCACCGGAGCATGGTATTACAACTATGGGTGATGATGGCGCTTTTCAGCAAAATATTACCGATACAGTAACGAGTTGCCCGTCGTCAGTTTATATGGAAACAGGTTAGCGCCAACAGCAGAAGACTTTCAGGATGTTGATTTGGTATTGTTTGATATACCAGATGTTGGCTGCCGTTTTTATACCTATCTCTGGACCATGACACATGTAATGGAAGCATGTGCAGCCAATCAAAAACCATTTGTTGTATTAGACAGACCGAATCCCATTGGTGCAGAACTTTCAAAAACAGAAGGACCTTTTCTTGATGAACAAACCTGTTCATCCTTTATCGGCAGATGGAATATTCCAGTCAAACACAGTTGCACATTGGGCGAATCCTGCTTTATACTTTGCCGCAACAAAAATCAGCGCATTAAATATTGAAGTTATAAAAACGCAGTATTACAAACGAACAGAAACAGCTGTGGCAGATTTTTTCTTTACGCCAACCTCTCCTGCCATACAGCAAATTGAGACCGCTCTGCTTTATCCTGGCACTGGATTGCTTGAAGGAATTAATATAAATGAAGGGAGAGGAACAGAACTGCCTTTTCAAATCTGCGGAGCGCCCTGGATGAAAAATGAAGAGCTTAAACATTCAATGGAGCAGTTGCAACTTCCGGGTATTGCGTTTACAACATGTATATATAAACCTGCTGCAGGAATGTATGCCGGTAAAACCTGTAACGGGTTGCAACTGCATATCACCGAGGCAAAATAGTTTCAGCGGTGAAAACCGGAATAGCTTTAGTGCAGGCAATTATTCAGCTTCACCCTGATTTTGTTGAAGAGCGATTATATACCACCAATGCAAATCCAACCGGCATTGCTCATTTAGATAAACTGCTGGGCGTTCAACATGCATTTACAAAACTGAAACAGGGAAATTATATTGAAACAAATATTGCAACCGAATGGGAACAGAAGATGAAACCGTTTTTGTTGTATAAATAAAAAAAACCGCAATTAACGGAGCATTATTAATAAATATTTACTTGAATCTTAAAGAGGGATACTGACCGTAACCTCACACCCATGCCCGGGGATTGAATAACAGCTGAATTTTCCGCCATTCATTTCCGCCCTGCGTTTGATATTTCCCAGACCAATTCCCTTGCTTACCGATTTTGTGTCGAACCCTTTTCCATTATCAGCAATGCGCAAACTGATTGTATTCTCAATGACCATCACATCTATTTCAACAGTATCTGCGGCAGCATGCTTAAAAATATTATTCATCTGCTCCTGCAAAATCCGGTACAAAGCGGTCTGGATTTCAATACCCACCCGTTCCTGTTCAAAATCATCAAAATGAAGATGAACAGCTATGCTGCAATTCGAGGTTAAAGATTCAATCAGTGACTGAAACACATCTTTAAATGAAAGATTATCTTTTGAAGCTGGCGTAAGCTGATGGCTCAGCTTCCGTATTTCATCAATTGCATCCGATATATGTTTTTTACAGGTGTCGAGGGTTTCAGCAAATACCGTTTCATTTTTTTGATGCTGCCTGGCAATACCCAGGTATAATAGCGATACCGATAATATCTGGTTTACATTATCGTGCAGCTCCATACCAAGCTGTTGCCTTTCTGATTCCTGTGCATCTACAATAGCTTTTGAAATACGGATTTCTTCTTCTTTTTCATACGTAACATCCTGCATAGCACCGATGATGCGGCTTGGTTTGCCCCTGTCATCGTATAACACAAAAGCACGGTCAAAAATATATTTATAGCCGCCATCAGCACAACGGTAACGGTAATCAAGCTGAATGTTTTGTTTGTTTGTGAGAAAAACTTCATTCAGTAATTCAGATACAGTTCCAAGATCATCCGGATGTATATTCTGTTTCCACCAGTCAGGAATATTTTCCACTACTGATTTTTCATAACCAAACATGGTAGTGATGCCTTCATTGTAACGCATCATTTGTGTATGCATATCCCAATCCCAAACGGTATCACTGGTTGCTTTGGCAAGAATATTATAACGGTTAAGGGCTTTCTGTAAATTTATTTCCGATTGTTTCTTTTCGGTAATATCCTTCGTTGAAATATAGGCTCCGGTAATAACTCCTTTTCCATCTTTTACCGGCATATAATTTACCAGCACCCATTCAGGCAAACCGGCAATAGAAAGCTGCAGCTCGTATTCAACCTTTTCGCCGGCAAATACCTTTGCCAGGGTTTCTCTTACAGGTTCATCCTGCTCATCCGGAATCAGCGGAAGAATATTTGTACCTACAGTTACAGGTTTTCCCCAGGCTTTTTCAAGATTGGCTGATGCAGATTTATTGATCAGGGTTACTGTATAATTTTTATCCAGTACATAAAAACTATCTGATGAACTCGACAAAACATGACGGAGCTTTCTTTCCGATTCTGCTAAATGCAATCCGGCCATTTTACGATCGGTAATATCCCTGTTTACACCGCGCCGGGTAAGGCTGAATCTTTTTCGTACAGTTCATACATCCTGTCGTCCCATAGCAGTTGCTGAAGAACCAAATCTCTTTCCCAGATGCCAATCTTAGCTGAACGGGTTGCTAATGAAAGACGTTCTGAAATATTCCTGATTTGTACTTCTGCTTTTTTCCGTTCGGTAATGTCACGTACAAAAGCAAGAACACGGCCATCACTCAGCATTCTCGAATTGATTTCTATTTCTGCAACTGCCCCGTCTTTTCGTTTCAACTTCCTGGTAAATAAAACCTGTTCACCTGCTTTTACTCTTGCCACCACTTCTGAGTTAACAATAACGGGTTCATCAAAAAGAAGATCCTGCAGTTTCAGTGTTCCTAAATTCTTCTCTAGTATAACCTGTTTGTTTATAGGCGGCTGTATTAAAATCATGAATGGTTCCGTCATACGAATAAACAAGAACACCATCCGTTGCCTGCTCAATAAATAACCGGTATCTTTCTTCACTTTGTTTCAGTTCTTCCTCTGCTTTTTTGCGCTGTGTAATATCTCTCACAATCGACTGTATCTTTCCGCCTGCAATCAGCTTCGCACTCGCTTCTGCATAAAATCTTGTGCCGTCTTTACGCTGGTATTGTCTCTCAACCAGCAATATTTTCCCGCTCATCAGGTCATTCATATTGATGGGCATCTTGTTAATATATTCCAGTGGTGTGATATCACTTAAATTCAGATGAAGAACTTCTTCTTTTGTGTACCCCATCATAGCACAGCCGCTGCTGTTTACATCAATAAACCTTCCCTGTATTATTTTCCAGTTCTATTGGTACGCCTTCTTTTAAAATGCGGCTTACAATGTTTGTAACAGACAACCCGGTTGATTCAACCGATACGTCATATACCTGTTGAAGCGGTCTGTTTTCTGCTTCCTGTTTATTCCAGCCGGTAATCTGTTCTGCAGCAGGATTCATGTAAACAATTCCGCCATCCTTATCAGTTGTAATCACCCCTTCTGCCATACTGCTCAGCGTGGTACGGTATCTTTCTTTCTGCATTTCCAGCTCTTTGCTGATCCCTTTGGTGCGGATGTTTTCACGCAGCAACAAATAAAACGAAACAACAATCAGTAAAAGAGCAGCAGCAAGACTGCTGTAAGCAATTTTGTTGTTGGTATCCTTTACCTGCCAAAAAGCTGGTCTTTGATTCACTGATCTGTTGATTGAACTTCCTGAAAGATTACCCCGCTGTATATGCTGATGGAATCAGATAAGTTGAAGCCCTCTGTGCCGGAAAAGAATAATAGAGCTGAATCCCTGTTCTGTGCTGTGAGGGTATTTACTTTTGAAGAAACCGAATCTTCTCATCAATAAAGCTGTCGAGTTTGCATAGGAAAAAGCAATTGTTTCATCAGTTATTGCCGAAGCCTTAATCTGCAAACCGACACTGTTGATGGAATCAAAGAGAATATTAAAATTGCGGAGAAATTGTTCATTACCGGTAAGTGCATACCCACGGCTGTTACTTTCAACCGTCTTCGTATACAGGCCAAGCTTTTCAAATGCATCTTTCTGCTGTACATACACCTCCTGTTTGCTGTATTCTTTCTTAAGCCAGTTGTTTTTTGTGATTAAATGGTAGATAGCTGCACCCGGCAGCAAAAGTGAAAAAAACAGCATATACAGAGGAAATCCTTTTACTGCTAATCCAACCCCACTTTACTCTTCAACTGTATATGCTTGTTTCGTTTTATCACAGGATTTTATTCGTTGCCCGTTTATTGATAGCGTTGATAACGGGTGCTATTTTTTCAAAGTCATTGTATTTATCAAATAAGTAATCAGCCCCACTGTCTCTCAACTGCTTCATGCTGAAATCGCTTGCCAAATTGAACAAAACCATCACCACTGTTTCAGCTGAATACTCCCGGATTTTTTTCAGCAGATCAAATGCCTTGTTTCCTTCAAAATCAAAATCAAGTAACACTACATCTGTTTTCTGTTTGCTCAGGCAGTCAATCGCTTCGGCATATGTAAAACAGTTGTGAAAGGAAACACCTTTATTGGTTTCATCAATCAGCTCAACAATCCGGTTGCTGATATGCTTTGAGCTGCCAAGAATCGTGATAACCATAAGGTAGTTTTCTTACTGCAAAGCACTTTTAAATCAATGAATTAAAAAATAGTGAAGAATTGAATATATAGATAGAAGGATCACAGTTCGGCGTGTAGTTGTTTGGCTACAATAAGATCAAGTGCATACTGCTGTTTAGAGGAGGTTTGCAGTTACAGGTCAATATCAGAAATAATCTGGTGGGTAATGGCATAGCGGGCAAGTTCGGCATTGCTTGAAAGATGGAGCTTTTCCATAATTCTGCTGCGGTTGGTGCTGATGGTGGTGGAAGCTAAAGAAAGCGATTCAGCTATCTGCGAAATGGATTTGCCAATGGCGAGAAGTTTAAAGATTTCAAATTCACGGTTCGACAGTAATTCATGCGGCTGTTTATCTGTTTTCTGCGCCAGTAACCGTTCTGCAATTTCGTTGGTAATATATTTTTTGCCCATGGCAATCCGCTGAATGGCTTTGATCAGTTCATAAGGAGCAGCATTTTTGTTGAGATAGCCCGAAGCTCCGGCTTTTAATGCCCTCACAGCATACAGGTCTTCCGGGTAAATGCTGAGAATTAAAACAGGCAGGTCGGGCTTAATGAGTTTTATCTGCTGCAATGCTTCCAGTCCACTGCGGCCCGGCATATCTAAGTCGGAAATAACAAGGTCCCAATCCTGCTGTGTAACTTCTTTTACCAATGATTCTCCATCGGCCACTTCATGTATTATGGCTGAAGGATATTCATCTTTCAATATCTGGATCAACCCCCAAACGCACAAAACTATGATCATCGGCTAATATAATTCGGTTCATAAGTTTAGGTCTTATATGGCACAGTGATGGTGATTTTTTCCCTTACCGGGAGAAGATACTAGTTGAAATGTTCCGTTAACCGACGACACCCGTTCCTGCATACCCAAGATACCAAATGATTGTTTGCTGTAAGGCATATGCGGATAAAAACCTTTTCCGTCGTCTTCTATTTCCAAAATCAGCCGGTCATCTTCGGTATTCAGTGAGCTGAAGACTCTTTCGCTTCAGCATACCTTGTAATATTCGTTAACGATTCCTGGAAAACCCGGAACATACAGGTGGCAAGAGGCTCTTCCACTTTTAAAACCGTTTCATTACTGTGGAAAAAAATCGGAATACCTGTATTTTTCAGTAAACTGGTTTCCTGCCATTCAAGCGCATCAATCAATCCGTAATCATCCAGCACACCAACCCTCAGCTCGTTTAATATTTTACGGATCGATAAATTACTTCCATCAAGCAGGGTGATGATGTTGCCTAATTTCGTTTTAATCAGTCCTGCTTCATTGGGTGTTTTTTTATTGATCCATGCCACATCCATTTTAATAGCAGTCAACTGCTGACCAAGTTCATCATGAATTTCACGGCCAATCCGTTTCCGTTCTTCTTCACGGATGGTTTGAAGATGTCCTGTTAGCTGCCTCATCTGCAGAGAAGTTTGCTTTACTTCTTCTTCTGCTTTTGCGTTCGGCAATATCAATGCCTGTTCCAATAAGGCAGGGATTGCCTTCATATAACACACGCTTTCCGGTGAAGTAGTAAAAGGAATTTTTCTCCCCCCTTTGTTACAAAATCAGCTTCAAAGGCCGATTCTCCTTCACGCATCGTAATAGCAAAATGCTGCTGCACCAGCAGGCGGCCTTCGTCATCATAAAATTGACCGGGATGAATTTCTTTTATTTCCTCAGCCGAATAACCCGAAACTGTTTCAAAGTTTTTATTCCAGCGCAAAAAAGTTCTGTTGGCATCAAACAAATAAAAGATTCCCGGCAAACTGTTGATGATAGAGTCACTCAGTTCCTTTTCTTTCAATACCTGGTTTTCAATTTTCTTGTGTTCGGTAATATCAGTTACCATCGCAAGGGCTCCCAGGTAATCTCCATTTTTCATTACCGGGTTGGTGCTCATCAGTGTCCACACAACCCTTCCTTCTTTTGTTATAAATTTAAACTCGTGGTCTTCAGCAATTCCCTGCTTGCGGCGTTCAATATTCCTTTCAGAAATATTTCTTCCTTCATCATCCATGAATGCATACAAATGTTTTCCCAGCATTTCTTCTTTGGTATAACCCAGCATTTCAGCCATACGGTTATTCACAAAAGAAGTATGGCTCTGCGCATCAATCATCCAGATTCCTTCCTGGGCTGTTTCTACAATCTGCCGGTATTTTTCTTCACTTACACGCAGCGCATCCTCTGCTGTTTTCCGTTCGGTAATATCCATCATGCTTCCCATCATACCTGTTGCTTTTCCTTCATTATTCCGTATAATATAGCAACGGTCGTATAAATTCCTGTACACATTTTCGCCGGTAAGAAACCGGTATTCGGTAATAAAAATATTTTTTCTTGAAGCAAGAGTTTCCTGCTGCCTCTGTAAAATAACCTGCCGGTCATCGGGATGAATCCGTTGCGCCCACACAGAATGAGCAGGCACAGGATCGGCCATTGTTAATCCATATAATTGCTGGTGTGTTTCATTGCACCATAATTTTCCTGTTTCCAGCTTCCATTCCCATACCGCATCATTCGTTGTTTTTGCAATCATCTCAAAACGGTGGCTGGCCTGCCTGAACTCTTCTTCTGCTCTTTTTCTGTTGGTTATACCCCGCACAAACACCAGCATCCGCTCATCTTTTTAAAAAAACTTTGCGTTTATTTCGGTAAGAATGATTGTACCGTCTTTCTTCCGCATGGGTCTTTCCGACATCACCGGTTCTCCTTTCGTCATTTCCTTGAACTGGAAAGGATTTTTTTCAAGATCTTCTTTCAGAACCAAGTCATAAATCGTCATACCTATCAGCTCTTCCATGGAGTACTGGCTCATCTGCTGTCCGCTGCTGTTCACTGAAATAAAGCGGCCTCTTTTATTGGCAATAAAAATTCCATCTGATGCCTGTTCAACCAATGTGCGGTATTTCTCTTCACTTTCCTTAATGGCCTGCTCGGCTTTTTTTCTGCGGGTAATATCCCTGAAAAAAAGCGACATCCCATCGGTTGATGGATACAGATCAAGCTCAAACCAACGGTCGTACTGCACATAATATTCCTGTGCAGAAACATGCAGCTGCTCATCCTTTGCGGTAAAATATGCTTCATGAAACAGCTGACCAATCCCTTCCGGAAACTCTGTCCATATATGGCGGCCAATCATTTCTTCCGGGTTGCGATTGGTCATTTTACCGGCTCTTGTATTCATATATGTACAGTTGCCGTCAATATCAAGTGCGGCAAAACCATCTGTAATACGGTCGAGCGTATTTTTATATTTCTGTTCTTCCTCCTGCAGTAAATAGGTTTTTTCCTGCACTAATTTTTCCAAACGGGATGGCTGCGAAGCAATATACCAGGCAAACAGTCCTCCCGTTACCGCTAACACTAATCCCAGGAGTGAAAAAATAAATACAGCTGAAAAAGTAATACTCTGTTCATCGGCTATATACAGTTTCCATTCGCCATTGGGAATCTGAACCGGAACAGTAAGCCTTGGTTTGAATGATTTCTTATACTGTAAAAAATATTCTTCTTTTCCTGTTTGATGATTTACTTTTTTCAGTTCATACGAGTAACGCCGGTTGGCTCCCGTATCTATTCCTGCTGCTGTTAACAGGGTCTTCATTTTAATTACGGTAGCTGAAAAACCCCAGAAATGATTGTTTATATAAATCGGTACCCTGCACACAAATCCTTCACCACCCTGTTTTAAATGCAGCGGACCGGAAATAAAAAAGTCTTTTTTCAGAATCGTCAGGATAGCTCCGCTTTTACGGGCAGAGTCGGTTAAAATATTAAAGCCAATCACCGATTCATTTCCCTTCAGCGGATACACATGTGTAATTACGCCACCTTCTACCAGTTCTATCACATCAACGTACTGATTCGCTGAAAGCAGCTGCTGTGCCACACTGTCGAAATGATCGGGCACGCCATAGTTTTCAATAATATAAGCCAGGGTTTGTGTAGTGGAAAAACTATGACTGATTGCCGACTGCAAACCCTCCTTGGCACGGTTGGCCTCGCTGATAAGATCACGCTGTTCAATTTGTTTGCGCAGTAAATAGCGCTGATAAGAAAGTAACTGGGTAAGTAACAGTATAGCAGTGAAAATGAACAGGCCGCTGAATGCTGGCCGTTTAATAAACCGAAAAATGACTCTTTTGTTCATGCTGTATGCCGGTAAACGTATTTTTCAGATGAGGAGCACTGCTGTAAGCAGTTCCTTTCCTGTATAAATGTACAACTGCATTTATGTATGCAGTAATCCATCTTCCCTGTTTTAAGTTACTGAAAAATCCCGAACCGCAAAGGTTCTTAAAAAGCAAACAGAATGTATACATTTTCCCGGCAAAAAATAACTCCAATAAGAAAGGCACCACCCGGTGCCTTTCTTATTTTACGCTTATGTTTATTCAAATGAAACAGCTCATTCATTTATGGTGGTTAGTAACGGCCCTTGCTTCTGTATTCATAATGCACTTTTCTTATTTCACGCTCACGCATATTCTGTAAATGACGCAGCTGACGTTGTTTTTCAAAACGGTTCATAAACAAACTGTTTCTTACACGCTGCATTTTATACTCATATTCATTGTTAATGCGGGCTATTTCCCTGTTCATTCTGCGTTCACGTTCAAAGCGGCCGTTGTTGTAATGATGGTTCCTGTCGTAACGGTTATCGCCACGGGCAATATCATTTCCGTTGCGGTTATTGTTCCAGTCATCACGGCTACCATTCTGTGCATTGGCAGCTGTAAATATTACAACCGCAAATAAGAGGGTAAAAATTTTTTTCATGTCTGTTGTTTTTATGGTGATTAATAATTCTTATACCATAGAGGCAAACCGCAGACCATTGTTTACAAATAAACTGTTAATAGATTTTCATCTGTTTTGTTAGCGTGAAAAAGGAAGAAAAAAAATTTTTCTGAAACTGGAAAAGAGAAAGTGTTATAACAACAAGAAAGAATTATCTGTCTGCAGCAAGAAGAGATTGATGAATTACTTCTAGATCATTGTTCTCAAACATATACCATCTCCTTCTCTACCGATTGCAAATATTCAGGTTTGATGGAACGCTTGGGCACCACATCGGTTTTAATTCCAAAGTAACTTTCTATTTCATCGGCCATGGCAACAAAGTTTAAACCCATCGGCCCGTTTATTTCAACCGCAATATCTATATCACTTTCTGCTGTAGCCTCCCCTCTTGCATAAGAGCCAAAAAACACCAAACCTTGCAACAGGGTATTTCCGTTGCAGTTCGGGCTGATGCTTCCGCAGGATGCTGAGTATTTGCTGTAAAGTGTACACAGTATAAAGTAAATGATTTTTTCTTACTCCACTATTCCTTCACCACTTCAATCTGTTCCTTACTATACAGCACAATCTGCGGTTTATCCTTAAACAACTCCACCTTCCCCGTTACACAAATGTTCTTATTCAGAAAAAACAGTTCCGGAGCAGTTTCAAACTGTTTGCGAACCTCACTCCAGATAACCACTGTAAACAACTGGTTGGGAAAAGCAGCACCAACATTTAAAAGTGTGGGACTGTTTTTGGCCTGTTCAAAATAACGGGCACTGAAAACTTTGCTGCAAATTTTTACACTGTCGCCCACATGTTTGCCAATGTCTTCGGCTTTGATGGTGATTTGTGCAGAAGCTGCTATAGTAAGAACAACACACACAAGAAGAGATAAGAGGTAACGCATGATTCTAATTTGTGCGAAGATGCAGGAATAAACAGCAGGCTCAGTAATTGATTACATCAACGGAGGGAAAAGCGTTTGAACTTTTTCTCAGACGGGTGTCCTGCAAGGAACCCGCCATGTAATCCGTGGCTCTCAAGCTTTCCTGCGATTTGCCGGGGTCTTCCACCTGCCACACCCGAAAAAAGCAAAGGCCCTTTTGTAAAACGATAAAATTTTTATAGTTTTGTATTGCTTTGGGCTGCGGCCCGGAGCCTACGCAGCAGAGCGTTAACTCTTACGGGTTAACGCTCTGCCTGTTTTAAAGCATATGCAAACCTTCATAGATCGTTTCATCAAACACCATTGATCGTTTCGCAATAAACAGGTTTTGCTGCTTTGTAATAATCCAAACCTCCACAATACTCTTATTCCGGTCGGGCTGCAAAGCACCGATAATTCCTTTCTTAATATCCTGAATTGTATAATCCTGTTCTGCAAGATTGAGTACGGCCACTTTTACTTTTTGCTTTGCACAACTGTAAATAATCCGGTTAATTGTCTGTTGCTTTATAACAGTTGTTTTATCGGGTGTTTTAATATCACCAATAAGAATTCCGTTAATCCGTATGTCGGGGTTTTTATATTCAAACACATCAGGTAAAAACTCTTTTCCTAATTCCTGCTCAAAGGCTGAGAAGGTTGGAAGCATTTCAATCTTATGTCCATGATCGGCCAGTATGCGGCAGGCTTTGAGGTTTTGCTGCAGCTCATCTTCTCCGTGCCTGGAGTGCAGCCACACATATCCACCCGATGTTGATTCATAGATTTGCGAATACCCGATCATGAGGTAAAATAAAAAAAGGGAGACTTATTTCATAGTAATAAACCAGCAATCTTCTGTGGTGGTTCCGGCTGGCAAGGCTCAGCCTGTATCAACAGTTTAAGACCCTGCAACTTTCGTGTATTCGTAGCTTCAGGATTCACCGGCCGACTGAATAAGTGATTTTATACATTGAAGAAAAGCCGCATAATTTGCGGCGAATAAATAACCTATTCTCCGCAAATAATGCGGCAAAAAGAAAATCTTGCGGTGAATAAGCTGTATATTCACCGCAAATACTGCGGACAATGAGCGTTTACATCCATCAACTCCCCAACTGGCCCTCCTTTCACTGGAACCTGGAAAGCATTGCCTCACTTTTAGCCGAAGTTCGTCATCAGCAGGGGCGCATATTGGGCCAAATGGAAAACCTCGGCTTTTCTTTACAGAAAGAAGCCTCCCTGCAAACAATCACCATGGATGTACTCAAGTCGAGTGAAATTGAAGGCGAACTGCTCGATGCAGAACAGGTAAGATCTTCCGTTGCACGCAGGTTAGGTATGGATATCGCCGGTCTTGTACCCTCCGACCGGCAGGTAGACGGTGTAGTGGAAATGATGCTCGATGCCACACAACAGTACACCCATCCCTTAACAGCAGAACGTTTATTCGGCTGGCATGCAGCTCTGTTTCCCACGGGCAGAAGCGGCATGCTAAAAATTGAAGTAGCCAACTGGAGAACCAACAGTAAGAACGATCCCATGCAGGTAGTATCCGGGCCCATGGGCCGGGAGCAGGTACATTTTACAGCACCCGATGCTGACAAATTAACTAATGAAATGAACCGCTTCCTCCATTGGTTTAACACAGAGCACAACACTGATCCCCTGATAAAAGCAGCCATTGCACATCTCTGGTTTGTAACCATCCATCCCTTCGATGATGGCAATGGCCGTATTGCCCGTGCCATTACCGATCTGCAGCTGGCCCGAACTGATAACACCCCGCATCGTTTTTACAGCATGAGCACACAAATCCGCAAAGAACGCACAGCGTATTACCAACTGCTCGAACAAACACAAAAAGGAACCCTTGATATTACTGAATGGCTGCTCTGGTTTCTCAACTGTTTCAACCGTGCCCTTGCTGCAACCACCGAAACACTCACTGCCGTTTTTAAAAAGCAAAGTTTTGGGAGCAGCATGCCTCCACACAGTTTAATAACAGGCAGCAGCTTATGATTAATAAACTGCTCAGCGGTTTCGAAGGAAAACTCACCAGCTCCAAATGGGCAGCCCTCACCAAAAGCTCTGCCGATACTGCATTGAGAGATCTGCAGGATCTGTTGCAGAAAAAAGTAATTATACAGGAAGTTGGCGGAGGACGAAGTACAAGCTACAGGTTGCTGTAAAAACGAAAGACAATAATAATGTAACCGGCAGTTATATTTCATAGCATCGTTCCTTGCGTTGCATGCCGACGTTTCAATCGGCATCGAGACCGAAGCGTCTCGACTCTTGTACGGCAATGCAAAAGGCAGCAATAAAAAAAGCCGGTGATTAACCGGCTGATTTATGAATGATGTGTTTTTATATTAAACAGGCAATGGTACGAGTTGAATGTTGAGTGCTGTGGACTGACCGAGTGTTACTACTACTCCGTTTTGTACTTTGGTATTGTAACCTCCTGCCAGGAATGTGAGGTTGTATGTACCGGGTACAGGAATTTTTATTGTGTAATCGCCGGTGGCATCTGATGTTGCTGTATATAACTCATCGACTACGTTAATGGTAACGTTTGGAATTGGCAGGTTTGTTACGCTATCGGTTATTGTGCCTGTTGCCTGTGTTAGATGTTGCTGCATCTAATATGATGCGGTTGTTTCTGTATGTGTTGTAAAAATCTTCTTCTGTTGTTTTGAATTGCAGTGCCAGTTTATCGAGCTGTGATTTAAATATGAGATCGGCATCTTTAAATAAATTTTTGAGTGATGTGCGAACGGCGGAACGGTTTGAAACTGCATTGCGTGGATTAGGAATTAGATTCTGATAATCTTCAATGATATCTTCAAAGGCTGTTACTCTTGCGGCGCTTACTCCATAAGGAATAATTGCTGCTGCATTTGTTGTTGCAATACTTAAAATGTTATTGCAGACGGGGATTAATAATTCATCGTTTGTGTTTTGCAGTTTTGAAACGGGATAGTTTACCTGTTCTTTCATTTCGTTGTCGGAAATAGAAGAGGCATAAGCAAAGATGGCTGCTGCAATACCTGCTGCTTCGTTACAGAGTGCAAGGCGTGCCTGTGTTTTGTCCATTGTAATACCTGTAATGGCGAGTGTTTCCTGTTGCGCTGCATCGATGATGTTGTCGTAAGTGGTGCGGAGTGTTGTTGCTACAGTTGCAAACGCAGGAACGGTTGCGGTGATTACTGCATTGGCTTCGATGTGTGTAAGTACTGCGTTGTACATACTGAGTTTTGCTTCATTTCTTGAGTCCATGATAAAAAGGTTTTGATGTTAAAAAAAAATGAAACTCCAAAATAGTATGCGTGCATTTTTTATGCAATACCACTTTGCGGTAAGTGTTTTTCAGTTCTATAAAAATGGATTTTTGTTATTGTTCAAGCGACTGTAGATATCGTTCAAGACGCTGCAGAATGTAATAAAGGCAGTGCAGAATGAAAAAAGACAGTGCAGCTGTGAATAAAGAAACTGCGGATGTGAATAAAGCTGTTGCAGCTATCGTTCAAGAGACTGCAGAATGTAATAAAGGCAGCGCAGAATGAAAAAAAGACAGTGTAGACATCGTTCAAGACGCTGCAGCTATCGTTCAAGCGACTGCAGAATACGGTTTAAGTGGGTGGGTGGGAATGAGGTTTTTAGGAGGGGAATAAGGAGTTAGAAGCAAGAAGCGGTAAGTTAGAATGGGGAGAAAGAAAAAGATTTCAAACTCCCGGGGGGGTCGGCTAAGGCCAGACCCCGGGCCGACGGAAAAGGACTTCATTTCATTTTTTTGTATATGCTTCATCCAACTCCTGAAATAACTTTACAGCCTGTTCAAATTCATTTTTAATGCTTTCATAAAGATTATTTGCAATTATTGCAATTGCTTTTTTTTCTTCCGTACTTAATGGGGGATATCTGTATTCACCTTCGTCAATATGTTTTTTTATTTTATTCCATCTATCCATGAATTTATCTTTCTCATTATCTCTTGCGCATATGAATGAAAGGTGCTGTTCCCAGCTTTTATAAGAGCTATTTTCATTTCTTGATCTGCCGTTACAGTTGACGCAGGCGGGAACAATATTTCCAGGATGATGAAGTCCAAATTCTACCCTATTGAACATAATTAAATGTTCTATCTGAAGTTTGGAATCACTTTTTCCGCAGTAAGCACATTTGCCCTCAAATATTTCATCCTTTATTCTTAACCAATCCTGTTTACCTTTTCCGATTCCGGTATTGAAACTTCTTTTTAAATAATATTCCCCAATTCTTGTAAGGAAAGCCCTAACTGCTGTATTTGCGGCATCAGCCTGTGTGTTGTAAACTGCCATGGTTCAAGTATGGAATTATTTATTAAAATCTTTGGTGTTAAAAAAAGAGCTAACAGATACCTCAAGTGCGGAAATTAGCCGTTCAAGTATCTCCACAGAAACATTCCTTCTGCCGTTTTCTACATCGGTCACATAGGTCCGGTCAACTTCAGCTTTTAATGCCAAAGCCTCCTGTGAAATATCAAGCTCCTTCCGCAGCTGTCGTATCCGATGCCCAATTTTTTCTTTCATATCCATAAAGGAAAGGTCAGTCTTTGTGGCTTTTAAGACAACGGACTTTAAGGGTCATTTATCTAACTTATAAAACATTGAAGAGTTGAAACAAGAATCCCTATATGATGAGCAAAAGCTATTGGAGATTTGTCTTTTGAGGAAAGTCAAATACTAAGAAGAAAACTAAACTTGATATAATCTGTAACAACATCTCTTTTTTTCAGACGAGCTTTCTGCAAGGGAATCAACAAATGACTGGTATACTTACTGAGTTTAATAGCAAGAAGACTCTTGAATAATCTTGTGTAGAGTTTAATTTATTTCCAAGGTAATTTTATACATGAAGTAGCGTATATTTATGTGTTACCGTCATGCAATGGGAACAGTGCCAACCAAAAAAGATTAACTACAATTATTCATGATAGGGATACGATTTCCTTTAATCACTATTTTGGATCCATATGAACTCAATTACTTTTATTGATACGGAGATTGAACCGAATAGCCGAAAGATTCTCGACATTGGAAGTGTCAAAGACAATGGCAGTTCTTTTCATTCAAATTCTATTGCTGACTTCATAAAATTTCTCAACGGGACACAGTTCATTTGCGGGCACAACATTATAAACCACGACTTACAATATATTCAGAAAGCTGTTATTGATGCCAAAGTAAATCCTGCTAATATCATTGACACTTTGTTTCTCTCTCCTCTTCTGTTTCCGACAAGACCCTATCATGCTTTACTCAAAGACGACAAACTGCAAACAGAAGATTCAAACAATCCGCTTAACGATTCTATAAAGGCGAGAGACCTTTTCTTTGACGAAGTCTCTAATTTTAACAAAGCTGACGAAAAACTAAAACAGATTTATTATTTGCTATTAAACAATAAAAAGGAGTTCAACTCCTTTTTTCGTTTCATTTCATACACAAGCAGCGATACACAAGCAGAAAAACTAATTCGAGAAAAATTTGATTCTGATATTTGCGAACATGCTAACCTTTCACAAATAATTTCGGAACACCCGATTGAATTGGCATATTGTTTAGCTCTCATAAATTGCAACAACCGTTATTCAATAACACCACCTTGGGTTTTAAAAAATTACCCCAAAGTTGAACGGTTAATGTTTTTGCTGAGAAACAAGCCTTGCTTGACAGGTTGTAAGTATTGCAAACAAGCACTTGACATACATAAAGGGCTAAAAGAATATTTCGGCTTTGATGCTTACAGAATTTATGCAGGTGAACCTCTGCAAGAGAAAGCAGTTCAAGCGGCAATTGAAAACAAATCTTTATTAGCAGTATTCCCGACAGGTGGTGGTAAGTCAATTACTTTTCAAGTTCCTGCTTTAATGGCTGGTGAAAACACAAAAGGATTGACAGTTGTGATTTCACCTTTGCAATCGCTAATGAAAGACCAGGTTGACAATCTTGAAAAAATAGGAATCACTTATGCAGTTACAATAAACGGTTTGCTTGACCCAATCGAAAGAGCAAAATCTATTGAGAGAATTCAAGATGGGTCGGCAAGTCTCCTTTATATCTCTCCTGAATCTTTGCGTTCAAAGACAACTGAAAAAATTCTTTTAAGCAGAAAGATCGTTCGTTTTGTAATTGATGAGGCACACTGCTTTTCTTCGTGGGGCCAAGATTTCAGAGTTGATTATTTATACATCGGAGATTTTATTAAATCACTTCAAGAAAATAAAAACCTTGAAGAACAAATTCCAGTTTCGTGTTTCACTGCAACTGCAAAGCAAAAAGTCATTGAAGATATTTGTGCCTACTTCAAAGAGAAGTTAGGATCAAATTGGAAGTTTTTTCCTTCCAAAGCCACAAGAACAAATCTGCAATACAGGGTTTTTGAAAAAGGAGATGATGAAGAGAAGTATAATGCAGTTCGAGATTTAATTGAAGAGAAAGAATGCCCGACTATCATTTATGTTTCTAGAACCAAAAAGGCGAGAGAGCTTGCGAAAGATTATGTTCGAATGGATTTAAAGCAAGAGCATTTCATGGTAAAATGGAAAGTCAGGAAAAAACTGATAATCAAGATGCTTTTATTTCAGGGGATGTTCAGATAATGGTTGCCACTTCTGCTTTTGGAATGGGAGTTGACAAGAAAGATGTTGGAATGGTAATTCACTATGATATTTCCGATTCACTTGAAAATTATGTTCAGGAGGCAGGCAGAGCAGGACGAGACGAAAACATCACAGCCGACTGTTATGTTTTATTTAACGAAGAAGACCTTGGCAAACATTTCATTTTGTTGAATCAAACTAAAATTAACATTCATGAGATAAAGCAAATTTGGAATGCAATAAAATTCATTACAAAATTCAAATCAAGCGTTCAGAAATCTGCTCTAGAAATAGCAAGAGCAGCAGGATGGGATGACAACTTAAAAGAAATTGAAACGAGAGTAACAACTGCAATTTCTGCATTGGAAGAAGCAGGCTATGTGAAACGTAAACAAAACATGCCAAGAGTTTTTGCCACTAGTATTTTATCAAAAACAGCAAAAGAGGCAATTGACAAAATAATGATTTCGCAAAAATTCAGCGAAGAACAAAAGATTACTGCAACGAGAATTATTAGAAATCTTTTTTCAAGTAAAAGCAGGAAGCAAACAAGCTCCGATGAAGCTGAATCAAGAGTTGATTATATCTCTGACAATTTAGGAGTTGAAATAAAGAATGTGATTGCTGTTGTTAACCTGTTGCGTGATGAAAAAATTTTAGCAGATGCAAAAGATTTAACTGCATTCATAAAAAGGGGAGATAACAAAAACCGTTCACTTGTAATTACAGAAAGTTACAGACTTATTGAAAATTTCCTTTGCCCAATGTTTGAAGAGCAAGAAAAATCCTTTCACATCAAAGAACTTAATGAGTTAGCAGAAGAAAGTGGATGTAAGGATGTTTCGCCAAACAAAATAAAAATCATTATAAACTTTTGGGCAATTAAGAATTGGATAAAGCGGCACAACAAAGATTATTCAAAGAATCATATTGTTGCTATCAGTTGTCAACCGACAGAAAAATTAAAAGAGAGATTAGAAAGGCGACATATTTTAGCAGAGTTTATAGTTGGCTATATGTATGACAAGAGCAATAAAATTCTGGAAGAAGGGGAGATAGATAAAGACGAAATACTGGTTGAATTTTCTGTTCTTGAATTACAAGAAGAATTTGCCAAGCAAATTCAACTGTTTGAGGTAAAAGCAACAATTGAAGACATAGAAGATACTTTGTTTTATTTGTCAAGAATTGAGGCAATAAAAATTGAAGGAGGCTTTCTTGTAGTTTACAACAGACTCACTATTGATAGAATTGAACAGAACAACCGAGTCCAATACAAAGAACAGGACTATCAGAAGCTAAGTCAGTATTACGACCACAAGGTTCAACAAATTCATATCGTTGGCGAGTATGCCAAGAAGATGATTGACGATTACAAAGGAGCATTGAAATTTGTTGATGACTATTTCCAATTAAACTTTCCTTCTTTCCTAAGTAAATATTTCAAAGGGAGTAGAGGGCTTGAAATAAAAAGAAATATAACACCAAACAAATACAGACAACTTTTTGATTCATTATCTGATGTTCAACGAAGAATAATTGACGACAAGGATTCAAAATACATTGTGGTTGCGGCGGGACCAGGAAGCGGAAAGACAAAAGTTTTAGTTCACAAGTTAGCTTCGTTACTTTTGATGGAAGATGTTAAGCACGAGCAGTTGCTAATGGTAACATTTTCAAGGGCCGCAGCAACAGAATTTAAAAAGAGATTGGTTGAACTAATTGGAAACGCAGCCAACTTCATTGATATAAAAACATTTCACTCCTATTGTTTTGACCTCTTAGGCAAAGTCGGCACGATTGATAAATCAGATTCAATCTTAAAAATTGCCGTTGAGAAAATGAAAAGCAATGAGGTTGAAGCAAGCCGTATTACCAAGACGGTTTTGGTAATTGACGAAGCACAAGATATGGACGAAAATGAATATGAATTGGTTAAAGTGCTGATGGAAAAGAACGAAGAGTCAATTAGGGTAATTGCTGTTGGTGATGATGACCAAAATATTTACGAATGGCGTGGGGCAGATTCAAAATACATGATGAGTTTAATAAGAGAGAGAAACGCAACCAAATATGAACTTATTACAAATTATAGGAGTAAAAGCAATTTAGTTTCATTCACTAACCAGTTTGTAAAGACAATTAAAGAACGTCTCAAAGAAATTCCGATTGAAGCAAATCAACCCGAAAACGGAAGAATTAAAATTGTCCATTACAAAAATGGGAATCTTATTACTCCGCTAATTGACGACATACTTTCTACTGGGCTTACGGGGACAACTTGCATCTTGACTCATAAAAACGATGAAGCGTTTCAGATTGCCGGACTTCTGACAAAGCAAGGACTCCAAGCGAAGTTGATTCAAACCAATGACAGTTTTAGTTTGTATAATCTTTCAGAGGTACGTTTCTTTTTGGATGAGCTGAAGTTGGATGATGAAGTATTTATTATCAATGATGATGTTTGGGGAAGAGCAAAGAGAAAGTTGATTGATAAATACAAATTGAGTTCAAAATTTGAAATCTGCAATAACCTTATCAAGGATTTTGAAGGGACAAACACAAAGAAAAAATATAAAACCGACTTTGAAGTTTTTATCCGAGAATCAAAGATGGAAGATTTCATTAGCACAAATGGAGAAACAATTTTCGTTTCCACTATTCATAAAGCAAAAGGCAAAGAGTTTGATAATGTGTTTATACTACTTGAAAACTTTGATGCAAGTGATGATGAAAAGAAAAGACAGTTGTATGTTGCAATGACAAGAGCAAGGCAAAACCTTACCATTCACTTAAATGGAAATTATCTTGACAAGTTGAAGACTGCCGAATTAGAAAGGAGTGAAAACAACAATACATTTGCCCCGCCAAGCGGATTGGCATTGCATCTTTCACATAGGGATTTACACTTGGGGTACTTTGAATATGTTCAGAAACGAATAAATGCGCTGACAAGTGGTGATGCGATTTCGATTTCGGATGAAGGATGTAAAAACGAAAAGGGTGAATTGATTTTAAAGTTCTCCAAGAAATTTCTTGACAAATTGGGTGAGTTAAAGAAAATTGGTTTTGTGTTGAAAGAGGCAAAAGTGAATTTCATCGTCTATTGGACAGATGATGTAAAAAACATTGAGGTGAAAATTGTTCTTCCTGAATTACATTTTGACAAAAAATGAAATAATGAATGAGTCGTTGATTGATAGTAACTGCGGTATAAAATTTCTGGATTAGGTCTCACAATCTGATTCTAATACGTTAAAATCAATCTTCTTCTATTAATGCTTCCTGCATTGCCGCACAAGAGTGCGACGCAAGGAACGATGCCATGAAAAACAATAGCTGACAGCCAACTTTCATTGCTCTGCCGTGGCGAATGACGTTAACGAGAAACATTCATCCTGTTTCCCAAACCCAGCATAATTCAATAGATTTGAAACAGCCAAATTTTTCACCTCCTCAATGCAATCATCATGAACAGAAGAAATTTTTTGAAATCAGGTTCTGTTGCCGGTCTCGCCATTGGCACTGTGTCCATCGCATCCTGCAATACAGGAACCGATAAAGAAAAATCAGCAGCTAAACAACGGGCATTTTAAATTGTTGCAACCGGAGTTCCTTTTAACCCTTCACTTACTAAGTAAGATAAAAATTTCGCAAAGGGTTCAATATCGGCACGTACACTTGCTTTCTCCAAAGCTTCCATATACGTTGTACGTTCTTCAACCGGTATTACCGTCCATGGGTAACCACCAGATGCCAGCATTACGTTCATTAAAAACCGCCCCATACGTCCGTTGCCATCCATATAGGGATGAATAAATACAAACATAAAATGACCGAGTACTGCCCTTACGGAAGCTTCGGGTTCATTTTGTAACAGCTCAAATAAGGCCGGCATTGCATCTCGCACAGCATTGTTGTTGATGGGTACATGCATGGAGTTGCTGATGTAAACCTGCTGGTTTCTGTAACCGGCCAGATCGGATGCTTTTAAAATTCCGGCAGCTACACTTGCTGCAAACAGTTCTCTGTACCAGTCGCCATGATCTGCATCAGCAACCTCTCCGGCATTTTTTCCTGTTAATATTTTAATGATAGTTTCCCTTACCTTTTGCGTAGCCTGCCAGTAACCACGGGCTGCCATTGCATCTCTTTGTTTTTTATGTTCCTCATTATTGTTACTGTCCCATGCACCGGTTCGCACATTTTCAATCAATTGAGGCGTAACCTGATACCGCTCTATTGATAAAGAGTTGTAAGCATCTGTTGTATATATATCCTCCACCTGCTGCATATAGTTTTCATGATCATTGGGCAGCCCCGGAGCTTTTGGAAAATACTTTATAACAGTGTCTCTCATTTCATGCCACATCATCCTTATCCTGTTTACATAGGGCGATTTTTCTTTTGCTGAAAGAGCAAGAGCTGTGGCTGTTTCAAATGGATCTGTTTCTTTACTTTATAATCTGCTGATTGCATTGTTTTAACAATATCATCAGCAATTCTGCTGTTCCCGATATTCCGAAAGGCACCTGCAAGCCGTCCTGCAATTACTGTATGACCTCCTTCAAGAAGTATTTCCAGTATTTCGGATGAATCGCCAATCATTGCCAGACAGATTCTTACATCCCTTGCATTTGTTTTGAATACGGATGGCGTAGAATATACAAGTGCAGATGGAAGCGTTAACATTCTTATTCCCTCTATTGTAACTACTGCAGCTTTTTTTGGAAGCGGAACCCCCCAGTTCCACAAGGAAGTTTCATAAGGCAGCGGTGTAATATGATTTGTTCCTTTTTCTGTTCGTATTATCACCTGCTTTGGTACCGTCCAGCTGCCCGAATGTATCTGCAATGATTGTTCGGGAGATATGTAATAAGCTTCTCCGTATCTGTTAGCTAAGAACTGTGCACAAAAATGCCAGTACGAAGCATACCAGGAAGTGCTGTCGCCTTGCTTTTCATCAGGAGGTGTTGCTATATACCATCCTTTTACAACCTCTTTAATAAATCCATTTTTAAAGGCGTACCCGATGAGTTTCGCTTAATTGAGCTGACTTTATCGCTATTATTCCCTTACCCTGAATTTTTTTAAGGACTTCGAGTGATGCTGCTAATTTTTCGCTTGCTGTTGCCATACTTTACATTTCTAAGTAAAAATCGGTTTTTACGATTACCAGGTTTTGGTCATGCACGATTACCAGGTTTTGATCGTGTGTGATTACCAGGTTCTGGTCATGCACGATTACCAGGTTTTGATGCTAAAAATAGTATAAAATATTGAAATTCAAAACCATTTGTGGCAGTATTTTGATTGAATCGGCAGGTAAAATTGCTAAGAAAACTCAGAAAAGGCCGTGTTTTCGGGTAAAGGTCAGCCGATAATAAGCAGGCGTATTCCAGGCATTCTGCAAACCCATCATAATTCAATAGATTTGAAACAGCCAAATTTTTCACTTCCTCAACGCAATCATCATGAACAGAAGAAATTTTTTGAAATCAGGTTCTGTTGCCGGTCTCGCCATCGGCACCGTGTCCATCGCTTCCTGCAATACTGGTACCGATAAAGAAAAAGCAGCAACCACCACATCCCTGCCCGATGATTTTGCACTGAACGAAATAACCATTGATGAACTGCAGCAGAAAATGCAGAACGGCGAATACACAGCGAGGTCGCTCACCGAACTGTATCTTAAACGCATTGAAGCCATGGATAAAAACGGTGCGGCCATCAACTCCGTGATTGAACTCAACCCCGATGCCCTTTCCATTGCTGATGAAATGGACAAAGAACGCAAGTCAGGAAAACTGCGTGGACCCATGCACGGCATTCCTGTACTGATTAAAGACAATATTAATACCGGCGACAAAATGATGACCACGGCAGGTGCACTTGCACTGAAAGGAAATATTGCATCGAAAGATGCATTCGTCATTAAACAACTGCGGGCAAGCGGTGCAGTGCTGTTGGGAAAAACCAACCTGAGTGAATGGGCCAATTTCCGTTCCACCCGATCGACCAGCGGATGGAGCAGCCGTGGCGGACAAACAAAAAATCCGGTGATGCTTGATCGTAATCCCTGCGGATCAAGTTCGGGATCAGGTGCAGCCGTGGCCGCTAATTTTTGTGCCGTGGCCATTGGTACAGAAACCGATGGTTCGGTGATTGCACCTTCTTCTTTCTGTGGTATTGTGGGTATGAAGCCAACGGTTGGTTTGGTAAGCCGCAGCGGCATCATTCCTATTTCAGCCACACAGGATACAGCAGGTCCCATGGCAAGAACGGTGAAAGATGCAGCGATTCTGTTAGGAGCCATGACAGGTGTTGATGCGGATGATGCAGTAACGAATGAAAGCAAAGAACATCTAAAAACCGATTATACAAAGTTCTTAGACGTCCATGCACTGAACGGAAAACGTATTGGTATTGAAAAAGCATTTCTGACAGGACATGAAGGAATGGTTGGATTATATAAGTCGGCCATTGAAGTATTGAAGAGCAAGGGCGCTGTGATTGTGGAAGTGGAGCTGTTGAAATTGACAAGAGAAGCAGGTTCGGGAGAACTGGCAGTGTTGCAGTATGAATTTAAAGACGGGGTGAATAAATATCTGTCAACATCCAATATAAACATCAAATCACTGGCTGATGTGATTGCGTTCAACAAAGCGAATGAAGCAACGGCCATGCCTTATTTTAAACAGGAACAGCTGGAGCTCTGCAATGCAAAAGCGGGGTTAGACAGTAAGGAATACATAGAAGCCGTAAAGAAAACAACATCGGCGAGGAAGATCATTGATGAACTGATGCAGAAAGAAAAACTGGATGCGATTGCAGGTACAAGTATTGGACTTGCCTGTTGTATTGATTTGATTAATGGTGATTATGATACGGGATTTTATTTTTGTCCGCCTGCTGCCATGGCGGGTTATCCGCATATTACTGTTCCTATGGGTGCGGTGCATGAACTGCCTGCAGGGTTATCGTTTATTGCGGGTGCTTACAAAGAAGGTGAATTATTTGCTCTTGCTTATGCATTTGAACAGGCAACGAAGAAACGGATGGCGCCGAAGTTTTTTGAAGACGGGGTTGTATGAGAGTAACAGAGGTAATTTTCAACACAGAGGAAAGGAGTAACAGAGTTGCGCAGAGAGATGGTGAGTAGTTGGTCAGGCGACCAACAAAGGCAATTTTCAACACAGAGAAATGGAGGAACGGAGTTGCGCAGAGAGATGGGAGTAGTTGATCGGGCGAACAACAAATGTAATTTTCAACACAGAGGAAAGGAGAAAGAGAGTTGCACAGAGAAAGAAAAACAAAACCCCGGTCTTTGCAGAACCGGGGTTTTATTCAAATCAAATCAATTTATTTTTTCCGTTTACGCTGGTATTGCAAAACAAGATCAGCCTTGCCATCTTTATTAAAGCGCCATGTTTCCTGGTAGGCAGTTGTATCCTTTACACCTTTTTTATCGGTACTGTAATCAACCACCCAGATCAGTACCCAGTTTTCTTTTTATCAGTACTGTAAACAGGCATGTATGCATCAACAGAATCTACAACGGTGGTAATATTAGCTCTTACTTTTTTTCCATTCGTTGATGAGGCTGTCTTTTGTTCCTGTAAAAGTGGTGCCATCGGCCCATAATGCAGTTACAGTGTCGGCAAAGAAATCGCCTAATCCATCAAACTTGTTGGCTTCCCAGTTTTTCCAGCTGTGGAGTACGGCTTTATCGGCAAGTGCCATATCGCCCATTTCAAATGCATTGGAATAATTGGCGGCAAACATACCGGCCGTTGGGGTTTTCGTTTCTGTTGCTTTGGTTTCGTCTTTTGTGTCGGCTGCGTTTTGACAGGCAACGGCAAAAAGGATGACTGCTGCAAGCAGGGCAAACTGTTTCATTGTTTGAATTGTTTATAATGTGAATAAAGGGATAGGGGGAACTAAGGACAACAGGTGGCTTTATCTTGAGGTGTGTATTAAGAAAGAGTCACCGCTGTAAGTGAAAAGTAAGATATAGTAATTTTTTTCAGGAATGAAATGTTTGAGAAAAAGAGTTGGAAGAAATCAACACAGAGGAATGGAGGAAGAGAGTTGCGAGGAGAGATTTACAGGTTCATGCAGTTACGAATATGGCGTGGAAATGGATATACGCCCAAAAAGATAGCAGGAAACAGGTGAGCTTTTCTTTTTGATTTACTATAAACCCCGATTTTTATTTTCTATCTTTCTAAGACTCAAACCTTCCTGCCATGACGAAAATATTTTTGAAAGCCATAACAGGCCTGTTTCTCACAGCAATTATTTCGGGTTGTGCTTATTACAAATACACAAAGAACAGACAGGACAAATATTACAAATCAGATAAACCTGATCAATGGAAAGAACTGGATAAAAGGAATATACTGGTGGTACATTCTGGAAGTACATTGAAAGAAATATACGATGTTACATTGAATAAAGAAACGAATGTCATAACAGGTAATATCCGCCCTTTGGATGCTACAGCCATGTACTATTACAATAAAATTATGCAGGATGAAGATAGCATTGCAAGAAGAGAAAAGAAGCGGGTCAGTAAAATCGCTACCAAACAAGTTCATTTTTTTCTGAAAAAAGCAGAAATACCCGACAGTACCACTATGAAATTTGTTTTAAGCGATATTGAGAAAGTTGATGTATCTGAGCAGGCCGATGTAAATATTCTGATTAATTTAGGAATTGCGGCGGGAATAGCAGCTGTGGGAGGTGGCGTTTTTTTATTAATAGCCTGTAACTGTCCTCATGTGTATGTTGATAACGGGTCAGGATTACAGATGAATAATTCGATGTACACAGGCGCAAAAGCGCCTCAGCTGGAACTGGTTTGATTACAAACAATTGCCGGACTACTTTAAAGATTCTTCCAGTTTCTCTTTAAGTATTGTAAACGAGTTAAACGAAAATCAATACACCAATATGCTTGAATTGATGGTTGCAGTACATACAGAAAATGTTGAAATTGTAGCTGATAAGCAGGGTAGTTTACATACCATACAGGCTCCTCAACTTCCTGTGCAAGCGGCAGATAATAATTCAAACAGTATACTGAAAGACGTTTCGTTATCAGACAAAATTTCTTATAAATTTAATGCTGATAACAAATCAGAACTGAGTGAAGCGCTGTTAACGTTTAAGACCCCCGAAGACAAACCTTTACACGGGAAATTAATTTTACGACTGAGAAATTCCCCGTGGTCAGCCCATGTGTATCATGAATTTATTACGCTTTTTGGTAAAAATTATTCAAAGTGGGTAGAGAAGAATAAAGATCAGACAAAAGAAAAGCGGGAATTATGGATGAGAGAGCAGGGTATTTTACTGCAGGTTGAAGTTAAAACCGATAAAGGCTGGCAAAGTGCAGGAGAGGTTGATTTGATGGGCGAAGCGAATTTTAATTCCATTGTTGTCCCGGTAAAAATTCCACCTTCTTCAAAAAACCTGGAAATCAGACTTCGGTCAGGATTTATGTTTTGGGAGCTGGATTATGCTGCTGTTGATTTTTCTCCAAACCAGAAAATTGAGATACAGAAGCTAAAACCGCAATCTGCAACAGGAAGTGACGGGCAGGACTTTACTCAGGCGTTAAGTTTTGATGATGATCTATATATGGAACACATGGGCAAAGAGTCTTCAACTAAAGTAACCTTTAAGTCATTACATACAAATCCTGAATTAAAACGAACATTGATACTTCGCAGTAAAGGGTATTACATTTCAAAAAGATGAGTTTACCGGGAAGACCCATCTGAAAGAATTAAAGAAATTTAAGAACCCAGGGCAGTTGTCAAGATTTTCACGTGATCTTTATTTTGATATCATCAACAGAACAGCAAAGAATTAAAGAGTGATTTTGATTCACTGCCCATGATTAAAAAATGAATTTGAACAGAGCAGAATTTATTCTGCTTTACATAAAGCAACCTCAGTTTGATGAGCAGTTATTTTTACTTTGCAGAAAGGGCAGGGAAATAACGTGCCGTCATAATCTAAGAGTGCATAAAATTTCCCCCCGCCACATGGCATTTTTTTTCTTGTACCTGCCGGAAACAAAAAGGTTGGATAAGCAAAGTATTCACGGTTAAAATTGTATTTGTTGCTTAAATTCTGCAGGTAGTCTTTGTGTGATTGATGCAGTTCAACATCTTTATCCTGGTAATTGCCTACCGCTCTCGGTTCTAAAATATTTACAACCGGCACTTCCAGTTTTTTAGCTAAGTCAATAAGTTTTGGTATACCCCCCGAATCAATGTAATGCCTGGATGGACATACGTTGATTGCAACAAATATACCTGTAGCGTGCAGGTTTTTGATTCCCTCTAAAACCCAGTAATAGGAGTTTTTATTACCCCTGAAGGTATTGTGTCCTTCTTCAAGATGATGATCAAGGCTGATGGCAGCACCATCTAATCCGGCTTTTTTCAGCTGCTGTGCTTTTTCAAAAGTTAATCCATACGCTGATGTATACACCCACTGGTTGCATCTTTCTTTAAAATGTGCCAGAAATTTCAACAGATCTTCAAAGCGGCTTAATGGTTCTCCACCGGAGTAGATTAACTGGCCCACACCTTTTTTGAACAAAGGGTTCAATTTTTTCAATAAACTCATCGAAAGTAAAGGGCATCCCTGTTATACAGTGTTGCGGCTTCACTGCAATGTTCGCATTGCAGGGGACATCTTTGGTGATGGCAATGAGCAGCCTCCTGATCGTTTGCTCATTACCGGTAACAGGTTGTAATTCGAGTAAATGGCTTTTATAAAACCTGTTAAAACCTGCAGATGGCCAGGATGGATGAAACATATCCCATACATACCTGCCATCAATTTTATAAGCACGAACAAGGTTTTTGATATCAAGCATATTGCTGATTCTTCTGATAAGCCTGACGATGACTTTAAAAGATGTGAACGGATTTCTGTAGATTTTGCAACCAATCCACCAAATATTACACATTGCCAGAATGCGGACAATATGATATTCCAATTCATGAATTCTCCTGTATTTCGATATCATGTATTTTATTTTTAAGATACCTGAACCGGGGTTGCTCTTTTTTGTTGCAAATGCTACATGTTATTTGAAAGTACTCCGGCAAACCAGCACTCTTAAAAATATAAAAAATTTTGCTTTAATTTCAACTGATTCATTTATTAAGTACAACGGGCTGTCATTAAAGTTTTGCAGGTTCATTAAGCCCTTTTTATATCTTGTTCAGCAATCTGCAACGGCGAAGAGATCCTGCTTTACATTAAAAACAAAACAGCTTCTTTATTTCAAAACGGGTAACATCAACAGACCTAAACGATCCGCCCATTTTTTATATTCAGAACCGGAAGGATGCAGCCCATCCGTTGCAATCAGTGAAGGGTTATATCGTGCTTCACGGGTAGAAGGAGTAATATCTAAGTAAGCACAATTGTAAGATGCGGTTACTTCTTTATTGATAGCGTTGAACCAGTCAATTTCCAAACGGATGCGTGCTGTATCATAACCGGCAGCAAAAGGAGTTACGCTGTAATCGGGGATAGAAAGCACAAATACATTTTCTTTTTTACCTCTTGCAAGCTGAATGGCTCTTTCTAATAGCAGCGTAAAACGCTGACGGTATCCGGTTGTATCATGTGTTTGATACTGATCGTTTACCCCAATGAGCAAACTCACCACATCATGGTTTACCGGGTTTTGAACATTGAGTGCGCTTTGGAGGCTGTTGGTAGTCCAACCGGTGGTGGCCGTAACATTTAATACCGTAAGATTGATGCCACTGAGTTTTAACCAGGCGGCAGTTTGATTGTGAAAACGGGCGGCTTCGGGAACACGCTGCCCGATTGTATAGGAATCGCCTAAAGCAAGATATGTTTTTGCCGGACTGGTAAGAACAGGAGGAATTACAGGTGGTACATATGGTCTTGGCGCTTCATACCCCTTCTTTTGGTTGCATGCAAACAGGAGCTGAAAAACAAGTATGATGGAAATAAAGCGATGCATTATTATAAATACGAATAAACCGGCTGTTTGGTTCAACTTTCCAGCAACTTCATTCCTGTCTTCGTCAGTTCAATCTTTTTTTCCTTGTAGAGTTTACCCACCGTCATCTTGAAGGTTTTCTTACTCATACCAAATACTTCATAGATTTCTTCCGGTGCTGATTTATCATGGTAAGGCAGGTAACCGCTTTTTTGCTTGAGTAGACGCAGGATCTTATCTGCTTCATCTTCTACTTTCTGATAACCGGGTTTACCAAGGGCAACATCTATTTTATTATCGGGGCGGATGGTTTTGATAAATCCTTCCAGTTTATCGCCAATGGTAATATTCTGAAATACTTCATTAAAGTATAAAAGTCCGAGGTGTTTGTTATTGATGATAACAGCATATCCCAATTCCGTTTCACGGAATACCAGCAGTTCCACCAGTTCCAGTTCTTTTACGGTGAGTTCTTCATTGCTTAATCCCTGTTCAATATATTCTGTTGCTGCAACTCTGCCGGTTTGCTCATCAATAAAGAGTTTCACTAAATAATCACCGGCCAAACGCATGGGGCTGATCTGTTTGCTTTTGGGCACAAATAAATCTTTCATCAAACCCCAGTCTAAAAAAGCGCCCTGCGGCGTAGTTGATACAACCCGCATCAGTGCTATATCGCCAACCACTGCATTAGGATGAAGTGTGGTGGCAATCAATCTTCCTTCTGAATCATGATACACAAATACATCCAGCTCATCACCCACTTTTGCATCTTCAGGAACAAAACGCTTGGGTAACAATAAGCCTTCTTTGCCATCGTTTAAGAAAGCACCCGTTTGGTTAAAACGTTGTACCTGCAGCCTGTTATAATCTCCAACTTTGATCATGTGAGGGCGAAGATACAAAGAAGAAGCCGGGCTGAGAGTTTGAAAGGGAAGGCGACGCTAAGAGTTCAAAGGAGGGAAAAGAGTTAAAGGAGGAAAACAAAAGTAATAAGGCAAAAGAGGTAAAGGCGGGAGGCAAGGAGTGAAGGCAAAGGGAAAAGAGTTAACTTTGAATTGATTGCAGAAGCAATCAGTATAAACAGAAACAATAAATCCTCAGTTATGTCATTGTTCAATACAGGCAAGAATAAAAAAGATAAAAAGAAAAGCACATTACCCGCTAATAAGTCAGCGTTTATTGGTCCAAAGGGTGGCGGTAAGGCCAATACCAAAACATCCAGCAGTGCAGGCAAGCATGTAGGTGGTGCACAGAGAGGTGCTTAACTTCTTTTCCATACCATAGTTTCTCACACAAAAGTTTACCCAGTTAGCTTGCTGTAAATTGCAGGCTTCTCTTCTTTTGGCTCAGCTTTGTTTTCCTTCAACAGGGATTCGACAGGCTCAACCTGACAACAGGAAGACATTTACAATTTATGATTGATTATTTAAAAGGATTGAATGAGCGGCAGCAGGAAGCGTGAAGCATATTGACGGACCGCTGATGATTGTGGCGGGTGCAGGCAGTGGAAAACAAAAGTGCTCACAACAAGAATTGCGCATTTAATGGCGCATGGAGTTGATGCATTTAATATTCTGGCACTGACCTTTACCAATAAGGCGGCCAAAGAAATGAAGGAACGTGTGGAGCATATCCTGGGCAACCACGAAGCAAGAAATTTATATATCGGAACATTTCACAGCGTGTTTGCACGCATCTTACGGAGTGAAGCAACCAAGATGGGCTATCCTTCCAACTTTACGATTTATGATACGGATGATGCAAAGAGTGTGGTGAAAACGGTGATCAACGAAATGAACCTGGATGATAAACATTACAAACCATCTACTGTTTACAACCGGATCTCTTCTGCAAAAAATGCATTGGTGGGTCCGGCAGAGTATGCAACGGATTATCATATTCAGCAGGAAGATATGCGGGCCAACCGCCCGGCCATTGCACAGATCTTTGATTCATATGCCAAGCGTTGTTTTAAAAAAGGGCCCATGGATTTTGATGATCTGCTGATTAAGTTTTATGAGTTGCTGAACAATTTCCCCGAAAGTTTAGGCAAGTACCAGCGCAAGTTTAAATACATCATGATTGATGAGTACCAGGATACCAATCCTGCCCAGTACGAAATCATCAAGTTGCTTGGTGCCATGCATGAAAATGTTTGTGTGGTGGGTGATGATGCACAAAGTATCTACAGTTTTCGTGGTGCAACCATTGAAAATATTTTACAGTTTCAGAAAGATTATGATGATGTGAAAGTGGTGAAGCTGGAACAGAACTACCGAAGTACGCAAAACATTCTGAAAAGTTGCCAACGAGGTAATCAGTAATAATAAAAACCAGATTGAGAAAATCCTGTTCACGAAAATGGAGAAGGAGAAAAGATCAAGCTGATCAGAACAATGACAGATAATGAGGAAGGAAAGTTTGTTGCTGATACCATCCAGGAACAGAAGCTCCGCAATCATTACCGTAATAAAGATTTTGCCATTCTGGCCGCACCAATGCACAGAGCCGTGCATTTGAAGAAAGTCTGCGCCGCATGAATATTGCCTATATAATTTATGGCGGTATCAGTTTCTATCAACGCAAAGAGATCAAAGATTTTATTGCATACATGCGGTTGATCGTGAACCTAAGAGATGAGGGAAGCTTTAAAACGGATCATCAACTTTCCTGCAAGAGGTATTGGTAAAACAACCGTTGATAAAGCAGTGTTGTTTGCGAATGAAAATAATATCAGCATGTGGGAAGTGCTCACAAGAGCTGCACAGTTTGGTTTTCGTGCAGGCACTCTGGAAGCGATTGATGGTTTTGTAATCATGATTAAAAGTTTTGCCAGCATGCTGCAGAAACACAATGCCTATGAAGTGGCGGTGCATGTGGGCAAGCAGACGAATATTGTAAAAGAATTATTCAACGATAAGAGTACAGAAGGTTTACAGCGTTATGAAAACATCCAGGAATTATTAAACTCCATTAAAGAATGGGTGGATGATACGCAGAACAGGAACCAGATTGATGATGATGGAGTGGTGTTACCCCTCCGCCCCCTGAAGGGGGAAGTGCTAACTCACAAAGCCAGCTTTTCAACGAATCAAATATAAATGCAGACTCTCCACCCACTGGCGGAGAAATTCAGAGGAGGCTTTAGGGGCTGTTACACTTGGTTCTTATTTACAACAGATCACATTGTTAACAGACGCAGATAATAAAGATCCCGATTCGGACAGTGTAAAACTGATGACCATTCATGCGGCAAAAGGATTGGAGTTTGGCTGTGTGTTTGCTGCAGGGCTGGAAGAAATGTTATTCCCCAATGCCATGAGCATTAACACAAGGGAAGAACTGGAAGAAGAGCGACGTTTGTTTTATGTGGTGATCACAAGGGCAAAAACAAAACTCTGGATCACTTATGCTAATACCCGTTACAAGTTTGGACAAATTGTACAAAATGAGCCAAGCCGTTTCTTAGATGAATTACCCGAAGAACAGGTAGATAAAAGTTTTGCAGGTGGTGGCATGAAAAATCAGAACACAGGATTTGGCAGCGGTTCTGCATTTGACCGTATGAAAGGCTGGGGTAATAAAACGGATTATAATGATGCTGCTCAGGTGGAGAAGAAATATGGTGCTCCACCAAAGAAACAAAGTTCAACACCCTCTTATATAACACCGCCTTCACGACCGCAAACAGTGGAACATAAACCTGCTGCTGATTTTGTGGCGAGTGATACCAGTAATTTGCAGGAAGGACAAAAAGTGGAACACCAGAAATTCGGTTTTGGTGAAGTGATGAAAATGGAAGGCAGTGCACATAACCCTATTGCTACTGTGAAATTTGAATTGAACGGTGAGAAAAAGATTATGCTGAATTATGCAAAGCTGCGGATCATTGACTGAAAAAATTATAACAACAGAAAGCCACAGAAATTCCTGTGGCTTTCCTGTTTATCATAAAAGGAACATGGGTTGCATATTGAAAATAAAAACTGCTACCATTTTATACTGCCTATAATTTCATCTACTATCAAAGGAAAACGCACCTGATCTTCTCTTAATAATCCAACACTGATATAAATAATTTCTTTTGCATCTGCATACCAGAAATGACGTTGATGCATCAACTCCATAAAGAAGTGCTCCGTTGTTTTAAATTGTTTACCACCGATTACAAAATCGGTAATTGGATTTGCTGGGTATTAATGGCCGGATTCATGCGGGTAGTCAATTGTATCAGCTGTTCAATAGTAAGCTTTCCTGTGTTTGGTGTACGGATAATCTGTATAATTTCGATTTGTTTGTACTCCGTAAAACCAGTTTGTTATCTGTTTGTGCCTTGCTCATAAAAATTGAGTTGTAACGGCCCAGCTTATAATCCCATTCCCAGGGGTATTTCAGTGCTACTTTCGGAGGCTGTGTTTTCAGGTGTTTCCATTTCTGAATACCAACAGGCGACAGATAATTTTCAATAACAGGAACAAGCCATTGCAGAGCCTTCTTCTCAGTTGTAAAACTGTCTACCTGTGTTTGACCCATGAGGAAAGTTGCTTCGTATGATGTAGCAATGGCAATTCCTCTTGTATCATTATTATGCCATGTTTTGGGAACGATCATCCCAATCAACTGTTTGTGCATTATAAAGATAACGGTGAAGTCCTTCGGCAAGCTCAGCAATTGTGTCAATGGTAACGCCTGGAGGTAAACGCAGACTTTGTGCAGTAATGCTGTTACAGAAAGAGCAGTAACAGAATGTTTCGCAGTTTTTTCATAATGAATTATTGTTTACTATTTCAACCCTGCGGTTGAGTGCTTTGCCTTCTTCTGTTGTATTAGTTGATACAGGGCATAAGGATGCGACTCCATCTGAACCAAGACGTGCAGGTTGTTTTGCCTGTTGTTACCAGGTAATTTTTACAGAGAGCGCTGTCTTTTGATAGTTTGCTGTTATTTCCAAAACGCCGGTATTGTCTTATGACCAACGACATAAATCTTTACCGTTGGATTGGCATTGAGATAGTCAATTACTGTCTGCAATGCTTTTTCCGATCTCGGGTTTTATGGTAGCTCTATTTACATCGAACAAAATGCCGTACAAAGCAATTTTCCATCACGGTCAATTCCATACTTCATATTTACTTCAATATCCTGTTTCATTTCGTCTACTTCCACAATGATAATTTCAAAACCTCTGTCATCTGTATCAACTGCATTGTCTATTTGAAAATAAACAGTCTTGCTTTTTGCTTCATTTTATAAAGCTTTTTGTTTAATGCAAGTGATTCGCCTTTTGCTTTATAACGGCATTGTAATAGTTGGTGTGAATCTGTACACCACTGAACAGGCGTGCTTCT
>JADJPV010000002.1:1500000-1723344 GCA_016713085.1 Chitinophagaceae bacterium | reverse complement strand
AAGTAGGCAGGATAATCATAACAAATCCCTTCATTGGGAAGGTAACGGTCAATCCATCCAAGTCTTGCTGCTATCCATTCTTTTAAATAAATGATTTCTGTATTGTATGTAAAGGCAATTGGCTGAGGGTTGGGCCATACGTACTGGCCAAGTGTTGGCCATTTCTGAAAATGCCGTTGTCTTGCTTCTTCTGTTAATGTATAAACTGAATCAATCAATGTATTGATGCGTGATAAACTTAAACTTGTTGCACGGACCTGCTTCCAGCGGCAGCGAAGATTTGACTGAAAGGTTTTATCCTGCATAAAGTTTTTCCACCAGAATGGGTTGAGCCAGAAATCCTGAGGACAGGTGCTGTTGAAATTGTAAGCCCATCCAGATGTATCGCTTCCATTACAATAATTCGCATTGCGGAAGGCAAGATCATAATCCCACACGGGGCCTGCAATTATTTTTCCGTTCTTGCTTGCACGGTCTTTATAAAAATAAGAGCTCAGCCTGTAGCCGTCTACATTGCGGCTTAATTCATTCACAATAAAAAAATCAATGAAGGATGCTTCATCAGCAAACTTTCTCCATTCATTTGCTTTTTTTGGATCGGTTGAATTGTATAAAGCAGTTTCAAAACTGTCAACATAACTTACCAGGTAGCTCTGTTGTTGAGGTACAATGGCCGTTATTTTCGGGTATATATAACTGTACCTTATTTGCTGGTTGGCTGTGCCGTTTGGCGGCGTATAATCAGAATACCAGCCGTCGGCTTCCTTATCAATACTGAACAGGTAACCGCCTGTTACAGCATCGCCTGTAATATCTGTTGCTGCAATCTTACTGATGTTCACACGGCCGCTTCCACGTTTTATTTTTTCCATGAACACATAAATGCCGATATACTGTCCGTTTAAAATTACTTCCACATAGCGGCAGTTAGATGCCCAGTGTCCCATTTCCCTGCTCATGGTGTAAGCAAGAAAATTCCGCATCAGTGTTTTATCAGTATAGGGAGCATACAGTACCCAATCGCTTTCCTTGGGTAAACCAAACAATGATTTATCAACTGAATTACCGGTGGCATCCTGCAGTTCAATACTGTACGATTTCATGGGAAACATCTGTGATGACTGTCCTCTTATTTCAATCCCGATCTTTCCGTTATAATGATTAAATGCATCAGTGATATTGTTTCTGTTGCTTCCGTTATAAATAATTCCCATATCGGCACTGATCTTTGGTTCATCTGCAATGGTTTGCCCATTTGTATTGATGCTGATGATGGGAAGGTTGGAAGAACTTAGCATTTGCGCATTACCATAAGTAAAGGCAGAGATACAAATCAACAGCAGGCAGGTTCTGAAAGCAATCATGAGAAGGTAAAATTACAGCTAATACAAATCAATCGGCACTGATTGTTATCAATGCTGTTATAGGTAAAACAGGAATGATTATAAAAAAAAGTACCCGCTGCTGCGGGTACTGGTATTGAGTTTAATTTCTTCTGCTTTCGCTTTTCTTTTTTTCTACCGGTTTGTTTTTTTGCGGTGAAGGTCTGGTAGAAGGAGAGGGCTTTGTTGAAGGCCTGGTAACTGCCGGTCTTTTGTTGTCACTTGGTGCAGGCCTTGTTGTTACCGGTGGCTTTGGTTTGGAAGAAACTGTGTTGCCGGGTCTTGTAGAAGGTCTGTTAGGTTTGGTTGTTTCAGGTCTTGTACCCGGTCTGCCTCCGGGGTTAGTAACTGATGAATTATTTCCATTAGGCCTGTTGGGTCTGGATTGAGGAACCCTGTCGTTGGCAGTAGGGGCATTGGGATATTTTTTTCTGAACGATTCTGAACCAATTCTTGTCTGATCGGGTCTTGAATAGGTAGTTCTGTAATCGCCCCGCTGTACCCTGTTATATACATAAGGTGATCTTACTCTGCGTGTATTGTAATAGGAAGTTCGCCATGCCGGGTAACGGTAGTAATTGCTTCTCCTGTAATAACCATAGTAATGATAATTCCAGTGGTAATGATACCCGTAATAGTTATGCCAGTATAAGGGTCTCCACGGGTGCCAGTATGAAGGATAATAACCATAATGCCAGGGTGAATGCCAGATGGAGTAAGAAGGCAGGAAGATATATCTTACCACCGGCCACTGTGCAACTTCATATGTTGTAGTATTATGAATGATAACGGTTGTGTTACCTGTATAACCGGGATTTGGAGTAGATGTTTCGGCTATCTTTTCATCATCGCTATAATTGGGTTCAATGATATAATCTTTCCCGTACAGATCTTCATCACCAATTACCTGTATCTGCACTTTGCCGTTTTTGTCTTTCTGCACTACAAAAGAAGCAACATCCTGAACTTCATTTTTGTTGATTTCAACCTGCAGTACAATGGTGTGGATATCAGCATCAACATTATCAACCACTTTGATATAATCAATTTCGTTGTTGCCATCCAGATCAAGGTTGTTGATTTTTGAATCTTCTTCATTTAATTTCTTCTCAAAAATTTCAAGTGTTTCTGATTCCTGGAAAATTTTTAATACGGCATAGAGGTTCAGGTTATCGCCGGGTAAACCCAGTTGTCCCTGGTCCTTATTTTCCTGAGCTGTTGCCTGAAAGGCAAAAAGAAAAATACTGCAAGCAAAATAAGAAGTGAGTGCTTTTTCATAAAAAAAATATTATTGATAAATGTATTGCTTTTTAAATAAAAAACTTTGACCTGTTAAACACAGTTTGGTTTAATATGGCTGAAACAGAAACAGGATTAATACTGGGTTTAATCACAGTGCAAGTAAACAAAAAAAGATCCCGCCATAAAATGACGGGAATAAAACTTTGTTGTAAGAATGTTATTTTTTTGGCACAGGAAATTTCCTGGTCTTTTCATCCAGTACTGTAATTTTTCCGTTTTCAATTTTCGCATCATTTACAACTGACATGGAATCTACTTTTCCTTTTTTATCCGTTACAATCTGTTTGTACCAGAGTGTTACCCATTCATCTTTCTTGTCTTTGGAAATTACGGATTCGTAATCACCCATTACAATCTTTACACTGGCTGTATTTTTCCAGCCTTCCGTAAACATAGCCCTTAAGCTGTCTTTCGAAAGTTTCTGATCAAAATAATCACTGCTCCACCACACACTGTCGGCAAACCCGGCTAATGCTTCTTCTATATTGCCAGTTTCATAGCCTTTCAGTGATTTAAGAACAATGGCAATGTTTTTCTGATCACCCCTATCCCAATTGTCGGGTCCGTGATCTGATGGAAGATAAGCGTAATCAATTTTTTCTGATGAAGCTGTTTCTGTTCCTGCCTCTTTTGCTTCCTTTGAATCTGTGCTGTTGTTGCATGCTGCAAAAAATGATGCGCACACAATGATGAACATTTTTTTCATGTTTAGATTGGTTTGTTTGATGAATAAATCAGCAACCGGTTGTGTCAACTTGCAGCTGAATAACTTTCCTCAGAGGAGCGGACGATTCACAAGGAAATACGGGGGTGGAATTAAACGTGTGCAGTAAGATATACTAATTTTTGAAAGGAAGGAAATTAATAAGAAGAGATTTATAAACACTTCGGCATATATCAGAAAAGAGAAAGCTGCTGCTGATATACTTTCTTTTTTTGTTTCGCCGGTTTCTGTTGTGGAGCCCCGTTAAGGTTTTCTATTTTGAAAACAGGAGATTCTTCATAACGGGAAGCAACAATAATTACAGTTCCTGCGGCATGTTGTTTAAAGAGGTCATCTACGAGCTCAGGTTTATTATTATTTTTTGATAAATGTGAGAGGATGAGATGGCTCATGAATTTCGGCCGGTGTGTGTTGAATAATTCCAGTGCCTGTATATTCGACAGGTGACCCTGTCCGTTGGTAATACGCTTCTTCAGTATATACGGATAGTTCCCGGTTTCAAGCATATCCACATCATAGTTTGATTCAAGAAAAGCAGCATGGCATTGCTGAAAATGATGAACAAGGTTTTTGCAGGCAATCCCCAGATCAGTAAAAATTCCCACTGTTACTGTTGAAGAAGAAACGGTAAAACTGTGCGGATCATGTGCATCATGAAATTTTTGAAAAGGCGTAACTGTTAACTCTCCAACCTGTACGGGTTCATCTGCTTTAAACCGGTTGATGAGATGTTTTTCTAATTTTATTCTTGCCTTCTTATGGGTTGCTTCAGTAATGTAAACAGGGATCTGGTGTTTTTTTGATAACACAATAACACCATTAATATGATCGCTGTGTTCATGTGAAATAAAAACAGCTTTCACTTTTTCCATCGCCAGGCCAAGGCGTTTCATCCTGATTTCTGTTTCCCTGCAACTGATGCCTGCATCAATGAGCACAGCTTCACGTTCGTTGCCGATATAATAGCAGTTGCCGTTACTGCCCGAATTCAGTGAAGTGATGTATAGTGACATTTTTTGCAGCGGCAATATACTGCATGATGCAGGGGCTGACAAAAAAAGAATCCCGGTTGGGGATTCTTTATGATTTGAATACAGCGGGTGTTAAATGAACTGCTTAATTAAGTTCCAGTTCTTCAATGGGCAACGGTTTCATGCAGAAGAACCAGTCCTTGCAATAAACGTTTTCATCTTTCCCGGCCATACGGTCGGCTGCTACACCACAACTGTTGGCAGGAGGAACAATGACATCTTCACCGGGTTTCCAATCGGCAGGAAGTGCCACCGCATGTTTATCGGCAGTCTGCAATCCAATGATTACACGCTTCAGCTCATCAAAGTTTCTACCCAATGAAAGCGGATAGTAAATCATAGCACGGATAGTACCTGCAGGATCTATAAAGAACACGGCTCTTACAGCCTTGGTTGTGCTTTCATTTGGCTGAATCATGCCGTACATCTTTGCAACGTCCATACTGATGTCTTCAATGAGCGGGAATTTTACTTCAACGTTTTTCATATCCCTGAACTCAATTTTTTCTTTAATTGTACGAAGCCATGCAATATGACTGTACAGTCCGTCAACGCTTAGCCCTACCAGTTGTGTATTGAGTTTGGCAAAATCGCTTTCCAGTTTGGCAAAAGTCATGAATTCTGAAGTGCAAACCGGTGTAAAATCGGCGGGGTGGCTGAAGAGGATCACCCATTTGCCTTTATAATCATCAGGAAAGTGAATTGGTCCCTGAGTTGTAACCGCTTTAAAAGAAGGAGCAGCATCACCAATTCTTGGCATTGAGGTATGCACGCTGTCTGTCTGAGTTGTCATAATGTTTGTTTTTATTAGTGATTGAACAATGCAAGTTAATGGAGCATGATTCAGTAAAACAATGAGTGCTGTCATCCTGCTCATTGATTCTGCTCCCTTTTAAATTTTGCTTTGAACAAAGTACATGCATACAATAAATGAATATTGTGACTTATGTCTCATAACAAATCAGACAGTATTTTTAAATGATGATTTAAATCAGGAAAAATCAGTTTAAAGGCCCCCCCGAGTGGATAAAATTATTCTGCTGAAGGCTTTATTTCCGTTCTTCTTGTACCGGAATACAATTCATATTCAAACAAGCGGCAATCAATGGTACTGTTGTAAAATTCAATGCGCCGTTTGGCTTTCAACCCTATTTTTTTAGCCAGTTCAAGATTGCCTGTGAACACATACCCAAAATATCCACCGCATTTCTTTTTCATAAAATCACCAATGCGGCTGTAGGTTTCTTCCAGTTCTGTAATATCACCCAGTCGTTCACCATATTCAGGATTCACCATCATGATTCCTTTTCCATCTGCCGGGACTTCTGTTTCAGCAAAATCACATACAGCAAATTCAATCAGCTTATGCACACCTGCTGCTATTGCATTCTTTTTTGAATTTTCAATGGCTTTGAAATCATAATCGGTTGCAATGATGCGGAGACCGGGAACATCAACAATCTGTTCCTCTAGCAAAGCATCTTCTTTGTGATAAACAGTTTCATCGTATCCCTGTAAATGCATGAACGCATAATTGGTTCTGTACAAACCGGGTCTTCTGTTGGTAGCAATCAATGCAGCTTCAATGGCAATAGTCCCTGATCCGCACATGGGATTAATAAACGGTGACACACGATCCCAGCAGGTTGCATAAATAGTTGCTGAAGCTAATCCTTCCAGCATGGGAGCAAGACCGGGAATTTTTCGGTAACCATGTCTTGCCAGTGAATCGCCGGATGTATCAATAAAAATTTCTGCGTTTTCATTCTTCCAGAATAAATGAATGACCGTTCCGGTTAATTCAGATCCGGTTGATGGGCGGGTTCCTCTTTTATCACGGAGCCTGTCAACAATGGCATCTTTCACACGCAGGTTAGCAAACATGCTGTTGTTAATGGTTGGGTTGTTGACATTGCTTGTAACAGAAAAATATCCGGGATCGGGTAAAATATTTTCCCAGTGATAATTATGAAGATTATTGTAAATGTCATCCGCATTCTCTGCTTCAAACTGTTTGAGGCTGTACAATACCTGGCTGGCACAACGCAGGTTGAGATTGAGTTTAATACAATCGTTAATGGTACCTGTTAATTTAACACCGGTAATAAATGTTTCATCAACTGTAAAACCAAGTTCCTCTACTTCTTTTTCAAGATAGATTGCAATCCGCTTATGACAGGTGATGGTGATGGTGGAACTGGCTGTATATAAATTCATATTATTTATGTTGTCTGTCTTTTTTTGATCGATTGTATAATATGCAGCGCATGTTCTCTTGAATTTTCAATGAACAAACGATGTGTATTCATCCCTCCGCAAATAACACCTGCAAGGAATACATTCTTTACATTGGTTTCATGCGTCAGTTCATCATAACTTGGTTTTCTTACTTCATCATCAGACAACAAGATGCCGATGCGTTGTAAAAAATCAAGGTTGGGTTGATAACCTGTTGCAGCAATTACCCAATCGTTTGGCAGCGTAACAATTCCATCAGCTGTTTGAATTTCCACTTCCTGTTCTCTTATTTCAACTATTGTTGATTCAAAATAAGCTTTGATAGAACCCTCGCTGATGCGGTTTACAATGTCGGGCCTTGCCCAGTATTTTACACGTTCACCAATTTCTTTTTCACGGATCACCATGGTTACTTCGGCTCCTTTGCGCCATGTTTCCAGTGCTGCATCAACTGCTGAATTATTTGCACCAACCACCAGTACTTTTTGAAAAGCGTAAAAATGAGGGTCTTTATAATAGTGTGTTACTTTCGGTAAATCCTCACCAGGTACATTCAGCAAATAAGGGATATCATAAAACCCAGATGCAATGATGATATAGTTTGCAGTGTATCGGTTCTTTGATGTTGTGATGATGAAGTTTTCTGTTGTCTTTTCTGTCTGTAATACTTCTTCAAACAAATGAATGTTGAGCTTAAATGTATCAGCCACTCTCCTGTAATATTCCAGCGCTTCCGCTCTTGTTGGTTTGGGATTGTTACTTACAAAAGGAACATCACCAATTTCCAGCCGTTCAGAAGTGGAAAAAAAAGTCATGTTGGAAGGGTAGTGGTAAATTGAATTAACCAGGCATCCTTTTTCAAGTATGAGATAGGGAATGCCTGCCTTTTTTGCTTCAATTGCACAGGCCAGTCCAATAGGGCCACCCCCAATAATAATGATGGGATAATGCGTTGTTTCCATTACATAATAAGTTGCCAGCGAATAAAGTGTTTGATTGGTAATGAAACAATTTTTATTTCGCCACAGCAATCTTCACTTTTTTATTTTTAATTTTTTCATCCTTAATTAAGTGAAGTACATTATTTGCTTTTATTTTTTTTACAGCTACAAAGCTGAAAAAATCTTTTACTTCTATCAACCCGATATCTTCTTTTTTGAGATCCCCCTTTTGAGAAAGAAAGCCAACAATATCAACCTTGTTTACTTTATCTTTTTTCCCTGCAGCAATAAACAGCGTACTCCATTTTGGTTTCTCGGGTATAATGGCTGTTTCAGGTAATTCAACCGGCTCAGCATCTTTTGGAATGTAAGCAGGCATTTTTTCATCAGGCCCCAGTATTAAAATAGCTGTTCCACTTGCATCCATCCTGGCTGTTCTGCCATTACGGTGAGTGAACATATCTTCAGTATGCGGCAAATGATAATGAATAATGTAACGGATATGTGCAATATCCAAACCTCTTGCTGCAAGATCAGTTGTTACCAATACATTCGATGTGCCGTTTCTGAATTTACACAAAGCAGCATCCCGTTCCTGCTGTTCCATCGCACCATGATAGAAAACATTCAGGATATCTTTTTCTTTTAATAAAGCACTTGTACGTTCAACTGATTCACGGTGATTGCAGAAGACAATGGTAGAACGGTTGCCCAGCATACAGATCAACCGGAACAAAGTATCCAGCTTGTCTTTATCGGGGCTCAATAATGTTTTAATTGCTAACCCTGTATCTGCATCTTCAGTGCCGGTTAAAAAATCAAGTTTCGCCGGTTCAGTCAATCCTACAAAATTAGGAATCTCTTCCATTTCTGTTGCAGAAGTGAGTACTCTTTTATTAATAGCAGGTAATGAACCAATGATGAACGACATTTCTTCCTGGAAACCGAGTTCCAGAGATTTATCAAATTCATCCAGTACCAGTGTTTCAATTGTATCAACTGAAATGTTTCCCCTGCGGATATGATCGGCCAAACGCCCCGGCGTACCAATTAAAAGGGCAGGAGCCTGTTTTAAATTATTTTCTTCAATCTCTCTTTTATGACCGCCATAGCAGCAGGAAACTTTCAGGTTCAGCCCCATGCTTTTAAACACATGCTCAATCTGCATGGCCAGTTCACGGGAAGGAACAATGATAATGGCCTTTGTTTTTGACGGATCGGCCTGTAACATAGAAACAAGCGGTATCAAAAAGCCAGGGTTTTACCTGAGCCGGTAGCTGATAATAAAATGATGTCGTTTTTTGCGGAATGAGCTTCCATTGAGGCCAGCTGCATTTCGTTGAGGGCCTTAATTTTAACGTTGGCTAACACTTCTTCAAGCCATTCTTTATTCTGTTGCATAGGGGCGAAGGTAAACAAGTTTAGCCCGACAGCCGGTTTTCACCCTGAAACGCCTTGCAGCAATGGTTTTTAATCAATATCTTGATATAGAAACATTGTTTAACTCACCCAAACCAACCGCCATGACAGCCGCAGCTAAATCTGTTTATTACTTCGGTTTCTACCTGTATATGGTAGGAATTACATTGATGGCCGTACCCAATTTTTTATTAACCACCCTGAAATTACCTGAAACGAATGAAGTATGGATCAGGGTTGTTGGTGTTCTTGCTTTAGCCATCGGCTATTACTATCATCGTGCAGGGGCAGGGAATATTTATGCATTTTTTAAGCATACTATTCCAACAAGAGGGTTTGTTTTCCTTACATTTTTTTCTTTTGCATTGCTGGAGTATGTGTCTCCCATGTTGATTTTATTTGGCGCAGTTGATCTTTTAGGAGCTGCATGGACATGGATAGCATTGAAGAATCAGAAATAAACAGTTCTGAAAAAAAGAACCAATCTTAGAAATAAAAGAAGCCCCGATCCTTAAAAGGACCGGGACTTTTCACTCCTGGTTATTGTAACATGATTTTCTTTGTGACGGTTGTATTGGTTTTTGTATCAGTGATACTTAACAGATACATACCCGGATGAGCAGTTAACGGACGCAGCAAGGAGAAATTCTGCTGCGGCAGTACTGAGATTCTCTTTTCCTGTATCACTCTTCCATTGATGTCAGATAACTTCCATACAATTTCCTTCAGGCTTGTATTATTTAACTGTACGGTAAGCACATCTTTTACAGGATTAGGGTATGTGATGAAACTGTTTTCAGCGGCATCATTTCTGATTGTAATGAAGTTTGTATAAGCCGTATTGCCGTTTTGTTTTACCACACGAAGACGGTAATAGGTTTTTGAATGTCCCGGCTTAGTATCAGTAAATAAATAAATTCCATTTGTGCCTTTTACCTGCTGTTGGTAAATGGCGGTATACTGGCTTTCATCGCTTCGTTTCCTTTCAAGAACATATTCTTTCAGATCAGACTCGCTGTTTACTTTCCAGCTGATCAACACATCAGCACCTGATTTTTTGCCCTGCAGCTTAATATTACTGTCATCCAGAACCATGTCGCAGTAACCCGTTATCCTGTAATACGCTAACCTGGTAATACATCCGGTTTGTAACTCAACTTTACAAACATACATGGCTGTATCTGCAAGGGTGATAAAAGGAATATAATAACTGGAAGTATTTCCGATCAATATACTGTCAACTGCTGAAATCTTTTTGTACCAGCTGTAAGTAGCACCGGGTACAGGATCAACACTAAGATTTGCCGTATCGAAAATACATCCTCCCTGTACATTAATAACAACGTTTACAAGAGGCACTGTACTGATATCGTTGATAGAAGCGTTTCCGCATGCATCAAGTACTCTTAACCTCACCAGTGAATAAGCTGTTCCATTATTGATATTGAAAATAGGACTGCTTTGAGGCGGTGCAATGATGGATGGTGTGTTTGGAATGCTTCCGATGATTTCATACATGGCCGGAGTAATTCCTCCAGTTGTAACAGCTGTTATATTAAAACTGTTATCATCACAACGGTAAAGTGTTGAGTTTTGCAGTGATGGATATTGATAGGCAGTTACTGTAATTGTATCATACAAACTCAGGTTACATGAATTATTCACACGGCTCCTGATAATATAAGTTCCCGGCTCCAGGTCTTTAAACGTAAAGACTGTTTGTGAAGAATTGGAGAATGAATAGGATATACTCACCGTTGCTCCATCCTTTTTTATGATTGAAGGAAATACTTTCGCAAGATTTGAGTTCAGTGTCAATTCAATGTCGGATGATCCTTGTGTAAATGAACCACCCGGGCAATTTCTTGTAATAACAGAACTCTTTGTAAAGTAAGACGCTACCGGTGCAACTGTTGTTGTTGCAAGGTTTCCACAACCATCACTTACTGTTACCGTGTATCGGTCACCAGTTAGGAGATTTGATAAACTGTCAATAACAATCGTTGTATTGCTGGTATTAATAGTGGTTATGAGGGTGCCCGACTGATCAAAGATTTTTAATTCGAAAGGCCCCGTACCTGTATCAACTGTCACAGTAATTTTTGTTTGATCTATACTGCAGGAAGCTCTTGCTTTCACTGTAATATCAATTACATCGGCCAGTACTTCAAAACATTTTTCAATGGTTGTATCTGCACAGGAATCAGTTACTCTTATACAGTAGTTGCCAAAAGCAAGACTGTCAAAAACTCCTGTTGTATTGCAAATGATCAGTACATTATTTTGATACAAACAGAAGCTCGGATTAAACATGTTCTGTGTACCGGGTATGGTTGCTTTGAATAAGCTGCATGTTTTTTCAGTAATTACATCATCAACAGACGGAGCAGGTTTTGTTACCGTAAAGCATCTTGTAAAGGTGGTATCGGCACATGCTCCGGTAAGAATAGAAGTTTCAATGGTCATACAGTAAGAGCCAAATGCAAGACTGTCAAATACACCTGTGTAATTACATCCAATTAATACGTTAAGGCTATCGTATAAGCAGTAATGTGCATTGCCAAGTCCGGTAGTGCCGGTAATTGTACCTGTGAAAGAATTACAGTTGAAATTCGAAAAATCAACACCAACTCCCGGCCCAAGCTCAACAGGAGCAATGGTAAAGCAACGCTGAATCGTTGTGTCGTTACAGATTGAACCTGATATCTGCATACAATAATTGCCAACGGGCAAATTATTGAAAACGCCGTTGCTGTTACAGCCTATCAATACATTCAGACTGTCGTACAGGCAAAATTGCGGGTTGAATAAATTTGTTTGTCCACTTACCGATACATTAAAATGCTGGCAGTCATCTCCGTTTGTAACGGTTACATTGGCTGCAACATTTGGAATTGGTTTTACAGCAGTAAAGCAACGGGTAATTACAGTGTCAAAACAAACATCGGTCATTTTAATGCAGTAGGAACCATAAGCTAAACTATCAAACTGGCCGCTTGTGTTACAGGTAATTAAATTATCAACGCTGTCGTACAGGCAGTAATTCGGATTGGTAAGGTTTTGCTGGCCGGTAACTCTTACAGAGAAAAAATTACACTCCTGATTGAATTGTGTAACCGCAGAGGCAAGTGTTGGTTTCTTGTTGTCGGTCCAGTTTACCGTTTTAATATTACCGCATTTATCTTTTGCAAAGAGTTTCAGAGTCCTGAAATTTCCGAGCAGGATCTGGAAGTTGTTTGTGTTAAATGAAATCGTATCGCCGGCTGGTGTAATGGCTCCGTAAGTAAATCCATCAAACATATTTCCCGATGTATTTACGTTTCCGAAAATATCTTTCAGCTTAATGAAAATATCTGCACTGTCGCAATCAAACTTTGTAACAGATGATTGATCGATAAACCAGTCGTAGTTAAGAATGCTGATATTCCTTGTTTGAATACCACCGCAAGAATCTCTTTGCTGAATAAAATAGGAGCCGGCAACTAAGTCAGTAAACACACCGGTGGAATTGGTTGTGCCAATTCCGTAAGTTGATGGGGCTACAATTGTATAAGAAAAAGGCGGACGGCCAAATTGCACATTGTCAACTGTTATAGTTCCGTCAGTTCCGTTGATGCAGGTAACATTTGTTCTTAACAGATCAAAGCGTGGATCGTGATAAGATCCGCCAACTATTACACTTGGGATAGTATAAAAACAACCATCAACTACATCTTTTACAAAAACCTGGTACACACCGGCGGGTAACCCGTCAATCGTATCATTTGATGTATAGGGAGTAGAAACAGGACCTGTTACTGAATAGTTATAGGTACCCGACCCATTGGCGGCGGTAATAATAATTTTACCTGTTGCAGCACATCTCGATTCAATCGTTACAGCTGATGCAGTAAAATTATTACAAAACTGCGCAGAGGTCCCTGCAGCAAATAAAAGAAACAATAAAAAAAATGGGTAAAATTTTTTACTCATAAGCTACGGATTTTAAATTTCACACCAGGATCAGAAACTTGTTTTGGCTATCAGGGGGTGAGTGCAAGGTCCGACAAGTTCCGGTTAAAAAAAATAGGGGAACTCCCTTTTAATACAGTGTTTTTGCTGTATAAGGGTTCATTGCCGACGCCGTTCAGATGATTTACTAGGCAGGAAACAGGGTTTTTACTTTAGGCCAATGAACCTTAATGTCGTCTGAATTTAATTCCGGTTTGCCTTAATAGGCTAAAGTGAGCCCGGCTGAAAAAGAAACATACAGTTTACAGCCTTCTCCCGGTGATGATTCAATTTTCATGTGCCCTTTATACAATTGTAAACGGGTTTGAATATTTCGCAGGCCAAGGCCGGTTTGAATCTGCTTTGTATCAAATCCTTTTCCATCATCTGAAATACGGATATGTACATTGTCATTCCTGTTTGAAATAGTTATATCAATGTGACCTGCATCTGCGTATTTAATAATATTATTCAGCTGTTCCTGAACAATACGGTAAACCAGCAATTTGTGCTGATCGTCCAGTTCTCCCTCATCGAGATCTGTAGAGTTGAGATGAAAACCTATTTTTTTAACACGGATAATGTCAGCAATCAGTTTATCCAGTGCCTGGTTTAATGTTGTAAAAGAAAAAACCGGTGGTTTAATACTCGATGAAAGCAATCGGATTTCCTGCTGTGCTTCTGTTACCATTTCTTTTGCTTTGAGCAGCAGGGAAATATTCTCTTCCTGTTTCAATTGAATACTTGAAAGGTATAGATTGGACACTGAAAGCAGTTGCGATACATTGTCATGTAATTCCTCTGCCCAGCGGTTGCGTTCATTTTCCTGCGCTTTAATGATGGACGAAGCAAGACGTTGTTTATGTTTCAGCTGCTGATCATAATAGTCTGCCTGCAGATTTTTTAATTTACTGATATCCTGTATTTCGCCAATCAGTTGAATGGCATGGCCAGTTTCTTTATCATGTACGATGTAAATGCTGTTGACAACATGGTAGTAGTCGTTATCGCCTGCAAGAAGACTGTATTCGGTTTTCCAGATATCGTTCTGCGAGTTAATGATGTCAGTATACTCCTGTAACACTCTTTCCTTATCGTTTGGATGAATGCGATCGTAATAACGGTTCAAAAAATTATCAACAAAAGAAGTGGAAGAGGGCAGAAAGAACTTCATCTTTTCATTGATCGTTGCTGTTTGTGTAATTAAGTTCAGATCAATAATGCCACTGCGTGCAGCTTCATTCAGGGCTGCAAAGCTTTGCTCCATCATTTCATTTTTCTGAGTACTTAATTTCAGGTCGGTATAAAATTTATTGCTTAAGAGATATAAAACAGTGGCTGAAATTCCCACAAAAAGCAGCCCTTTCATCGACTGTAATTTTTCAAGCATGTTATGGTCATTGCTTGCAAATGTATAAACGGCCCAATCGCCAAGCAAAATCCAGGTAATGCTCAGGATGAGGTACACGTAAGTGAGTTTTGCTGCAGGAGTAACTGCAATTGAAAGTAGCTTTTTGCTGATAAGATTTTGTTGCTGTTGCATAGATAATGGGGAGCACAAAATTGGCATTTTAAAATAAGGGTAAAATGAGTAAGGTCATGAATTCAAATGATTCGGCTCATAAGCTTTGTTTTATAAATTACAACTGCTCGGATGGGTTTTGTTTAACAAAAACAGATTAGAGGTAAAACTTTAATTGAGGTTAGGCATATACATGAAGCAAAACCAGCTAGAACCGGGTTCGCTTTTCTGTTTCATTCACCTTGAATTTTCCGCCGTTTACAAGTTTGGGTGCAGGAACGGGAGGTTGTTTTAGGTTACCTTTGTGTCTCAATAATCAACGATTTGCAATTATGAAAGAAGTGTATATTATTTCGGCGGTTCGAACCCCGATGGGCAGCTTTGGTGGAAGCCTGAAACAGGTAAGTGCCACACAGTTAGGGGCTTCGGCAATTAAAGGGGCTTTACAAAAGGCAGGCATAAAACCTGAACAGGTACAGGATGTATTAATGGGCTGTGTAATACAGGCCAATCTCGGTAAGGCACCTGCAAGGCAGGCAGCAAAATTTGCCGGACTTCCCAACGAAGTGAATTGTACAACAGTAAATAAGGTTTGTGCCAGTGGTATGAAAGCTATTGCACAGGCAACACAAAGTATTTTACTTGGCGATGCTGACATTGTAATTGCCGGAGGTATGGAAAGTATGAGCAATGTTCCTTTTTATGCAGAGAATATGCGTTGGGGTCATAAATACGGGAATACCATGTTCATTGATGGGTTGGCAAAAGATGGATTAACTGATGTGTATGATGGAAAGGCAATGGGGAATGCTGCAGAGTTATGTGCAAAAGAATGCGGCATCAGCCGTGAAGAGCAGGATGCATTTGCAACTGAAAGTTATAAACGGTCACAGGCTGCATGGGAAAAAGGATTGTTTGATAATGAAATTGTGCCGGTAGAAATTCCGCAGCGCAAAGGCGATCCAATTGTGTTTGCAAAAGATGAAGAACCTTACAATGTAAAGTTTGATAAAATTGCCACATTACATCCTGCATTTATAAAAGAAGGAACAGTAACGGCTGCCAATGCAAGTACCATGAATGATGGCGCTGCTGCTTTGGTATTGATGAGTAAAGAAAAAGCAGATGAACTGGGATTAAAACCCATTGCTAAAATTCTTTCTTATGCAGATGCTGAACAGGCTCCTGAATGGTTTACAACAACTCCATCTGTAGCTGTTCCGAAAGCAGTTGCCAAAGCCGGATTGAAAATGGAAGACATTGCATACTGGGAATTAAATGAAGCATTTGCTGTTGTGGGAATTGAAAACAGCAGACGAATGAAACTCGATCCGGCAAAAGTCAATGTACATGGTGGTGCTGTATCACTGGGCCATGCATTAGGTTGCAGTGGTGCAAGAATTATCGTTACACTCATCAATGTATTAAAAGCGAATAATGCAAAGTATGGTGCAGCGGGAATTTGCAATGGCGGTGGTGGGGCAAGTGCGATGGTGATTGAGAATGTGAGTGGTAAGTAATGAGTTTGTTGTGAAGCTCCAAAGTACATGATAGAATAAATAACTATCCGGTTTTCGGAGTGTTATTTATTTCAACAGAAATTATACCTGTGAGCAGTAAAAAGACAAAGCCGGTTATTAACCGGCTTTGTCTGTAAATGATAATCTCAAGTCAGCAAGAAAGCTTTTTGATAAATTTTCCCCTGTGAATATCTGTTAATGTTGAGGCTCAGGTAATTTATTCTGGTAGTTTTCAAGCTGTTGTTTAGTGCTGGATTGGGATGCAGAAAAAAATGATTTCATTCTTTCAGAGAAAGACTTTTGCCGGGGTTCTTCCAGAACAGGTAGTTCCTCAGTGATCATTTTTGGCGCATCATCTTTATAGCCACATTCTTTAAAGTAATCCTTATAAGCGTTTTTGATTTCGTTATCTACATTGAACCAGCGGTTAAAAGGATTCCATTTCATGGTCATTTATTTTGAAGGTTAGTGAATAAAAAAAGAATTGATTCTTACAGTGTAAACTTAATTTATATCAGAACAGAACTCAAGCGGAAGTGTACCAATGGAAGCTTTGGATATATAAAGTGAGATTTCTTTGTATTGTGATGTTAACACTGCCACCACCTATTAGTTCAACAGATTTTTGCTGATGAAAGAATACTTCGATTGGGAGTTTGTATCAGAGTTTTGAAAACCGCTCCAGAAATTCATCTTTCCTGTTACGGGAAAGAGCAATAGAAGTGCCATCTTCCATTATGATTTCCCCACCTTCGCCACGGATGTATTTTTCAACAAATTTCAGATTAATAATATAACTTTTATGAGCCCTGAAGAAGAGTTCATTTTCTTTAAGAATATCTTCAGCCTCTCCCAGTTTTTTTGAAATGAGGATTTTCTTTTTGTCTTTTAGTATAAAATTACAGTAGTTGCCATCGCCTTCAATACGTATAAGTTCATTAAGGTTGATAAACTGCAGACCTGCGTTGGTAGAAAGCGCAATTCTGTCTGTTACTTTCTGCTTCTGCATTTCCGTTAGTGATTCAATCTGTTTTTTACTGGTGAGGGTTTTCTTGTTGTGTACCCGTTCCATCGCCTTTACGAGTTCGTCTTTATCTATGGGTTTTAGGAGGTAATCCAGTGCATTGAGTTTGATTGCTTTTACTGCATAATGATCGTAAGCAGTGGTAAAAATTACATCAAACGAAATGTCTTTTACCTGCTCCAGCATATCAATGCCATTCATTTGAGGCATTTCCACATCCAGAAATACAAGGTCAGGGCGATGGTGATTGATGAGAAAGATACCCTCAGAACCGTTTTGTGCAGTAGCTGCTACTTTTACATTTGGACAATATTCTTTCAAGTTCCAACGCAAAGTTGTAATGCAATGCTGCTCATCATCAATAATGATCGCTTTCATCGTTTCAGGTTTTACAGGTAAGTCTTTTATGTTTTGTTTGTAACTGTTTAGCTTACTCATTCGTGTGGTTATTCTTTTTTTACTGCTGAGTAGTTTACTGATGCTGATGAAAATAGTTATACGGGTACCTGCTGGTTGACCAACGTCATTTTTCAGGTCTGCAATTTCTATTCTGTTGTCGGGATGTAAGCTTGTAATTCTCTTGGAAGTTATTTCCATGCCGTAGGATTTTTGTTCATTACTTTTTTTACTGTTTAGTTGTGCAGCTTTGTCTCTTCCTATTCCATTGTCCAGTATTTCAATGTGTAGAAAGTTTGTTCCCATTTTAATGATAATATCAAGCCTGCCTTTTTTATCCTGGTGCATTAATCCATGCCAGATGGCATTTTCGGCATAAGGCTGAATAATGAGCGGTGGAACTCTTACGTATTGTTCATCTGTATTTTCATCAATTGAGATGTTGTATTCAAACTGATTTTTAAACCGCAGACTTTCCATCAGAAGGTAAAGCTTCATGGTTTCCAGTTCCTTTTCCAGTGGGATAAATTCATTTTTTGAGTTTTCCAGTATCAAACGAATAAGCCGTGAAAATTTTGTGAGGTAATCACTTGCCAGATGTGTCTTATTTTCAACAATAAAGCTGTTGATACTGTTGAGTGAATTAAAAATAAAATGCGGATTCATTTGCACGCTGAGCCACATCGTTTCATTCTCTGCTATTTTTTGTTTCAGTTTAGCTTCTTTACGGATATCGCCTATTCTTTTTTTTGATAAAAGAAAAATACTGCCGACTATAAGTGAAAAAAGGGAAGCATAGAAAAGAGAAGTTTGCCACCACGGTGGTTGAATGATTATTTTGAGTGTGGTAATGTTATTGTTTTTTACACCGTCACTGTTGGAGGACTGTAATTGAAATATGTATTCGCCGGGGGAAAGTGCCGTATATCCTGCCATATTATGATTGCCATTGTTGACCCACTCATTGTTTACTCCCAACAGCCGAAAGTAAAAATTATTTTTTGGCGATCCTGAAAAATTATTCACAGCAAAAACAAGGGTTAAAAAATTTTCATTGTACGGGAGTTTTAGTTCTTTCAGATGTGAAACTGATATTTTGCCATTCCAGGGATTGCCATTGATGATAATAGCTGTTAAGGTAGGTGGAGGGCTGAAGGTATTTGTTTTAAGTGCGGCCGGATTGAACTTTGTAATTCCGCCTACACCTCCGAGTATAATTGAGCCGTCTTCTTCTTTTAAAATGCAGGCTGTATTGTATTCAAGAAACGAAAGGCCATTACTTCTGCTATAATTGAGAAGCGTATATTTTTTGCCATCAATTTTATACAGCCCATTGTTACTGCTTGCCCAAAAATCACCGTTTCTGTCTTTTTCAATTGCATAAACAACACCCGATTGATTAATGGCTCCGTTTATACTTATTGAAATATGCCTTACTACCGTTTCGTTTTTGTAATTGTAAACGACTACTCCATTATCTGTAGCCAGCCAAAAATTACTCCCATCTCTGAAAATGTAACGTACATATTTACTGATTTTCCGTACCTGTTCACAAACGGTTATTTTATTGTTTCGAATATCGTATTTTAAAAGCCCCTGTCCAATACTGGATATCCACAAAATATTATTTTCATCTTCATGAATATATCTGGCAATATAGCTGAATGATCCAGCCTCTGGTTTGCATGGTTTCCATTGGTAATCTTTCAGTGAAAAGAAAGCTAATCCGTTTTCTCCTGTAATAAAGAGGCTGTCAGCATTTCTCAGTTTGAGTATGCCATATAATTTTTGTGAAGTAAGGAATTTCGGGTCTTTATAAAAGTCGAGTTTTCTGTTTTGAGTATTCAGTTTCAGCAAACCTCCCCAGCTTGCTACCCAGAGATTGTTTTTTTTATCTTCTGTAATGTCATAAATAGTATTGCTGATGTTGCCAAATCTGTACGATTCATTGAAAGGTATAAATTTATTCTGTTTGCCGTTCCATTCAATAAGCCCTTGCGTTTGTGTACCGATATAGTAGCGTTCATTTTTGGCTTTGTATATATCAAAGACCATATTGTCGGGAAGTGAATTGCTGTTGCCTGTTTCGTTGCCGAAATTCTGAAACTGATAATTTAATGGATCATGTTTGGAAACTCCACCTCCGCTTAACCCTGCCCAGATAATACCCTGTCTATCAGTAAACAGCGATAATACAAAGTTTTTGCCCAGAGTTCTGTCATTTTCTGATTTGCTTACTGTTGTAGCAAGATCTTTTGTTGCCGGGTCATAAATTTTTATGCCATTGCCACGGGTACCTATCCAGATTTTGCCTCCATTATCTACTGTAAAACATCCCGCTCCACCACTTGTAGACAGTGAGGTAATTATTGTATCCTTTCCTTGTGCTTCTGCTATATATATACCGTAATTTAAAGTGCCGATCCAGAGTTGTTTTTTATAGGAATAGAGTTCTTTTATTTCAGGAAATTTTGTCACAGGTAAGAGATTTTTGACACTCTTTCCTGCTGAAGACACATTTAGCTCATATAATCGCTGCTGTACTGATGCAATGATTCTTCCGTTCCATTTTGTTACACTTGTTACTTTTTTAGAATTAGCAGTATCTGAAAAGAAAACAACTTCTTTTTTGTCAAGTGTATTTAACCGGATGAGTCCTTTGCTGTAGGTAACAACCCAGTATTCGTCTTTATCGAACGATATAATTTTTTTACATCGCAGTCTTTAATGCTTTGAGCATAAGGATAAATATCTGTTACTTTATACAGGGAGTCGTGTGCCGGATTGTAAATACAAATTCCCTGTATAGTTCCCACCCATAATAACTTTTGTACTTTATCAAAATACAGAGATGAAATGAAGTTGGATGGTAGGTTGCGGCCAATTTGGTTCTGGGGCAAATAAACTTTAAACTGATTGCCATCGTAGCGGTTCAGTCCATCCTGAGTACCAAACCATATAAAGCCATCGCTATCCTGCTCAATACTATAGCAGCTGTTTTGTGACAGGCCTTTTTCGGAAGTATAATTTTCAAAAAAATAGTTCTGTGCCGATACAGGATTGCTAAACGCAGCTAAAATTATAAGTAAACCCGAAAGAAAAAATTTGCCGTCACCTGAATTCATGCTTTAAAGTAGGTAAAAGAAAACAGACTGCGGGTTTGAGTGTATAAAATGCGGGTTCTGACGTACGAAATAGGCAGAAAAGGATGGTTGACCCCGAGCAGGTAATAAATGTCTTTTTTTTACCACTTAGCTGTTACCATACAATTTCATATTTGTGTAACAAAAAATCATTGTTATGCAAAGAAGAAAATTTATTACTCTTTCAGCTCTTGCTGCAGTACCATTTTCAGCAATGGCAAAAATGGCAGGTCAGTTATCAGCTGCAGTTCCGTTTATTGTAAAAAAAGGGGAAAGCAGGTTTGGTGATGTGGTGAAATTTTTGGGTGTACATCCAAATGATCTCAAGATTTCTTCAAAAGATACTGACGGACAGTTATCTGTTTTTGAATACACAGGACTAGGCAAAGTGGGTCCTGCATTGCATGTGCATTTTAAACAGGATGAAATATTTACAGTAACAGACGGGGAATACCGTTTTGTTGTGGGCAATGAAACCAAACTGCTGAAAGCAGGTGATACTATTTTTCTCCCCCGCAATATTCCGCATACATGGATACAAATCAGTGAAAGAGGAAAAATGATTTATTTCTTGCAGCCTGCCGGGAAGATGGAAGAATTTTTTGTAATCATGAACGGGTTTAAAGAACGGCCAACACAGGAAGAAATTGATAAAATTCATGCTGCCCATGATATGAAAGTGATGGGACCGCCTCTGACTTTGTAACACTGTTTTCGTTTTTTGCCGAAATAGATTATCTTGAAGAAACATTAACCAATCAAACAGTGCTCTTCTTATAGCATGCTGCTGAAAGATTTTATACCATCTCCGGCTGTAAGTGAATTTGTACAGTTGTACAGGATTGTGCATTTGGTGTTTGAAAAAAATCAGGCACTGCCTTTTAAGGCATATCCTCCGAGGCCGGAACACTGTCTGGCATTTTATCCGTATGATACAGAAAAAGTGGAGTATGCTGATAACGGTAAACAGATCCATTCACTTCCTGTTGTACTGTATGGCCAGCAACTCGGAGTAACCAACCGGTTTGTTGGCAGAGAATTTCTTGTGTTTCAGATTGTTTTTCATCCCGGCGCTTTATACCGCATTACAGGCATCCCTGCATTTGAACTGAATAATGAATACCTCGATGCAGAACTTGTTTTTTCATCTGAGCTTAAACTGATCAATGAACAGTTGTATCATGCGAAATCTTATGATACAATGATCAGTGTTGCAAATAATTTTGTGCAGCAGCTCATCCGCAAAGTAAAAAAGGAACATCAACCGGTTGATAAGGTAAGCCAGCTGTTGATTGCACAGAATGGAAACCTGCCTGTCAGTTATATGGCAAAACATTCTTTCTTATCAAACAAACAATTTGAACGGAAATTTAAAGAACGTACAGGTATCAATCCCAAGCTTTTTGCAAGGGTTGCCCGCTTTGATAAAGCGTTTCGCTTAAAAAACTTATATCCTCACTACGATTGGCTGCGCATTGCATTGGAATGTAATTATCACGACTACCAGCACCTTGTAAAAGACTATAAAGATTTTACGAATATGACGCCCACTGCTTTTCATGAAATTGAAAACAAAGCACCTGAACGGAATTTTGGTTTGGCAGAAGTTTTCTATGATACGGCTTTGTAATTATTTTATTAATGCAGCTGAATTCTATTTTCAAAGCGTTTCTGTTAAAACGAAACAGCAGGTCATAAAAATCCCTTCTCAGCATTTGCCGGGAAGGGATAAAATATGATCAACACTTTTTGATTTATTTCGAACCGAGGTCAGCCCTCAGGAAAAGCATTTCGCTCCAACGGCTTTCCACAGCTTTTGCATAGTCCACCAGGAAATAATTCCATGCAGCTTCGCCATGTGCAGCATTAAAGCGTTCGGCCATTGGTTTTCTGTAACCGGTACTTAATTCTTTTAAACCGTTCTTTAATCTTGTTACAGTGGTGATTTGCGGGGCACCTGAGCCTATGGGATTATATACGGCAACACTTTCATTGCCGGCTACCCATACTTTTTTCAGCTTGCGTACAAGTTCTGTTGCCTGCACGATCATGCCGGGTTTCACAAACATGTGGTTGATAATGATCTTGTCACTGTAATCAGTTAATGCTACATTGCTCAGCTCAGCATTAAATTCTACATACGAAGAACTGCCACGGTCAACTGTAAGCGGCGCTACATTCTTTGCCCAGTCGGCAGTGTGTTCTGCACCAAGATCGCCCCTTGTATCATACTGTTCCCAGCTGAGCGGACCTTCAATTACATGAAAGCCTCCGCCATCAGGTCCGGTTTCAATGGAATACACACGCCATTTCCATTCACCTGTGTGATACTTTTGTGCATGTGCAGCAAATGCTTTTTCAAATTCCAGTAATTTTTCAGGTTTGGGGAAAACTCTGAATGTGCTGATTACATTTTTTGTCTGGCTTATTCCAATTACAGGAATAAGCAAACAGAGAAGAAGAATTTTTCTCATGTCTGGTTGGTTTAAATGTGTAAAAAAATTGAGGGTAGAGTTGGGATAGGGGGCGAAGCAATAGTAAGGTAGAGAACTAAACAACTAATTCAAAGCAAAAAAAATATTTGTTTCAAAAAATGTTTCCAGTTGCTGAACGGATATAGATGAAATCAGCAATGTATATTTCGTCTGGCTTATTTATTAGAAAAAAATTGCACATTTATTTTTTATGGAGAAACACTTTCATTGCTGAACGGTATTTCCCATTTTTGCATGGTTACCAGAATTTGCTCTTAACTTGCAGGAACGGTTTGCTGAAAATTAAACAAACGCTTTATGGATATTCAATTCAATAAGAACGAAGATGTGATGAAACTTTCGCTGAATGAAGTGAGAAATAGGTTGAAAAAAATTTATGAAGGCGGCGGACAAAAATCAATCGACAAACAACGGGAACGTAATAAACTAACTGCCAGGGAGCGGATTGAATACCTGCGTGATGCTGATTCTGCCTTTACAGAAATTGGTGCATTTGCAGGTTATGATATGTATAAAGAGCAGGGTGGCTGCCCTGCCGGAGGAACAGTTGCAGGTGTGGGTTATGTAAGCGGAAGACAATGTGTAATTGTTGCCAATGATCAAACCGTAAAAGCAGGCGCATGGTTTCCCATTACAGGTAAAAAGAATTTGAGAATGCAGGAAATAGCCATGGAAAATCATTTGCCTGTAATTTATTTAGTTGACAGTGCCGGTGTATTTCTTCCCATGCAGGATGAAATTTTTCCGGATAAAGAACATTTTGGCCGCATCTTCCGCAACAATGCAAGAATGAGCGCTATGGGCATTACTCAAATTGCGGCAGTAATGGGAGCATGTGTAGCAGGCGGTGCTTACCTGCCCATCATGAGCGATGAAACATTAATGGTGGAAGGAAACGGTTCTATTTATTTAGCCGGTCCTTATTTAGTAAAAGCTGCTATTGGTGAAGAGGTGGATACAGAAACCTTGGGCGGCGCCGTTACACATACAGAAATATCAGGAATAGCAGATTATAAATTCAAAACAGAAGAAGAATGCCTGGATGAAATTAAAAAGCTGATGGGTAAGCTCGGCAAAAAAGGAGAAGCCGGGTATGACCGTATTGCTGCAATTGCACCGAAGAAAAATCCGCAGGATCTGTATGGATTATTTCCTGCTGATGGAAAGCCTTATGATATGCTGGAGATCATTGAACGCATCGTTGACGACAGTGATTTCGATCAGTTTAAACAGGATTATGGAAAAACGATTCTCTGCGGTTATGCAAGAATTGATGGATGGGCTGTTGGGATTGTTGCCAATCAACGCACCATCATCAAAAACAAAAAAGGTGAAATGCAATTGGGTGGTGTAATTTATAATGACAGTGCTGATAAAGCAGCAAGGTTTATTCTCAACTGCAATCAAAAGAAAATTCCATTGGTATTTTTGCAGGATGTAACAGGATTTATGGTGGGCAGCAGAAGTGAACACAGCGGCATTATTAAAGATGGCGCAAAAATGGTGAATGCAGTTGCTAACAGTGTGGTACCTAAAATCACAATTGTTATTGGCAACTCTTATGGTGCAGGTAATTATGCGATGTGCGGTAAAGCATATGATCCCCGTTTTATTTATGCATGGCCTACTGCAAAAATTGCCGTGATGGGAGGTGATCAGGCAGCCAAAACATTATTGCAGATACAGGTTGCTGCTATGAAATCAAAAGGCAAAGAAGTAAGTGCTGCGGAAGAAAAGAAATTGCTCGATGAGATCAAAGGAAAATATGATGAGCAAACCTCAGCTTACTATGCAGCAGCACGGTTATGGGTGGATGGAATTATTGATCCGCTTGAAACAAGAAAAGTGATCAGTGAAGGAATTAAAGCTGCCAATCAGAATCCGCATATGGATGAGTTGAAAGTAGGCGTGTTCCAGGTGTGATGGAGGAAGCAGGAGGTAAGAAGTAAGAAGACTCTGCTTACAATAGTATCTTCAGTATTTCTTCCCAGGATGAAACTCTTGTATGATGTTTATCATCCTGCCCATGATTATGCGGCTGTGTAAACAAATATGTTTTCCCTGTAAAATAATCCAGGTTTTTAAAATGATCATCAATCATGATATCAGCTTTGATGATTGTCTTTGATCCGCAGAAAACAAATTGATGCCAGGTAAGAAAAGGAAAATGTTCTTTCAGCCATTCCAGTTTTTCAGGTAAACTCAACGGAAACTCCATAGCAGCCGACACAATAAACAGATCGTATTTCTCATTCAGTTCCTTAATCGCTGCAACAGCTCCATCAATAACAGGAGCGCCACTGAAAAAACCTTTCGTCATTACATATTTGCGTTCATGTTGAAATACTTCGCTTTCCGGTCGGCCCAATATATTTTCCCATGGCTGACGGATACCAAATTCTTCTTCTTCCATTTTCAGAAACTGGCTGTACACATCTGCCAGTACTCCATCCATATCTACAATGAGCCGTTGTTTTGTTTGCATGCTTATTCTGCTGTTTCGCTAAAATTATCTGTTTGAATTCAATTGAACAAGCAAAGCTTTATAAATGGAAAAACGAATTGTAATCAAGATGTGTGTTTTTTAAAACTGCAGAAGAGAAAATTCTGTTTAGTGCGGAATGGAGTAATATGATCTTCTGTAATACAACGGATCTTATCGAATCCTGTTTCCAGTTGATCTGTCAGCTGATCTTCTGTGTATTGCTTTACCGGAAGCCCGCTGCACTTCTCAGGTCCTTTGTCTGAAAAAGTACCAATGGTAAGAAACCCTTTTACAGCTTCACTTGCGGTACAGATGTATTGATTGATCTGTTCGGGAGTAGTAAGAAAATGAAAGGTTGCACGGTCGTGCCAGAGATCATAGGTTTGCTGCGGATGGAATTCTGTAACATCACTTACAACCCAGTTTACTTTTTTTGCCTTTTCACCGAGGCGTTGTTTCACTTTGTCCAGAGCTTTTGCAGAAATGTCAAGAACAGTAATGTTTTCATAACCTTCATTCAGTAAATGATCAACCAGTTTACTGTCGCCGCCTCCAACATCAATAATGTTTGCATTTTTCGGTAACTGAAAACCATGAATAAACTCAAGCGAAGTTGCAGGGTTTTCCTGTGTCCAGCTTACCTCGTTGGATTGTTTTGTGGTATATATCTTTTCCCAATGCTGTTGCTTTTCTCTGTTCATGAGTTTAAAATTACTCTCATTGAAGCAGTTGCCCTGTGATATTAATCACGGCAAACTGTGATATAAATCAAACTGAGAGAATAAAACTGAAAAGCCAGCGTATCCTGAGGTTTCAACGTTGAAAAAAGCATTTACCGCCAATCCTGGTAACCCCATTCCTGGTCTTCCTTCAAGTCAGCACCGTTATGTTTCCCATGCCTGATGACGGTATAAGCCAACCAAACCAGTACTGCAGGAGAGAAGAAAAAAAGCGCAGCAGTTACATTGGGCAGAAAACCCATTTGCAGGAAGATGACATAAACCAGCAGGTAAACTGTTGTAAACACAGCGGCAAAAATTGGGTTCTTATACATGACTGACTGTTTAATTAAAAACAACCGGTACTAAGATTTTGTTGCAGCGTAAAGTTAAAGATTGTAAAAATCAGTTCAATGGTTTTCGTTGACGGATGAAACGGACTGCCAGTGCAATGATGGCGGTAAACAGTAAGAGAACAGTAACCATTGTTAATATCCATTTAGCAGTTGTGGCAGCAGATCCAAATGCTGCTGTTGAATGTTTGATGATTGGGTAACTTTTCAACATGGCTGTCACAATTCTGTTTTCAATAAAGTCTGCCAGCATAATTAATGCGGGAAGTATAATGAAAAAGGACCAGTTTGGATTACTCAGCTCAAGTTTATTGATAAAAAATACGAGCAGTAATATCAGTAATGCAGTATAAACAAAAGGATAAATTGAATCGATAACATTCAGACCATATGAATAAGAGTTCCTTCCTTCAGTTCCCATCTTAGTAAAAAGATCCATCACATCTTCTTTTGAATAGCCCATCCTTAAATCCAATGGCTGTAAATCTGTCCCCTCGTATTTCACAGCAGTTGAAGGAAACAGGTAAAGATTAAAAAACAAAACCAATCCGGATAAGAAAAGAATAATCCGTCCATTGGCCGCTTTGCTGAGCAGTTGTTTCATTGGTTGAAGATAAGCAGAACCGGACTTGCTGGATGCTGACCAAAAAGTGTTGATTTTGATAATGGAGTGGAGTTGCCGCATGAAGCAGTGTGTCAATTCTTTTTCAAATTCCACATTCCCCAGCATGCAAGAATCAGTTCCAGTGCTAATCCAATTAAAAATAAAGTTGAAGGAACTCCATCAACAATTAAGCTGAATATTCTTCCTGCTGCCAAACCGCTCATGAAAAGAACATTGGCAATTGTTGCGCTTCGCCGGTAAGCAGGTTTGTAAATACCGGTAACCCAGAAGGCAGTCATGGCTAAATATAAACCCATTGTTGCCCGGAATACCTGCTTTAAATCAGTTGAATCAACGGTAAAAGAAAACAACCTGGATAAAACTTCGTTCGGAAACAGACCATATCCCAATGCAATGATAGTGATAAGAATTGCAGATACAGTTAAGTGAAGGTTTTTAAGTTTATTCAAAACAGTTTAGGTTGAATTCTGTGTAAGGTTGTCAATTCTGTAAAATGAAAATACAATAAAACTGGCTATTAGGCCATTGTTGTTCGCTGACCAACAAGAGTTGCTGTTTGTTAATCATTGTCGTTGGTCAGCGACCAGACGACGGCTTGCTTCTTATAGTAATGATCAAAAAGGCGAAAGACATATAGGATAACAATTTGAGCCTAATTTCATTTAAGGTAGTGCAGACGAAAAAAAGAATATTAACTTTGAAAATAATGATAAGTCTAATCTATGAGTTGGTTCTATAATTTATTAATTGGATTATTTGGCGCTATAATTGGCTTACTAGCTTTTGCTGATGAGATTGCAAAAAAGATTAAGTATTTAGAGCCTGTAAAATCATTGTTGTTTAAAATTCCTTTTTTTCTGTTGGCTACTTTTTTTATTATCTGGGCATCCATTCAAAAAGATTCTGAAAATGAGGATAATGCAAAAAATGAAAAGCAAGCTCTGGAGAAAAGAATAATTGAATTGGATAGTAGCTATAAAGTTGAAAAGAAAAAAAGTGATAGTATAACACAAAAGAAGTTGCAAGATATTGTCGATAGTAGTTATGCTAAAAGTATAAAGGCATCAAATGAGGCTTTAGCAAAATATAATTTAATTTTAATTGATTCGCTGCAAAATGTAGCAAGCTCTATTAATTTACGAACTGCTCAATCGCAACTTGCCGTTGAGCCTGTTATAAATGGAGTTCCACCTATTTATTTAATTGAGGATGGAAAGACTGTTCGAATTAAAATGCAGTCAATTAATGGAACCTCTTATAATATTAAAATCAATTCATATTTTGTTAAAATATTGGCTAATGGAAAAGCTAAAATCCTTCATTATGAAGTTGTTCCATTTACAGATAATTTCCTAGCAGCGGATAGGACTCGTACAATTGGTTTTGATATTAACTCCCTTGTTCGCAATGAAGAGCTTGTCTTTATTGTGTTACTAGGGTCATTTACAAGAGATAATCAAGGTAATGAGAAAGTAAATTATGGTGAAGCTTATAAATTTGATTTCAAGAATAATAAATATATAGGACGGGGTGCAGAATTGAATCTGAAATACTTTGAGGAATATGTAAAAAAAAATGAGCTTGATAAGAATTAAATCTATTTCCTGAAACTCTTACTCGCCACCAACTCTTTATTTCCCGCCACATAGGTATAAAATCCTTCCCCATTCTTCACACCCAATTTTCCGGCAGTAACCATATTCACCAGTAACGGACAAGGCGCATACTTCGGGTTGCCAAAACCATCCTGCAATACTTTTAAAATAGACAGACAAACATCCAGTCCAATAAAATCAGCTAACTGCAAAGGACCCATTGGGTGGGCCATGCCGAGTTTCATTACCGTATCAATTTCTTCCACTCCTGCAACGCCTTCGTACAAACTGTAAATAGCTTCGTTGATCATCGGCATTAAAATGCGGTTGGCAATAAAGCCGGGATAATCATTCACCACGCAGGGCACTTTACCCAGCTGCGTACTCAGTTCAACAATTTTATCAGTTACTTCTTTCTTAGTTGCATAACCATTAATGATCTCTACCAATTTCATCACCGGCACAGGGTTCATGAAGTGCATGCCAATCACCATACCGGCACGTTTGGTAACGGAAGCAATCTTTGTAATGGAAATAGAAGATGTATTGGTAGCAAGAATACAGCCTGGAGGTGCGGCTTTATCAATCTCTTCAAAAATATCCAGCTTCAGCTCCACATTTTCTGTTGCAGCTTCTATAATCAGTTCGGCTTTACTTACTCCTTCAAGCAAGTCGGCGGTTACAGTAATATTTTTAAAGGCTGTTTGTTTCTGTTCTTCTGTAATGGTTCCTTTGGCTACCTGGCGATCCATGTTTTTGCTGATAGCGGCCATTGCTTTCTCTAATTGCGAAGGGTTAACATCAAATAATTTAACATTGAATCCTGATTGAGCAAATACATGTGCAATTCCATTTCCCATGGTACCTGCACCTATAACAGTAATCTGTTTCATAAAAAATTACATTTTAGTATATGCAATATATGAAAGGAAAAGATAGAATTCGGGAGACAGCAATCAGAGAAGTGAATAACCCAGATCATTTGTTTGCCAAATGATGGCTTGTAAGATATACATACAGGTTTTGGGTAGTAAGGAAAAAAGAAAATTGCCGCTAATGCGCAAAGTCACGAAGCGGAACAAATAACTCTCAAAACATGTGATGATTAAAAAGAAGGACAGCAGCTTATGTATTTCCCTTTGAGAACTTAGAGCCTTAGCATCTTTGTGGCAAAAGGCGCTTAATCTTTCCGTTTAAAATCGCCCCGTTTCCATGCCTGTATAAATTCGTTCCAGGCAATTGGGTTGAAGATATTCTGCGGACGGTACTGCCCGTTGTAAGATTGCTGCTGTGCATACTGGCGCTGCACATTTCTTGAATTTTCACCACCATCTCTCGGTAATGATTGCTGCAGAATCCTTGATTGTGCGGTTAAGGTATTTTGCCTGGCCACTTCAATTTTATCGGCCGGTACATCTGCATTCACAAAATCCCGTTCAAACTGTTCCCTTCTTGGCCGGGCCTTGATGATTGTTGCAGGTAAATAAACGGTATCCACCACCATCAGCTGAATAATGCTGAATGCATTGCCTTCCAGGTTAGTGGGTATGGTAACAACTTTGGGTTTAAAACCAACACTTGTAAATTCAATGATATCACCTTTCAGCACCACCAGGCTGAACACACCCTGTTCATTTGTATAAGTGCCACGGTTCTGGTTGCGGAGCTTTACTGTTACGGAAGGGAGCCCACGAAGGCTATCGGCTGTCATCACCACACCATACAACTGTACAATTGAATCTTTAAATGATTCAAACTGGGCCTTTGCAGCAAAGGGCGCAAGCAATGAAATGACAATACCGAGGAGTAGAAATTTCTTCATCTGCATCAAAAATAGTGGAAAACATGATTTCACTCATTAAATGAAAGGGTTCAATGGTTAATTTTGCACTCTTAAATCTCTCTTTTAACAAATAATACGAATATGACAAAGGAACAAGTGCTGCAGGCTTTGAGTAATGTACAGGAACCCGACCTCGGAAAAGACCTCGTTACGCTGAATATGATCAAAGACATTGTAATTGATGGTAATAAAGTGTCTTTCACAATTGTATTAACCACCCCTGCCTGTCCCATGAAGGATATGATGGGTCGTGCAGCAACCAACGCCATCGAATTACTGGTGAATAAGGATGCCGTGGTGATTGTGAATTTCACTTCCAATACAAGCAGTAACCGGAAAGATCCAAAATCGGTATTGCCGAATGTAAAGAACATCATTGCAGTAGTGAGCGGTAAAGGTGGAGTAGGGAAGAGCACAGTGAGTGCCAACCTTGCAATTGCTTTGGCACAGGGTGGAGCAAAAGTTGGCTTGATGGATGCTGATATTTACGGACCGTCTGTTCCAATGATGTTTGGTGTAAGAGGTGAGCGTCCGAAAATGCAGGATGTTGATGGAAAGGGAATGATTGTACCCATGGAAAAATTTGGTATTAAATTCATGAGTATTGGTTTACTGGTAAATGAAAAAGATGCCATCGTTTGGCGTGGGCCAATGGCCAGCAGTGCCATTAAACAATTTGTGACAGATGTATTGTGGGGAGATTTAGATTATTTAGTAATTGATATGCCTCCCGGCACAGGTGATATTCATTTAACGCTGGTTCAAACAGTTCCTGTAACAGGAGCGATAGTTGTTACCACTCCGCAGGATATTGCATTGGCTGATGCAAAGAAAGCAGTTGCAATGTTTGGACAGGCACAGATCAAAGTTCCCATCATTGGATTGGTGGAGAACATGGCTTATTTCACTCCGGCTGAATTACCCAATAATAAATATTACATTTTTGGTAAGGATGGTGGTAAACGTTTGGCTGATGAATTTGAATTGAATTTCCTCGGCCAGATTCCATTGGTGCAAAGCATCCGTGAAGGTGGCGACTACGGCACACCGGTAATGGCAGGCGATGAAGCTATTACCAAAAAAGCATTCCAGGATTTTGCTTCAGCTGCAGTAAGAAGTATTGCGATGCGTAATGCAGAAATGCCGGCAACAAAGACACTGGAAATACTGGCGTAAAAGAATTTTTGTGTTACCGGCTTTTGTGCAGTTGGCATCTTTGTTGTGTCACTCACTTCAACTTTCTGTTGTCAATGAACAAAAAGATTCATTGCAATTGACAGAATGAAGTTGTAAGTTTAGTAGCAATGATCAGTTTCATTGTATTATTCACACAAAAAAGAATGTATGCATATTATCGCAACACTTTTAATTGGAGCAATCGCCGGTTGGCTGGGCAGCCAGATCTTTAAAGGAGGTGGACTTGGTTTGATCGGCAATATTGTTGTCGGTATTCTTGGAAGTTTTGTTGGCTACTGGTTACTGGGCAAACTTGGAATCAGTTTCGGTACAGGCTGGATAGGAGCTATCCTTACAGGTGCACTCGGTGCTGTAGTTATACTGGCCATTGTTAACCTGTTTACAAGAAGCAAATAAGAAACAAAATGAATTTAATAAGGCGGGCTTTGTCCGCCTTATTTTTTTGTTACCTCTTTACCAAACAATCGTCTCAAGTTTCCGCTTTCAATCTCTTAGCTTAACTTAGATTCATGTACAGTCCATCATATTCCAGGGAGCCCGATCAGGCAGTTGTCATTGATTTTATGAAACAGCATCCATTTGCAATGCTGATTGGTGTTGATGCAGAAACCAAACCTGTTGCAACACAGGTACCCTTATTTATTGATGAACGTGAAGGAACAATATATCTCACAGGGCATGTTCAGCAAAAAACCGATCATTACCATGCGTATGAACAAAACAGCAATGTCCTTGCCGTATTTACCGGTGCCCATACTTATATCAGTGCAAGCTGGTATGATGATAAACAGATGGCTTCCACCTGGAATTATATGAGTGTGCATGCGAAAGGTGTATTGCGGTTTTTGAATGATGCTGAATTACTGGAAGTGCTGAAGCGGACAACTTCACATTTTGAAAATGATCCGCATTCTCCTTCACTGGTAGAAAAAATGACAGATGAATATGTAGCAAAAAACATGAAAGCTATTGCAGCATTTGAAGTAGAAGTAAAAAACTGGATGCGGTGTTTAAACTCAGCCAGAATCGTGAAGAAAAAGATTATGATCAGATTGCCCGTCGATTAAAAGAGCAGGGTGGTGAAGCAGCTGAAATAGCCAAGCTGATGGAAGAACGAAAATCAAAAGTATTTCCATCATGAAAACTCAGCTTACTTTTTTGCTGTTCATTTTTATTCTTGCCTGTTCAAATAAGCTTATGCAGAAGAATGATACGAAAACTCCTCCCTCAAATGATTGGGGGGCTTTTGATAAACAGGGCCATCGTGGCTGCCGTGGATTAATGCCGGAGAATACCATCCCAGCCATGATCACTGCTTTAGGGTTAGGTGTTACTACTTTAGAACTGGATGTGGTTGTTACAAAAGATAAGCAGCTGGTTGTTTCACATGAACCTTTTTTCAATCATGAAATTGCAACAAAACCAAATGGTAAACTGGTAACGGAAGCTGAAGAAAAAAATTTGAACATTTACCAGATGAGTTATGCAGAAGTGAAAAAGTTTGATGTGGGGATGCGTCCTCACCCACGTTTTCCGCAACAGAAAAAAAATAAGGGCATACAAACCATTACTGCGTGAGTTGTTTGATACTGTTGCTCATTATATGACCATGAGCCGCAGACCTCATCCATACTTTAATATTGAAACCAAGTGTTTACCCGTTGGCGATAATCTTTATCATCCCAAACCGGATGAGTTTATTGAATTGCTGATGGCAGTAATCAAAGAAAAAGAACTGGATGACTATGTCATCATTCAGTCTTTTGATTTCAGAACACTGCAATACCTGCATCAGCATTATCCGAAAATTAAAACTGCAATGCTGATTGAAGATTTTGATAAACGTGGAATTGAAAAACAAATCGAAGCATTGGGTTTTGTTCCAACCGTTTACAGTCCGGCTTATTCATTGATAAATGAAACCTTGATCAACTATTGCCATGAACGAAAGATTAAAATCATTCCATGGACGGTGAATACCAAAGAAGAAATCGAACGGTTAAAAAAAATGGGCGTTGATGGAATTATCAGCGATTATCCAAACTTGTTTTAATAGTTTCGCCACATGCAGTTTCAATCAACACTTGCTTTTGCTCAACAGCTGGATCAGGATGATCCTTTACAATCATTTCGTCAGCAGTTTATTATTCCAACAGAAAACGGAAAAGAGAAAGTATACTTCCTCGGCAATTCATTAGGACTTCAACCCAAACGGACAAAGGATTCGATTCAAGCCATCATGAATGACTGGGCTGCCCATGGAGTGGAAGCATTCTTCGGTGCTGATGAACCATGGATGGATTATCATGATCAACTTACAAAACCTCTCAGCAAAATTGTTGGTTGTCTGCCACATGAGCTATCGGTGATGAATAATTTATCGGTGAACCTGCATTTAATGCTGGTGAGTTTTTATCGTCCACAGGGAAAGCGATATAAAATTTTATGTGAAGTCAAAGCATTCCCCAGCGATCAGTACATGATGGAGACACATGTAAAACATCACGGCTTTGATCCAGCTGATGCAATCATTGAAATAAAACCAAGAACAGGGGAGCATACCATCCGCAATGAAGATTTGTTGCAGATCATTGTGCAGCACAGGGAAGAGTTAGCATTGGTATTGTTTGGCGGAATTAATTATTACAGCGGACAGGTGTTTGATATGCAAACCATCACGCAGCTGGCACAACAGGCTGGTGCAAAAGTTGGATTTGATCTGGCACATGCTGCCGGTAATATTGAATTGAAATTACACGACTGGCATGTTGATTTTGCCTGCTGGTGCAGTTATAAATATCTCAACTCTGGTCCGGGTGCAGTGGCTGCTGTATATGTGCATGAACGTTATCACAAAGATGAAACCATGAATCGTTTTGCAGGCTGGTGGGGTTATGAAAAAGCAACAAGATTTAAAATGGAGAAAGGCTTCAAGCCCATGCAATCGGCTGAAGGCTGGCAGTTGGGTACACCTGCGATGCTGCTCTATGCAAGTCACCGTGCAGCATTGGAAGTTGTGGAAGAAGCCGGTTGGGAAAAGATCAATGCAAAACGAAAATTACTTACTGCTTATTTATGGTATATCCTTGATGAAGTCAATGCTTCTCAAAAGCAACCCATCATTGAATTTATTACTCCACGAAAAGAAACTGAACATGGCTGCCAGGTAAGTATGAATATGCTGCAGCGTGGTAAGGAAATTTATACTGAACTGATGAAGCAGGGGTTTTATGTTGACTGGCGTGAACCTTCTGTGATTCGTTTAGCGCCCGTTCCACTGTACAATACATTTGAAGAAGTGTGGAAGTTTGGAGAAGCGTTGAAGAAGATACTTAGTCGGTAAGTCAGAAAAGCCCGGAAGTCCGAAAGATTTGAGATTGATTAATCGTCCGGCTCATTCTTTCGGACTTGCCGTCTATTGACTTTCGGACTTTTCTGTCTTTTCCGACTTTACTTATCTTCGCCGCATGACAAGGCAGCAACTCGTTGAACAAATCTTTCAGAAGCAATCCTATCTCTGTGTTGTGTTAGATACCGACCTCACAAAAATCCCCAAACACCTGCAATCGCATCCCGATGCAATATTTGAATTCAACAAGGCCATCATTGATGCCACGCTTCCGCATTGTGTAAGTTATAAGATCAATACTGCTTTTTATGAAGCAATGGGTTTGAAAGGATGGGAGGCAATGGAACGCACGGTAAATTATATTCCATCAACACATTTTAAAATTGCTGATGCCAAACGTGGTGATATTGGCAACACTTCTACACAATATGCCAGGGCATTTTTTGAAACCATGAATTTTGATGCCATCACTGTTGCACCTTATATGGGTGAAGACAGTGTGCGTCCATTCTTAGAATATGAAGGCAAGTGGGCCATTGTGTTGGGCTTAACTTCCAATAAAGGAGCCAATGATTTTGAAATGAAACAGCTGCAAAGTGAAAATGGTGAGCAGCATCTGCGTGCTGAATATCTGTATGAAAAAGTATTGCGTACAGTTTCTAAATGGGGAACTCCTGATAATTTAATGTTTGTTGTTGGTGCCACACAGGCAGAAGAATTTGTAAACATCCGTGAAATGATTCCTGATCATTTCTTACTGGTTCCCGGTGTGGGTGCACAGGGCGGAAGTTTGAAAGATATTTCTGAAAAAGCTTCTAATAAAGATTGCGGGCTGTTGGTAAATGCAAGCCGTGCTGTGATCTATGCAAGTGGTAAAGAAGATTTTGCTGATGAAGCAAAGATTATTGCAGAGCAGTACCAGTTTGAGATGAAGGGGTATTTAAAATAATTTTATTCTTAACCGCCGTCAGGGTTTGCAACCGCTGACGGGGTTACTTCAACTCTTTCATCATGACTTCTTTCACTTTCTCCGCCCATCTCCCATAATCTTTTACTGATGGATGCAATCCATCTTTTGTAACCAATGTTTTATCATTTGCAGCTTCCTTTGTAAAGGCGGTGATGTTGATGTAATGAACTTTGTATTGGTTTGATATTTTTTCATTGATGGCGTTGAAAGCATCAATCTCTCTGGCAATCTTTGCCCTGTCTCTTCCCTCAGCAAACGGTGTAACACCCCAGTCGGGAATACTTAATACAATCACATGATTTGGTTTTTCTCCTGCAAAGCCAATTGCCTGTTGAAGCATTTGTGTAAACTGCACAGCATATTCATCAGCACTTCTTCCACGGTATTGATTATTTACACCAATGAGCAGTGTTATAAAATCGAATGGCACCTGCAGTCTTGTGCGGTTCAGCATTTCCTGCAGTTCATCTGTTGTCCACCCTGTTTTGGCAATGATGGCAGGATCTTCTATGGAAATCTTTTCTTTCCGTAACAGTGCAACAGTTTGATTGGGAAAGTTCTTATTCAATGCCACACTTTCACCAATTGTGTAAGAATCACCTAAAGCTAAATACCTGTATGATTTGGTTTGCATAAAAGCTGTGTTGGTAAATAACAAACTAAAGTAGAAGAATATTAGTGATTTCATTTTTTGTCTTTCAAGATGCTTAATAGGTATGCCATACCTATTGATGTATAATTATATTTATCAGTGTAAAAAGGTATGGCATAACTGTTTACAACTTTTTTTCAGGAATACCCGGTTTAAAATTTCCCGTTGGTGCTGTCCACCATGGCCTGATATCATAAGCTAATCTTCCTGATGAAACTGCCGGATCAGTTTTCAGCAGTTGTTCAACTTCTTCTTTTGTTTTACAATCGAAAATAAAAATACCCAGCCAGTTACCATTATCACCAAAAGGTCCGGCTACTTTTAATTTTCCTTCGTAATACAGTTTGTTGATGTTGGCCATATGTCCTTCCTGAATTTTGGCTGCAGTTGCAGAATCCTGTGTACGGTTATTTCCTTTCAGCAGCATCACAAACCAGTACTGCCGTATCTGGTCTTCCATCTTTTCTGTTTTTTGCTGGGCAAAGGAAATGTTCATGAATAATAATGCCGCAGCAAGAATGGTCAATTGTTTCATACAGAAGTTTTTGCAATCAGAAAAGTACAACTTTTTCCCTGTCGTGGCTGCTCCATTCGTACATTTGAAACCTCACCCTCTTTCCCTCTCCAAAAGGAGAGGGAGGTCGGACTATTAATATTCATGATCTTTTGTGCTGACAATTCATCAGCTCAATATATTTGCACAGTATTTAAAAATTGCTTCCGATATGTCAGTAAAACAAGACCTTTTCCAAAGCCCCGATTATTTCCAGGTAGATGAGTTATTAACAGAAGAACATATCATGATTCGTGATACTGTTCGTGCTTATGTAAAAAAAGAAATTTCTCCCATCATCGAAGAGTATGCACAGAAAGCAGAGTTTCCTGTACAGATTGTAAAGCAGATGGGCGAGCTTGGATGCTTTGGGCCAACAGTACCGGAGCAATACGGCGGTGGCGGTTTAGATTATATCAGTTACGGTTTAATGATGCAGGAACTTGAACGTGGCGATAGTGGTGTACGTTCAACCGCAAGTGTACAGGGATCGTTGGTAATGTTTCCCATTTATGCTTATGGCAATGAAGAGCAGCGTATGCGTTTCTTACCTAAACTTGCAAGCGGTGAATGGCTGGGCTGTTTTGGTTTAACTGAACCCAATCATGGCAGTGATCCCAGCAGTATGCTTACGAATATAAAAGATGCCGGTGATCATGTGATTCTGAATGGTGCAAAAATGTGGATCAGCAATGCACCGTATTCGCATGTTGCAGTTGTTTGGGCAAAGGATGAAGCCGGCATTGTAAGAGGTTTGATTGTTGAACGGGGAATGGAAGGTTTTTCTACACCAACAACTCATGGAAAATGGAGCTTACGGGCAAGTGCAACCGGTGAGCTGGTGTTTGATAATGTAAAAGTTCCCAAAGAAAATATTTTGCCGAATGTACAGGGATTGAAAGGTCCACTTGGATGTTTAACCAAAGCCCGTTACGGTATTGCATGGGGCGTTATTGGCGCAGCCATGGATTGTTATGATGCAGCTTTGCGTTACAGTAAAGAGCGTATTCAATTCGATAAGCCAATTGGTGCATTTCAGTTACAGCAAAAAAAGCTGGCTGAAATGATTACTGAAATTACCAAAGCTCAGTTATTAAACTGGCGATTGGGTGTATTAATGAGTGAAGGAAGAGCAACACCGCAGCAGGTGAGTATGGCAAAGCGCAACAGTTGTGAAATTGCAACGAATATCTGTCGTGACGCAAGACAGATGCTTGGCGGTATGGGCATCACGGGAGAGTATCCTGTAATGCGGCATATGATGAACCTGGAAAGTGTGATCACTTATGAAGGAACTCATGATATTCATTTATTAATTACCGGAATGGATGTAACAGGATTTAATGCGTTTAAATAATATACATGAAACAACTACTGCTGATATCAGTTTTTTTCTGCTCAATATTTCAATTAGCTGCACAGAAAAAACAGGCTTACCAGATCTTTGATGCAAAGGGAAAGAAAGTTTCTTATGAAAAGATGCTGAAGAAACTGAAGGAAAAAGATATTGTGCTGTTTGGTGAATTTCATAACAACCCGATCATTCACTGGCTGCAGCTGGAGTTAACACAGGACCTGGGTAAAACAAGAAACCTTATTTTAGGTGCTGAAATGTTTGAAGCTGATAATCAAACAGCACTCAGTCAGTTTGTAGCTGGCGAAATTGATGATAAACAATTAGCAAAAGATGCAAGGTTATGGAAGAATTATCCTACTGACTATGCGCCATTGGTGAAGTATGCAAAAACGAACAAACTTGTTTTTGTTGCAACAAATATTCCACGCATTTATGCATCAAGGGTTGCAAAGGGTGGCTTTGAAGTGCTGGATACATTACCTGAGAATCAGAAAATGTGGATTGCTCCATTACCAGTTTCTTATGATGCAGAATTGCCCGGGTACAAAGCAATGCTGAAAATGATGGGTGAACATGTAACACCAAATCTTCCGAAAGCACAGGCAATCAAAGATGCTACAATGAGTCATTTTATTTTAAAGAATTACAAAGAGGGTTCATTGTTTATTCATTACAACGGTTCTTATCATTCTGATAATTATGAAGGCATACTCTGGTATTTGAAAAAAGCGAAACCGGAATTGAAATATGGAACCATCGGGGCAGTTTCTCAAAAATCTGTGAATAAACTGGAAGCAGAATATAAAGGCAAAGCTGATTTTATTATTTGTGTGGATGAGGATATGACGACTACTTATTAAACAGGAAATAACTTTTATAATTTCTCTAAGTGTTCCCTGGTGAAATGCTGCAGACCGGGTTTGCCGGGGGTTTTTGGGGGGTTGGGGGGGGGGGGGCGGGCCGGGTTTGGCGGGGGGGGGGCGGGGGGGGGGGGGGTGGGGCCCTCCCCCCCCTGCCTGGGTTTTTTTTTTTTTTTTTTTATGGTGTTTAGGGGGGGGGTTTTTTTTTTTAGGGAGGTGTAACCTTTTTTTTTTTAAATCGTTTAGGTAAGATAAGATCAGCTGCATTCCATTTCAGATGAGCATGATCAGCTGCTGACGGAACAACTACGCATTTCATACGTGCAGCTTTGGCAGCAATCATTCCATTGAATGAATCTTCAAAAACAATACATTCTGTTGGTAATCTTCCCAGCTCATTGGCACAATTCAGAAAAACTTCCGGATGCGGTTTGCCAAATGCTAAGTGCTGTGCTGAAGTAAAAATCTGAAACTGTAAACGAATGTTCAGCTTGTCAACTACTACATCAATCAGTTCCATTGGTGATGAGCTTGCAAGTGCAATCTGAAAATTATTTTCCCGGAAAAAATGGAGGATATGATCAACTCCATCCATTGGTTCGGCCTTCGCAGCAATTTTATCAATGGCTTTTTGAATAATTGTATTGGTTGCTTCTGTTACATGCTGCATAGAAATATCAAAAAAACGAAACCAATGTGTGATCCATTCTTCTGTTCTTAACCCTGTTGAAGAACTGTACTGTTCCTGAGTTAGTACTTTTCCAAATTCTGCAAGTGTTTCACTGCCTGCTTCTTCCCAATAAGGCTCACTGTCAATGAGTAACCCGTCCATATCAAAAATAACTGCCTTGTAACGCATTGGTCAAATATAAGCCTGAAAAAGGCATGAAAAAGAGCGAAAGACAACCTAAAATTATTATTTGTGTATATTATCAAATTGTTATCTTGCAGCACCTGAATCAGACGTCAATCAACTTTAACCATGTCCACTTTCTTAGAAAGAATTAAGAATTTGAATTTATCACGTCGTATCATTTACGGGGTTGTTGGTATGATCACTTACCCCGGTGTTGCACTTATTAATAAGCTGCAGGTAAACGGTGCTGAAAAATTAAAGGACCTTCCCAAAAGGAATGTGTTATTTGTAAGTAACCACCAGACCTATTTTGCCGACGTAATGGTATTCCTTCATATTTTCTTTGCCGCTAAGTGGGGGAAATACAAAGGTCTTGGAATTCCTTATTATTTGCTGAACCCCGTTACAAAAATATATTATGTTGCTGCTGCGGAAACCATGAAAGATACATGGCTTACCCGTTTGTTTGCAAAAGCAGGAGCAATTACTGTAAAACGTACCTGGCGTGCCGAAGGCAAAGAAGTACAGCGTGGATTGGATCCGGGCGATACAAGAAAAATTGCAAGAGCACTGGATGACAGCTGGGTAATTACTTTCCCGCAGGGAACAACCAAGCCATTTGCACCGGGCCGTAAAGGAACTGCTTACATCATCAAACAGAATCAACCAATTGTTGTGCCTATCGTCATCAATGGTTTCTGGCGTGCATTTAATAAGAAAGGATTAAAGTTTAAGAAACGTGGAAGTTTACTTTCTGTAACAATTAAAGATCCAATGGAGATTGATTATAATGCTCCTGTTGAAACTATTCTCGACCAGGTGATGGATGCTATTGAACAGAGCAAAAAGTATATGCTGAAGGGTAAGCATCATTTGATGACGATTGTTGATAAGTAAGTAAAGTGATTCGATTTTTACTATTCATATTTTTTATATCTGTGCAACAGCTTGCTGTTGCACAGTCGTTTTATATCAGGGGCAAAGTGCTCGATGGTGAAACTCTTGCGCCGCTCAAAAATGCCAGTGTATATATTAACAATTCTACGAAAGGAGCAATTACAGATGATAACGGAGAATTTCAGCTTGGCCCATTACAGGCCGGCCATTATGAACTTGTAGCTTCCTATGTTGGATTTGAAGCATTGCTTTATTCGGTAGATATAACAGCCGGAGGATTTAAAATCACTTTTCAGCTCTCTAAAAAAGAAAAGCAGATGAGAGAGCTTCTCATTCTTCCCAATGAAACAAGAGTCCGTTACCTCAAAATATTTAAGGATAATTTACTGGGGTTTACCAATGCAGCACAAAGCTGTAAAATAAAAAATCTCAGTGAGGTGCAGTTTGCAGCAGGCAGTAATAAAAATGAAGTGATTGCTTATGCTGATACCTCACTCATAATAGAAAATCCTGAGCTGGGATATATTATTCATTTTACCATTATTGATTTTTATTATAACCGCAGTACAGGACTTTCTTATTTCTCCGGCTATACACGTTATGAAGATATGAATAAGGAAGGGGAACAAAAACGCAGATGGAAACGCCGGAGAAACGATACATATGAAGGCAGCACGCAGCATTTTTTTCACAGCCTTGTAAAAAGGAAACTGAACGATGAAGGATTTACTGTTCAACAGGTGATAGAAAAGAAAATCGCAGTAAAAGACAGCCTTCCAAAAAATAATTCTATTGTAATCAGGAGTGGTCCATCAAAAATAAATATTGCCAGAACAGTTACAGAAGACAGTTTGCTTTGTCTTTATTCTGATTCAGGATATAAAATTTATGAATTAAATGCTGCCGACTGGTTGCGTGTAATCTATAAAAAAAATACAACGCTGAAACAAGATATGCAGAAGAAGCAGTTATTAACCGGGCAACCACGTTCAGGAACCTTTTCTGGCTTGAGGTTAAATGTCAGGCCAATTCTGCTTGATTATAAAGGAAGGCTTTTAACTCCCCTTGCAGCTTACTATGATGGTATCTGGGCATTTGAACGCCTGGCGAATATGTTACCTGAAGATTTTGAGCCTGATTAATCTTTTACAAAAAAAGCTTTCAGTTCAACTGCATCATCAGGATTCATTTTTCCACCAAGAATTAAACGCAACTGCCTGCGGCGTAAAGCACCTTCGAACAATTTAATTTCATCTTCTGTTTCAGGAATCAGCTCGGGTACCTTTCTTACTTTGCGTTCTTCATCAAGTGCCACGAATGTATAATAGGCTTCATTGCTTTTGTACCTGTTCTGGTGATTGAAGTCTTCGCTCCATACTTGCATATGCACTTCCATAGACGTATTGAACGCTCTTGATACTTTTGCTTCTATATGAACAATGTTTCCCAGTTTGATCGGGCTTTCAAAGGAAATATTATCTACACTGGCAGTTACAACAGGGGAATTACAATGCTTGCTGGCTGCAAGCGCTGATGCAATATCCATCCAGTACATCAGTCGACCTCCCATTAAATTTCCAAATGTATTTGTATCGTTGGGCAGAACCAACTCCGTCATGATTATCTGTGATTCTTTTGCTGTTTTGCTCATGGCCTCATCCTCGGTCCTTCTCCAAAGGAGAAGGAAGCCAAACTTTTTTTATTTTGTTAAGCTTTGTTACTCATTCTTCAAATGTTGAATACAATTTCTACAATACAAGTGTGCGACGCAACAACAGCTTAATAGAAATCGGTAAGCTGGTAACACAAATGTATTTCTCCCTTTAGGGCCGGGGTTTTATATCACCAGCATCGCATCTCCATAACTGAAGAAACGGTACTTGTCTTTAATTGCTTTTTTGTAAGCTTCCATTGCTAAATCGTAACCGGCAAATGCACAGGTCATGATCAGTAAACTTGTTTTAGGCAGATGGAAATTCGTTACTAATGAGTCAGCAATATTAAAATTGTAAGGAGGATGAATAAAAATATTGGTCCAGCCTTCGCTTGGTTTTAATAACTGCTGTGCAGTAAAAGATGTTTCCAAAGCACGCATGGTAGTTGTACCAATAGAACAGATGCGGTTCTTGCCTTCTTTTGCTTTGTTTACAATCTTACATGCAAACTCATCAATCTTATAATATTCAGCATCCATTTTATGTTTGCTGAGATCTTCCACTTCAATCGGACGGAAAGTTCCTAATCCTGTGTGTAAAGTAACTTCTGCAAAACGTACACCCTGAATTTCCAAACGTTTGATTAGTTCCTGGCTGAAGTGCATACCTGCAGTTGGTGCTGCAACAGCGCCTTCATGTTTGGCAAACACAGTCTGGTAACGTTCACGGTCTTCATCATCCGGTTTGCGCTTGATGTATTTTGGAAGTGGTGTTTCGCCCATGTTGTACAGCACAGTGCGGAACTCTTCATCTGTACCTTCAAACAGAAAACGGATGGTACGTCCACGTGATGTAGTGTTGTCAATTACTTCAGCAACCAGGTCCTCAGTTTCTCCAAAATATAATTTATTACCAACACGGATCTTTCTTGCTGGATCAACAATTACATCCCATAAACGGTTCTGCTTGTTCAGTTCACGGAGAAGAAACACTTCAATCTTAGCACCTGTTTTTTCCTTACGTCCGTACATACGGGCAGGAAACACCTTTGTGTTATTTACAACAAATGCATCCTTATCGTCGAAGTACTCCATGATATCACGAAACGTACGGTTTTCGATTTGGCCTGTTTTACGGTGAACAACCATTAAACGGCTGTCTTCACGTTTTTTTGTTGGATTCTGAGCAATAAGGTTGAGAGGGAGATCAAAAGTAAACTGGGATAATTTCATACTGCGTAAAAAAAGATTTTGGTAACAGATACAAACGCAGCGTTGGGGTGAATACTAAGAGAACCCTTCCAAACCCCGTCTTACAGCACCGGGCTTGAACCTGTTACTTTTTAATGCGGGCAAAGGTAGGGAATTAAGGCCAAATTCGGGGAAACTTATCCACCCTTAACCCACCGGGCTTGCAATGCCGGGGATTGCAGCCAGTAATTGCCTGGTATAATCCGATTGTGGACGGTAGTAAATATCATCAGCCCGGCCCATTTCTTCAATGCGGCCTTTGTTCATAACAATGATCCGGTCGCAGATATAACGCACCACCGAAAGATCATGGGAAATGAAGATAGAGGTGAAACCGAATTCTTTTTTGAGATCATTGAGCAGGTTCAGCACCTGTGCCTGTACACTTACGTCGAGCGCAGAAACAGATTCATCCCAAACGATGAAGGAAGGATGAAGTGCCAATGCACGGGCAATAACAATTCGCTGCCGCTGACCACCGCTGAATTCATGTGGATACCGGTTAAACTGGGCAGCAGTGAGATTTACTTTCTCTAATAGCTCAATTACTTTCTCCTTAGCCTGCTTTCTGTTATGTTGTAAACCGTGTACCAGCATCGGTTCGGCAATGGCATCACCAATGCTCATGCGTGGGTTGAGAGACGAGTAGGGGTCCTGGAAAACGATCTGCAGATCTTTCCGCTGCTGTTTGAATGCAGCCATTGATTTGCTGAGAATATTTTCACCGTTTAACAAAATACTTCCTGATGTTGAATCAACCAAACGAAGTAGGGCTCTGCCCAAAGTTGTTTTGCCGCAACCGCTTTCGCCAACAAGTCCCAATGTTTCGCCATTATACACTTCAAAGCTTACATCACTCACTGCTTTGATATAGGTAGATGATTTACTGAAGAGTTTCTTTTGTTCCGGAAACCAAACATTCAGATTTTCAATTTTCATTAGTGGTTCGGCGTTGCTCATTGCCGGTTGGATGCTGTTACTAACGACTATCGCCTCACGACTAACGACTGAGGTTTCTTCAAGAAAATCACTTACCACCGGCAACCGTTTTCCTTTTGGATGCAGTGCCGGTCTGCAGGCGAGTAATGCTTTTGTATAAGGATGCTTGGGTTGATGAAAGATTTCAGCAACAGTTCCCTGCTCTACAATTTCACCTTTGTACATCACCACAATTTTATCAGCAATATCATGTACCACACCAAGATCATGTGTAATAAACAAAACACCCATGCCTGTTTCCTGCTGCAGTTCTTTGATAAGTTGCAGGATAGTTTTCTGTACCGTTACATCCAATGCAGTTGTTGGTTCATCAGCTATTAATAAAGATGGATTACAACTCATGGCCATGGCAATCATTACACGTTGTTTTTGCCCACCGCTTAATTGATGCGGATAACGGTGCAGCATGGCTTCCGGGTTTGGCAGTTTTACTTTTTCAAACAGTTGCAGGGTTCGTTTGGAAGCTTCTTCTTTATTTACTTTTTGATGGAGCTGTATTACTTCCATTACCTGTGATCCGCAGGTGAAGACAGGGTTTAGCGAAGACATTGGTTCCTGGAAGATCATTGCTATTTCATTGCCACGAATGGTTTGCAATTCAGTTGCTGATGCTTTCAGCATATTGATTGTTGATCCATCTTTCTTAGTGAATATGATTTCACCATTTGGATAAACAGCAGGAGGCTGGGGAATCAACTGCAAAGCTGAAAGTGAAGTAACCGATTTGCCTGAACCTGATTCACCAACAACAGCAACTGTTTCAGCTTTGTCAATACTGAATGAAATACCATGAATAGCTTTTACAAGGCCTTCTTCTGTTTTGAATTCAACTTCCAGGTTTTTGATATCAAGTAATACCGGCATTCTTATTCAAACTTCAGATGTTTCACAGTATGACCATTATTGATCAGCTGCTTGAGTGAATCAATCCCGATATTGATATGCCGTTCAACAAAATTGGTAGTTACTTTTTTATCGCTTTCTTCCGTCTTCACGCCTTCCGGTGTCATGGGACTATCACTAACGAGCAGCAAAGCACCAGTTGGAATATGATTGAAAAAACCAACAGTAAAGATGGTAGCTGTTTCCATATCAATCGCCATTACACGAATTTTTTCTAAGTAGGCTTTAAACTCTTCATCATGTTCCCATACTCTTCTGTTAGTGGTGTAAACTGTTCCTGTCCAGTAATCACTGTCATGATCACGGATGGTGGTGGATACCGCTTTCTGCAAAGCAAATGAAGGCAGTGCCGGAACTTCAGGAGGGAAATAATCACGGCTTGTTCCTTCTCCACGAACGGCAGCAATTGGAAGAATTAAATCACCGATTTTGTTTTTTGATTTTAATCCTCCGCATTTTCCCAGGAATAAAACAGCTTTGGGTTCAATGGCCGACAAAAGGTCCATTACAGTTGCAGCGGTTGCACTTCCCATACCGAAGTTGATAATGGTAATGCCTTCAGCTGTTGCACATTGCATGGGTTTATCGCCACCGGTTACTTCCACATTGTTCCATTCGGCAAATAAACTAACATAGTTGCTGAAGTTGGTGAGCAGGATATACTTGCCAAATTCATGTAATTGTTTACCTGTGTAACGGGGCAGCCAGTTCTTTACGATTTCTTCTTTTGTCTTCATCTTTGTGTAATTAAATTCTGCTAAATTAATCATTTACTTTTGAGCAATGATAAAAGTTGTGTTCCCCCCGGCCTCTTTCCAGATTAAAGAGAAGGATTCAAAGGAAATAATCTTTGATGAGATACGGAAAAGCTGGGTTGTTCTCACTCCTGAAGAATGGGTGCGTCAGAACTTTATTCGTTACCTGGTTCAAACAATGAATTATCCTTCAGCATTAATTGGAATTGAAAAAGAAATTGCATTGGGTGAATTGAAGAAACGTTTTGATGTACTGGTTTATGATACTAACCACAAGCCATGGATGATGATTGAATGCAAGGCAATGGATGTGGAGCTGAGTGAAAAAGTACTGGAGCAAATTGTCCGCTATCATGTTTCTGTTCCTGTTCCATACATTGTAATCACGAATGGAAGCTATACGTATGCATGGGAGAAAAAAGAAAGCCGGCTCATCGGTTTGAATGAATTGCCGGCTTTTGAATAGTTCTTTATTGAACGTTTTTATTTATTGATTTAATTTTTCATTGATCACTCCTTTGGCTTTGTCAAATTCTTTTGGTCCTTTTTCCGGTTTTGCTAATGTTAATCTGGGATTTGAAACAATCAACCCCGGATTAAGGCTGCACCAGATATAATATTTCTCACCAGGCTTCAGATCAACTTTCAGTTTAATTTTAAATTCCATTTCTGCAGACAGCATTCCCGGACCAAATTGTTTTACCGGAATAATGAAACGGTTATGATTGCGGACAGTGCAGAGTGTTGAGTCGTTGAGTTTAAGATCATACTTTACAATTCCCAAATCGAATTTGTCTGAACGGTAGATATACAACCAGGCATACTGGCTTGAATCAATTGATTCTGTTTTATCCTGTGCAGCAACAAATGAACTACTGAATGAAATCAGTATGATGACGAGTAATTTTTTCATGATTATTCAGTTTGGTTAATACTGCAGAAAAGGTAAGAAAAACTATGCACTCTCAAATATTATACAGAAGATTTATCCATCAAATCCCTGATAGCAACTGAAGCCACAACAGCCCCAAATACAGCAGGCATGTAAGAAACAGTTCCATACGCTGATTTTTTATAATTCTTTCCATCGGTAAGCATTAAGCTTTCCTTAATTGGTTCTTCCGGTGAGAACACAACTTTGACTCCTTCTCTGATTTGATGCTGCTTCAGCATTTTTCTGATCTGTTGTGCAAAAGGGCAATTGTATGTTTTTGAAATATCCACTACCTGCAATTTTGTGGGATCGAGTTTTGCACCTGCACCCATACTGCTCACCAAGGGCAAACCACTTTCAAAAGCCAGTTTAATAAAAGTAATTTTTGGTGTAATGCTGTCGATGGCATCAATGATATAATCGGGTTTAGTTTGCAGCATTTGCACAACCATTTCCGGGTTGATGAATTCTTTGATGACTGTTAATTCCAGTTCAGGATTGATTGCCTGCAAACGTTCAGCCATAATTAATGCCTTTGACTGACCATGATTGGTTGCAAGAGCAGGTAACTGTCTGTTTCGGTTTGTAGGATCAACCACATCTCCATCAATGATTGTCATTTTTCCAATACCGCTGCGTGCAATAAACTCGGCAGCATAGGAACCAACACCACCAAGCCCTACTATCATTACATGCGATTTTGTGAGAGACCGGAGTTTATCTTCACCAATTAATAAACTTGTTCTTGAAAGCCAGGAAATATCCATCATAATTGTATTGCCGCAACGCCAAAAACAGCAGCTGCATTTTTTTGGAGCTGCAAACTAAGTGAATCTCCGGTAATCTGTAAAGCTTCTGCTGCCAGGGTATAAATTTTTTCAATTTCAGTTTCAGAATCATCGGTTTCTAAAAAGAGATTTTCGGGAGATAGCGAAGCCATCAATTCACGTACACGCTGATGCTGTAAATCTTTTCCAAAAGAAATATAATATCCCTTGCTGATAATTTTAAGGGCAAGCTCTTTGTTCTTATTAAAACCATGAAAAATGACCGGTACTTTGTTTTGATGTTTTGATAAGAGTTGAAGTACATCTTCATGCGCCTTTACGCAATGAATGATCAGTGGCTTTTGCAGCTCGTTTGCCCATTGAACCTGTTTAAGAAAGATGACTTTTTGCAGAAGAAAATCGGTACTGCATACTTTATCCAGTCCGCATTCGCCAATTGCCAGCACAGTTGGCTGAACACTCCATTTCTTCAGCTCTTCAATATCTGAAATAACTGTTTCCTCATTCAAATACCAGGGGTGCAGACCAATAGAATAGTTTCCGGATACCGCAACCTGCTCAAAATGCTGATAAAGGTTTTGAACTGCCCATTCATGATGGGCTGCAGGTAAATGTGTATGTATGTTGATGAACAATAAGTACAGTTTAGAAAATAAAGGTAATAAGCTCTGCGAAAAGCAAAGGATTCTGTAAAGGAAACAGGTAAACAGCTGAACAAAATGCTCAGCTGTTTACCTGTAATTCAATAGCGAACTAATTCAATTAATCGTTTTCTTCAAAATGCAGATGCTGATGATGGGCGCCTGCTGCAATATGTAGGGCAAAACCAACAATGGCTGTATCCTTCAGTAAATTGATTAAGGCCCATTGCCTCATTTCGGGGGCACCGGCATTAAGTGCATTGGGCAGGTGGATGGTTAAAATAAAAATGATGAGTAAGCCTGCTAACAGGTAACTGGTGAATTTAACATACCGGTTGGTCATAAACGAAATACCTACAAGAATAAAAGCCCCGCCAACAACATAGGCCCAGCGGATACCTCCTAAAAGGAAGTCAGGCACATACACCAAAAGGTCGTAGGGATATTTGAAGTGGAAAATGCCGAAAATTATGAGCACAACAGATAGCAAATAGATTGCAATTCTTGATACAATGTGTGAATGTTTCATGTTCATATAATTTAAGGATAAGATATATCTGTTAAGTTACTCAAAAAATGATCTGTGTCATAGTTTCAATTTTGCACAGATGGTGCAGAAGCTATATAGAAGCAAACAGGCCTAATTCTGCACTTTTTGATATGCCTTGTTTCAGAAGGCCTTTCAATACAGGTATTGGCTGGTAAAAAGAGTCAACAAAAATGGGGTTACTTATGAACCGGGTTTCGGGAGAGGATGGTCAGCAGTTTCAAAATGGCAGGGTTTTCAATGTATCACCAGCGTTAAGAAGAATGTATATCAACTGAAAAGCCCCGCAGCAATGCGGGGCTTTTATGGGCTTCAATTTTTTTTGTTGTGTTTCTTTGTCCGTTTTACTTGGGGTACAGAAGCCATTCTTGGTTTTCATAGAACCGTGTTAACGGTCATTGGATTTTACTTGGTTTTTCAGGTATTGGTCAAAGGTTTTTCAGATGCTGGATCTTCGGTTTTTTAAGTATTGGATTTGTTTTATAAATGTAGACGGATCATTTTATGTTGCAAAACAATCTGTACTGTTTGTTGTAAAAACCAGTAACTACAGCAGTTTTCAGTAAGGGGTATTGCTTACTGACTTATTTATCGTGTTCTAAAATCAGGCTGCCGGAGCGCTAAAAACAGGCCGATATCTCTGAAACTTAACATAGCAATCGCTGAAAATGGGCTAACTTAGATACAAACGATCAAAGATGAACTGGTCAATTATCATTCCTGTTGGAATTGCTGTGATTGCACTGATTGTGTACCTGGTGATACGAAATCAAAAGGATGAAAAGCAATTTGAACAGCAAATTAAGAATGATTACCCCAAAGCAAAAGATGAAGAGGGTGATGCAGAAATTGATGAAGTATTAAAATAAACGATACTGAAGGAAGTATTTAAAAGCCCCGCAGTGATGCGGGGCTTTTCTATGGCTTCAATTTGTTGATATTTCTGTTGTCCGTTCTCTTTAGGTACAGAAGCCGTTTTTTGTTTCATAGAGCCGTGATTTAAACGGGCTGTTGGATTACCTGGTTTTCAGGAATTGGATTTGGGTAACTTCAATTGCTGGAGTAAAGGTATCCCTGCGTTTGCAGGCCTGCAACAATTGAAAGCGGTATGTTTCAAAAAGCAGTATCAATACTATATTGGCTTAAGTGCAATTCCTTAGTGTTGCCTGATTGGAATAAGGAAGATGCATCAGTTTTCTTTTACGTATTCACAATGTTCTTTTGTAATCAGCGGATGTTTCCCTTCCAGTTTGTTATCTGCCAGGGTTAAACTGAAATAAATAAAGTACACATCTGTGATCCATGGTTCAAGGGTAAATGTAAAATGATTGAAGTTTTTTGTGTTGAGACTGAATACAGATTCCCGTTCAGGCACAAATTCAAACAGCACATGAATTGAATCGGTTGTAACAGGAAGTTTGATGAGGCCGCTTCCATTTGCACGGACAGGATATTCGTCATTTTTCAGTTTGCCGCTATAGGCATAGATATAGTTATTCAGTACCGGGTTTTTCAAATCAAACTGGAGAAAGATAAATGCTCCATCTTTTTTACTGCTGTCGGTTAATTTAAAATCTTTACCCTGGTGAGGACTGCTGTTGAAGATGATTTTGTTTCCCTGCTGTTTCCATTTTCCTTTTCCGTAACGGTCAAGTGCGCCATAAGAAAAGAAAAACTCAAAAGTGGAGTCGGCTTTTAATTCAAAACCGGAAGCCATTTCTCTTACTCCCTGTAACAGATAAGTTCCAACAGGGCTTTTTTGCTGGGCGTTGGTCATAGCTGTTACAATAAGTAATAATAAAAAAACCAATGAATATTTTTTCATGTGGCTCATACTGTTTTGTTTAAAATTAAAAGTAAGAAAGTATAATAAAATCAAGCGAGCAGTATGAACAAATCAACTGAGGAATCAATTAATAATAAATCAACTCTTACAATGGAATATTGCCATGTTTTTTTCTTGAACGCTTGGCCACTTTGTTTTCAAGGATTGCAAAACTCTTTATCAGCTTTTTTCTTGTTTCTCTTGGCTCAATCACTTCATCAATAAATCCACGCTCAGCAGCAAGATAAGGAGTGGCAAATTTTTCTGCATACTCTGCTTCCTTTTCTAATAATTTCTTTGCGGGGTCAGCAGCTTCTGCAATTTCTTTTTTGAAAATAATTTCACTGGCACCTTTAGCGCCCATCACCGCAATTTCTGCAGTAGGCCATGCAAAATTCATATCAGCACCAATATGTTTTGAATTCATTACATCATAAGCACCTCCATATGCTTTACGTGTAATCACCGTTACACGTGGCACTGTTGCTTCACTTAATGCATACAGCAGTTTAGCGCCATTGGTAATAATGCCGTTCCATTCCTGATCAGTACCAGGTAAAAAGCCAGGTACATCAACCAGTACCAGTAACGGAATATTAAAACAATCGCAGAAACGTGTAAACCTTGCCCCTTTTTTTGAGCTGTCAATGTCCAGTACGCCTGCAAGACTCATTGGCTGGTTGGCAACAATGCCAATGCTTCTTCCTGCCAGTCTTGCAAAACCAACCACAATGTTTTCTGCGTAGTCTTTATGTATTTCAAAAAATGTTTCTTCATCACAAATTCCAGTAATCACATCCCTGATATCATAAGGTTGATTGGTACTTGGCGGAAGAATGGTTTCTAATACTTCTCTTGTTTCATCGGTAAATGTGTAAGGATCTTTTGGTGTAATGTCTTCACAGTTTTGAGGCATATAACTCAACAGCTTTTTAATCTGCTCAATGCATTCCATATCATTGGCAGAAGTTAAGTGTGTAACCCCGCTTTTGGTTGAATGAGTTGATGCGCCGCCGAGTTCTTCAGAGCTAACTTCTTCGTTGGTAACCGTCTTAACAACGTTGGGTCCTGTAACAAACATATAACTCGTGCCTTCCACCATTAAGGTGAAATCAGTCATAGCGGGAGAGTACACAGCACCGCCTGCACATGGTCCCATGATAGCAGAGATTTGCGGAATAACACCACTCGACCAAACATTACGGTAAAAGATATCGGCGTAACCACCCAATGAACGTACACCTTCCTGTATTCTTGCACCACCTGAATCATTCAATCCAATCATTGGCGCACCTGTTTTCATTGCAAGATCCATGATCTTGCAAATTTTTTCTGCATGCGTTTCTGATAGGGCACCACCAAACACTGTAAAGTCCTGTGCAAATACATACACTAAGCGACCATGTACTGTGCCATAACCAGTGATAACACCATCACCATAAAACTGCTGATCTTCCATGCCAAAGTCTTTGGTGCGGTGCAACACCAATGCACCGATTTCTTCAAATGAACCCGGGTCCATGAGCAGGCTGATGCGCTCTCTTGCAGTGAGTTTTCCTTTCTGGTGCTGTTTATTATTCCTGTCTTCACCACCCCCTAACTTTCCCTCTTCCAGTTTTTCTCTGAGTATATCAACTTTTGATTTCATGCGTTTGTATTTACTTTCTTATTTTTCATTTCTTATTTCTCATTCCTCATTTCTGATTTTATCTAAGCCAGCCTTCGTTTCCAGCTTGTGCCATTATGTTTAACAGGTTGCGTAATCGTTTGTTTTTCCATCCAGTATTTTAAAGCAACCAGTGCTGCAATCTCTGCATCGGCTTTATGTTTTTCTTTTATTTTTTCAGGTGTGTAATAGTTTTTTACAAAATGTGTATCAAAATGCCCGGAGAAAAAAGCTTCATGTTCAAATACAAATGTGCCGAAGGGAAGGGTAGTGGCAACACCTTCAATCTTATAATCTTTGATTGCCTGCAGCATTTTTTGAATGGCTTCAGTTCTTGTTTTTCCATGTACAACCAGTTTGGCAATCATAGGATCATAATAAATAGAAATGTCCATCCCTTCTTCATATCCATCATCCACACGAATTCCTTCGCCTGTTGGTTTTACATATTTGGTTAAAGTGCCAATGGAAGGAAGGAAATTATTCAATGGATCTTCAGCACATACACGCAGCTCAATGGCATGTCCATTTAGTACAAGATCTTTCTGCGAAAAACTCAATACTTCACCTCTTGCAATTTTAATCTGTTCTTCCACCAGGTCAAGACCGGTGATCATTTCTGACACTGCATGTTCTACCTGCAAACGGGTATTCATTTCCAGGAAGTAAAAATTCAGTTTGTCATCCATTAAAAATTCAACTGTACCGGTGCTGGTATAGTTACAGGCTTTTGCCACCATCACAGCAGCATCACCAATCTGTTCACGCAATTCAGGAGTGATGATAGCCGAAGGTGTTTCTTCAATTACTTTTTGATGACGGCGTTGTATGCTGCATTCACGTTCAAATCCATGAATGATATTTCCGTGCTGATCGGCTACTACCTGTACTTCAATATGACGGGGAGAACTGACATACTTTTCAATAAACACAGATCCGTCACCAAATGAAGCAGTTGCTTCACTAACGGCCCGCAGCATCTGTTCTTCAAAGTCTTCTTCTTTTTCAACAATACGCATTCCTTTACCACCACCACCTGCCGATGCTTTGATGAGAATGGGATAACCAATTTGTTTCGCTGTTTCTTTTGCCAATGGAATATCATCAATGGCTTTATCAATTCCCGGTACCATGGGAATATTGTATTTCTTTACACATTCTTTGGCTGCCAGTTTTGACCCCATGATCCGCATAGCTGCAGGGCTTGGACCGATAAATGTAATTCCTGCATCTTCCACCTTCTGTGCAAAGTCTGCATTCTCACTAAGGAAACCATAGCCGGGATGGATAGCATCCACTCCTAATTCCTTTGCAAAGGCAATGATCTTGTCTGCATTCAAATACGATTCACTTGATGGCGCCGCACCAAGGCATACTGCTTCATCTGCAAATAATACATGCGGGGAACGTCTGTCTACATCACTATAAACAGCTACAGACTGAATACCCATTTTTCGGATCGTCCGCATAATGCGTAAAGCAATTTCTCCACGATTGGCAACCAATATTTTTTTCATAAAAGAATTTCTAAAAATGATTAATCAAGTTCAACCAGTAACTGTCCTTTATCAACGGCCTGTCCTGCAGTAACGGCAATACGTTTAATTGTTGCACTGGTATGAATGAGAATACTGTTCTCCATTTTCATAGCAACAAGAATCAATAGCTTATCACCTTCTTTTACTTCCTGTCCTTCTGTAACAGCAATTTCCAGAACCAGCCCCGGCATTGGTGCTTTAATTTCTTTAATCTGTTTATTGGCAACAGCACCAAAGCCCATCTTGTCAAGCACCTGGTCCAGCTCATCTTTAATTTCAATATCGAAATTTTCACCATCCACTTCAATAGTCATTTTCTTGGCATCATTGTCAGCTTCTATCAGTTTTGCATTTACTGAGCGGTGATCTTTAATGAGATTAAATTCTGTGGAAGATTTTTTTACGAGGTCAACAGCATCAATCTGTTCTCTGGTGAAAGCAAATTCAAATTCGTTCACTTTTACTTTGTACACTGGCAGACTGTTCGGCATATATAAGGAGTTTGTTGTAAGTTAATTCATTCAGGAGAATAAAACAGCTGTTCTGTTTAGCTGAAACTCATAGATTGTTTGGGCTATCACTAACCGATTTACACCATATCACCTTACAATTCTACTGGCTAAGGTTGGTATTAAAATTCAATTTTGCTATGATTACACTCATTCATTTTTAGAATTCAGGTCATGACTATCAGGTTGTGTCATTTTTTATACTGCCATGTAAGCTTATTCAACACTCAACTGGGCGCTCATCCTGCTGGCTGCATTTATTATTGGCCTTTCCAAAGCGGGGTTAAAAGGCATGGACATGCTCAATGTAACCATTATGGCTATTGTATTTGGAGGCAAGGCATCCACCGGAATTGTATTGCCCTTGTTATGTGTGGCAGATATTGGTGCTGTATTTTTTTACAACCGTCATGCACAGTGGAAGCATTTCTGGAAACTGATACCATGGATGGCCATTGGAATTTTAATTGGCGTATTTGTGGGAAAAGATTTGAATGAAGAAGTGTTCAGAAAAGTGATGGCCCTGATCATTCTTATTACTGTAGTAATTATTCTTTACATGGAATTTCGCAAAACAATCAGCATACCAACGAATCCTTTATTTGTATCCGGTACCGGTTTGGTGGCGGGCTTCACCACCATGCTGGGCAACCTTGCCGGAGCATTCTCGAATATTTATTTTCTGGCCATGCGTTTACCTAAGAATGATTTTATTGGTACAGCTGCATGGGTGTTTTTGGTCATCAACCTCTTTAAACTTCCTTTCCAGGTTTTTTACTGGAAGAATATTACTGCATCCAGTTTACAAACGGATATTGTGTTATTGCCTGCTTTGGGAATTGGTTTCTGGATGGGATTGAAAATTGTTCATAGAATTAAAGATGAGAATTACAGGAAAGTGGTGATAGTGTTAACACTGATAGGTGCTGTGTTTATTTTTTTGAAACAATAAACAACCCCTGTTTTATTCAGATCATTCTTCTTTATTTTGCAGCCATGCTTGACTGGTGGATTTATGTAATCATTTGCTTTGGTGCTTTGTTCGCAGGGTTTATTGATGCTGTTGTTGGCGGTGGCGGCTTAATACAGGTACCCATGCTGCTCATCCTGTTTCCCGAACTTACACATGTGCAGGTAATTGCCACCAATCGGTTTGCATCGGTTGCAGGTACAGCTGTTGCTGCATTTCAGTATATCCGCATGGTAGGGGTTGATCTTTCTGTTGCAGTTGTTACAGGTATAACTGCTGCCATTGCATCTTTCAGTGGAACCTTTGTCATGGAGCTGATTCGCCCGGAGGTATTTAAACCATTGCTGCTTGTAGTAATTATTGTGCTGGCTGTTTACACATTTATCAAAAAAGATTTTGGCGCTGTGCATGAAGTGAAATACAAAGGGAAAACCTTTCTTTTTGTTTGCGGAGCTATTGGAGCGGTGATTGGTTTTTACAATGGTTTTATCGGGCCCGGCACAGGCAGTTTACTTGTATTTGCATTTGTAAGCGTAGCCGGAATGAATTTCCTGCATGCATCTTCCACTTCAAAAATTATTAATGCTATTGCTGATGCAGCTTCATTGATTGGTTTTTTACTCAATGGAGCTGTATTGTTTAAACTTGCTTTGCCTATGATGGTTTGTAATATGCTCGGCGGTTATATTGGCAGCAAAGCTGCAATCTTAAAAGGCAATGTGTTTATCCGCTATGTATTTCTGCTGGTTATTAGTTTACTCATTATCCGTTTGGGCAGGGATGTAATTATGGAATGGAGGTAAGACAAACTCCAAAATATAATTGGGAGAAATAAAAAGCCCCGCAATGTTGCGGGGCCATTATGAGGCTTCAAGTTTTTCTGTTTCTGGTCCTTTCATCCTTGGGTACAGAAGCCATCCTTTGGTTTCATAGAGCCGTGATTTAAACGGGCTTTTGGATTTGTTTGGTTTTCACCGGTATTGGATCCTGAATTTTTCAGGTATTGGATTTGTTTAGTAAATGTAGGCTCAGTTTTGAAGCGAACAAACAAAATGGTATGTTATGTTTCAAAAACCAGTAGGTACAGTAAGTTTGACTAAGCATGTTTACTTAGTTATTTACAGAGCAGTTACTAAAAAAATGAAGAAATAAATTAAATGATAAAACTACCAGGTAAAACTACTTACGCAGAAACATACCGTAAACAGTTGTTTCATTTCAATTATATACAGAAGCCTCAAAATCTTTTCACATCAGTTCCTGCATACGTCCTACTTTTGACAGCAATACAGAAGAACAATTCATTTTATGAATCAATCAAACGACCCGCTGCATGGCAAAACATTAGAGTTTATTGTAACTGAACTCGTGGCACATTTCGGCTGGGAGGAGCTGGGCGAACGCATCCGCATCAATTGTTTTATCAGTAACCCCAGCATTAAATCGAGCTTAACCTTTCTGCGTAAAACTCCCTGGGCAAGGAAGAAGGTGGAAGATTTGTATGTATCGATCCTGTAATTGATTATAATTCTCCATTATTTTTATTTTCCTGATTAATTTGTTATTTTAGTATCAGTTCTTCATCCTTCCTTTTGATCACTTAAGATTTGGCTTTGCTGCTGAAACCGGTTTATTTAACAGGAATCTTCATCCTTTAAATACATGGTTATGTCTACTAAAAATTCCCACATCCGCATAAGCAGCTGCTTGCTGCTTATCCTGCTTTGTACAAATTCTATTAATGCTCAAAAGCCACGGCTTATCATAGAACCGGCAGTACCTGTAACAGTAATTGGGTCTGAGCAAATACTGGAAAAAAGATCATTTTCCATTGGCAACCTTACTGAAACCATTCTCCGTTCGCCGAAAACACATAATGTGGTTCAGCGCACTTCTCAGTATGATTATAAAACTGCCGGTGGAGGTATGCGGATCGATAATTTTTATTTTGATAATCAACATCAATCTGCCTATTTAAACTCAGTTGTTTCAGATATCAATTCAATTCCCATCAGTGTTATTGAAGAAATAAGATCAGTGAATGTTATTCAGCAAGGATATAAATGGACTGATTTGCCCGGTTCACAAAGCTCTTTTCAGTACAACATAAATACTAAAAAGTACAGCCAGGTTACATTTGCACCCGGATATAAACTCCAATGGAAAGCTCCTGCTTACAGTGATATGGGGGCAACTGTTTCAAGTACGTTGTGGAAAGAGAAATTGAACAGGATCATGGAGAAAAAGACGGAGACGGAATCAAAAGCTGATGATACATACGGGGCAGGGGGAATTGCCGAGTATAAATACAAACCTTTTACAGGTTATAATAATGTTGAAACAGAAACCATTCAGTACAAATACTTAAATGGTACTGTACGTAAAGAAATTTACCGTGAGTATTACAGCGATGGATTTATGTATGAAGAAGTAACCTATTATGATTGTAACGGGAAACCTGTTCATTTCGACAGTTCAATGTATGATGATTACGGGGATGAGTATGAGTATACAGAAATTGAATACAAGAATGGAGTTGCTGTTGCCGGCTACCGTGATATAGAAGATGAAGACGAAGAAGGTTATTATGATTACAGGGAATATTATAATCCGCTTACCGGACAGTTTGAACAAAACAGAATGGGTGATGGTGGTTGGTCTTTTTATAAGCATTATCAATATGAAGGACCTTCTTTAAGTGTATGTGGAGATTTTCCCCGCAACCAGATATTTCTGGCAGGATCACTGCTGCGTGAAGACGCTAAGCCTGGCTTTAATTTGTATGGAGGATTACTTGAGTATACAAGATTTCTGAATCCAAAAATCGGTATTACTGCAGATATACGTTTTAATGCAGGATCAATGAACAGTACAAAATATACAAAGTTAAATTTAATGGCAGGAATCACTTATGTGCCGCTTAAAGATGCAGGGCTGGATGATCGTTATACCTTCTCTGTTCATGCATTGGCAGGGGTTGTAAACTTAAAAAGTAAATACAGCGGCGGTATGTACAGTAACAGTCAAACACTGTTTAATGCAGTTATTGGACCCAGGTTTGATTATAATTTCTGCAGCGGTCTTGGAGCAGGGATACAGCTTGAACTGAACCCGGTATTTCCAAAGGGTGGAGGAAATACATCTTATAATTTCAGTTCAGCTATTGGTGTTAGGTATAGTTTTTAAACTGATAAAAAACAGATTCATTTCAAACAATGCTTCTGCAGCAATACTGTTGCAGAAGCATTGCTGTTTAATATAAGGTTCAGTATGCCAGAAATTACGGACATTTATACAACCCGGAATTCTTCATGCAGGTTCTGTATTTCGTTTTGGTAACCGGTACTCTTAATGGGCAATCTTTTCCTGCTTCTTTTTTTTCAATACCCAATACAATCCTTTTACATTGGCTTCCCAGTTTGGCAGGAGGCTGACCATAATAATTTCTTCAATCAGTTCCAGCCCGGTAAGAATTACTGCTGCATAAAATAATGGAAGAACAGGCTCTGGCAAAAAGAAAACAAGAATCAGGAACACACCCTGTAAGATGGCAGCTGTTTTTGCAAAATAAGTATGGAAGCTGGTTATTTTGCCGTAGCGGATAAATGAATAAATGATCTGTGTAAGATGCAAGGCTAAAAGCAGACCAATAAGAACCATGTGCTGTTTGAGGAAAAGGGGTTTTATTACAATCAAGCCAACAATGGCCGCAACAATTAGTCTTGTGCCGAAGATGCTCGTTACTCTGAACTTTCTTGCCAGGAAACCATCAATGAAATCCGTAAAAAAACTGAAGACGAGCAGCCATTTAAAAAGATCATACTGTTTGAACAGCAGTATCAACAGTAAAACTGGCGCAGCAATAACCCTGTAAATGGTTATGCCGTTGATGACATAATAAGCGGGTTTATGTGTACTGCTTTTCATGGAGCAATTGTAAGATGAACTGCACAGCAGAATTTATTTACTCAACAATGTAAGTAAATAGTCTGATCAGAAAAATGATTGCAGGTTTCTTATTTCTTCTTCAGCATCTACAATTTCCTGATCCAGATATTTCTGAATTGTACTTTGGAATCGTGATCCTGTAAAGAAATCACATCTTCAGTATGTGCAGAATGGTAGTTGTGTAAGCCGGTATAATATGTAAGGCCGTGAATGGTTACATTGTTCTGCACCACTACACCATTATGTAACACGGTAATTCTTGCAGGAGCATCTAATTGTCCATCGGCTTTAAACCGTGGTGCAGTATAAATTACATCATACACGTTCCATTCCTGCGGGGTACGCATAGCATTTACTAACGGAGGATGATCTTTATAAATACTTCCTGCCTGGCCGTTACTGTAAGTTCTGTTGTTGTACGAATCGAGTATCTGCAGTTCATACCGGTTCTGAAAAAACAAACCACTGTTTCCTCTTGCCTGCCCGCCGTTTTCAACCGCATCAGGTGCACTCCATTCAATATGCAGCTGGCAATCACCAAATGCCATCTTTGTTTGAATACCACCAGAAGCGGGAACCACTTCGAAGTAATCGTTGTTGATTATTTTCCAGGGAGCAGGTTTTGATTTGTCTTTCTGACTTATCCACTGATCAAGATTTTTACCATCAAATAAAATGATAGCATCAGAAGGGGCTTCGCCAGTTTTTTTGCCGGGAGTAACCAGTTTTACTTCAGGGTTCCAGATCTCCGTCATTTCCGGTTTCATGGGCATTGGTGAAATTTCAGGTGGAGTATTCACATATGTTTTTTGTGCGGTAGAAACATTTGTACATAAAACAAAGAAGAGCATCAGGCTGGTTGATATTGATTTCATATAAAAAGTTACAAACGTTAAAAAAAAGCTGTGTTTATTTTCTTCTGTTACTTTCTCATCCCTCATTTTTAATTCTTCATTTATTATTTCTTTTACTATCCCTGCACAATCTTTTTTCCAAATGGCATCAATGAAATTTCAAGCAATTTAAAATGTTGCCTGCCCCAGGGAATGCCAATGATAGTAATATACAAAAGAGCACCCATTACAAGATGCGTAACGGTAACACACAATCCGCCAACTAATATCCAGATGATATTGGCCACAACAGACAGGCATCCAGTTTGACTTGTATTGCTCACCACCTGTTTGCCAAATGGCCACAGCACAAGACCTGCCAATTTAAAACACTGCAGTCCGAATGGAATCCCAACAATGGTGATGCAGAGAACGATTCCTCCAAAAAAATAACCCAGTGCAGCGAAGAAGCCGCCAAAGATGAGCCAGATAAGATTGCCAAGAAAGTTCATGTGTGCACTGTTATGTGAATGATTCTGCTAACTTAAATGAAATGTTGGAATCTATTAGTTAAAAATTTGCTGTCGTCCTTATTGTTTTATCAGTGTAAAGTTCTGCTTAGCGATTTTTGATAAACAATCTTCTCCCGTACAGGCGATGACAACAGTTCCTTTGAATTCTTTTATCCGTTGCAGGAAATAAGTCTGGTTACTGTTACTTTCTTTTTCTGTTGCTGTATTTGTACGCTTACCAAACAAGGCATCTGCTTCATCAAAAAACAATACCCAGTTCTTTTCTTCAGCTGTGTTAAATATGTGTTCCAGGTTTTTTTCCGTCTCGCCAATGTATTTACTTACTAAATAAGATAAGTCCACCCTGTACAAATCCTGTTTTTGCCGGGCAGCAAGCCAGCGCCCGGTATTGATGTTTGCATTTTTATCTGCACCATTAAAAATCAAATGCTGTTGCTTTGTAACACTGATTAATTTGGTCAGCTGATTTTTAACCGGTTCTTTTAGTTTGAGCAAACTGTCGCCCGGTAATATTTTTATATAACGGGCAAATGTTGTGTTATTATCAGCCTGAGCAAATGCTCCTGCGAAATAAACAAGACAAAAAAAGAAGAACACAGTTTTCAGCATGGTGTATTTTTTATAAATATAAAAAATCTGCCATTGCCGGTTGCAGAATAACAGCGACTTAATAAATTTAATTTGTACTTACAGCATATTTCAGCATGGCTTTATCACCCTTCGGCATTTGTGCCGATTGCGATACAATGATGTTACCCTCAATTTCTTTTTGGATTGCCGTTATCTTCACCTTTCCGGTAAAATGCCAGTACAGGTATTTGGTTGCTTTCATGCAGGGGCTTCCCTGTTTAATTAATTCAAATGTGCAACATCCCTCTTTGCATTTAGGAAAGCTGGTTTCTTTTACTCTTCCCTTTAAAATAAAATTTCCATAAGCATCAACTCTTCCCTGGAAATCGGTACACTCGGCCAGCATTCCATCCTTTGGATATTCCATGTGAAATTCGATGCTTCCTGTTGCCTGGTTTTTTTCATCAATGATGATGTGCAGATCTGAAAGGGTAATACTGTATTTCGATTTCATCTTACTGTTATCATCGCCAAATTCAACCTTCCCTTTATAATCACCTTCGGCCATTACTGCATCAATAACAATGAGACTTGCTGTTGCTGTTTCACCATTGGAAGCATTGATGGATACAATGTCGAGCCATTGCCGTTTATCCTGGTAATGAAAGATCAAACTGTCACCGGTTAAAGCAGAACGCAGGGTCATCAGTTCTTTTCTGCTTCCGGGTATGCAACTGTAAACATACATCAGCACATTCTCCGATTGCGTATTGTTTTTTACAATGATGGTTTTCTTTTTGATCTCCATATTTTTTAACCGGTAGATTTTTGCAGCCATATAGGGGATGGTAGTTGTAACTGTATCAGCTGTAAACTTTTCATCAAGCCTGATCAGTTGCGTATGTGCATTTCCTGCAAGGGCAGCAGGTGACGTGTCAATGGCGGCAAACCCTTTATTGTCGTAACACCACTTAATATAGTTATGATATTCCCGGCCAATGCTTACAGCTCCCAGTTCTTTTACATAAGTATCAAGCACGGTTCTGGTATAAGAAGTTTTATTCTGAGTGGGGCGAAAAAAGAATTCTTTGAAATCGGCATGTGCACCGGGCCTGTAATACAGTAGATAACTGAGAAAACCACCTGCTGTATACCAGTTGGGTTCTTCGTTGCAATCATCCCATGAACGGTGCAGAACGAATGAAAGATTCTGACTGCTTTCACCCGCATACTGCTCTGCTTCATACGGTTTGTTATTGGGAAAGACCAAACGGTCGGCCTGAACAGCCAAAGCTTCCCACCACCATTTGGTAGCCATACCTGCAGCTACAAGACTGTAGTGTTTCATGGTTACATAGTGCAGCAGTTCATGTGTGCAGGTTTTCTGTAAAGCAAGGGCTGTACTCATGCCACGTTCGGGTGGAACCAATGTGTTGATCTTAATACTGGCCGATGAGGTTTCGCCATCAATTGATTTTCCATTGGCGTCTTTGATATCTTCCACATAAATGAGAATCTTCAACAAAGTGGGGGCTGCTTTTTTTTCTTTTACTTCACGCTCATAAAATTCGGCTTCCTGCATTTTTGCTGTAAGACCAAGTGATACATATTTATCAAAGGCAGTCTGCAGGTAGAGACCCATATCCTGGATATAATAGGGAACGGCTGCTGTTGTATGCTTTGCCTGCAGCGAAGTATACCGGTGATCCTTATTCGATGGAACGTCAGACGAATCGTAATGAATAAGAAAGTTATCTGTTTTATAAACCCTTTGCTGCGCAAAAGATAACTGCACACCTGCAAGCAGAATGAGCAGGGAAAGAGGAAGGTATTTCATGCTGTGCTCTCCGTTTCATTGGAGCCACCTAATGTTAGGTGAAAGAAATTAAATGACCACTGAGATTTGTCAATCATTGCAATGATTTGCATCATTCAGATTCATTGTCTTTGCTGAACGTTCAGCTGCAAAGATTCCTTACAACTTAATTACCTGATATAAACGCATCATACAAACAGTTCACCGTTTTCCTGATTGTTGTCTGAAAGCCATCAGTATAACCGGGGTTGCACCCATTGGTAATAACAACGATCCCGAATTTTTCTTTTGGATGAAAAAACATGGTGCTGTACAGACCGTACGCTGAACCCGTATGCCCCTTCATTGTTTTTCCATTGATGAGATTGTCTGATGTCATAATGGCCATACCATATCCTTCTTTATCAGAAAGTTTCGTTTGCATTTCATGTGCACTCTTCTTCGATATGATTTTTGTTCCTTTTGAACGTCCCTGTTTCATGTGCATGATCATGTACTTTGCCAGGTCGGTGGCAGTAATCTTCATGCCACCTGTTGGGGAAAAGATGGGAGTGCTGTAGCCCATAACATAATTGGCAATTTCTTCACTGCGGGGATTATAAGCCGCAGGTGCAGCCTCTAATTTCTTTGTTGAATCATTGTATTCATAAATAGTAGCAAAGCGGGTTTTATCAAGTGAGTCAACACAGTAACCGCCATACAATCCGAGTGGATCGAGAATATGATGTTTCACATACTGATCAAAACGTTCACCAGAAATTTTTTCTATGATTGTACCCACCATATTATAATTCAGATTGCAGTAACGGTAACCTGTTCCCGGTTCGTAATCGCTGTAACAGTTTATCCAGTTAGGATTCTTTGCAGGATTGATTGCATCGAGTGTAAAATAGCCCTGGCTGTCGTTAATGCTTGAACGGTGCGATAAGATCATGCGGAGTGTGATCACTGTTTTGGGAAACCTGGGGTTCCGTACTGCAAAGTCAACCAGCTTGCTTACATCATCATCTAATGAAAGTTTTTTTGCTTCCACTAATTGCATAATGGAAGTTGCCGAAAAGGATTTAGAGATAGAGGCTATGCGGAAAAGACAATCATCTGTTAAGGGAGTATTCGATTCTACATCTTTCATACCGAAGGAATGCGTATAAATGATCTTTCCTTTTTTAACCACTGCAACTGAAAGACCAACTACATTATTTTGCTGCATAATTTCCTGAATGCCTGCTTCCGCTTTTTCTGTTTGTGCAAAACTGTGCAGGGAAACAAAGAGCAGGAGAAAAGCAGTGATAAAAAGCGGAAAGGGAGATGGTTTGGTCATTACAAAAGAATTAAAGGATAAATATCCGGCATTGTTAGTAGCCAGCCAACAAAGATTCAATAACAGGGATGCTGAGAGAGAAGAGGATGTCTTTACAAATCATTTTCTAAAGTAACCGTCACCTGTACATGGGTGCCTTCGCCGGGTTCACTGTGAATGCTGAAAACGCCGCCAATCATAAATGCCCGTTCACGCATACCAATTACACCCAGTGTTTTCCGTTGTGTAAGTTCTTCTATTGAAAACCCTCTTCCATTATCACTCACTGATAAGAGCAAGGTGCCATCGTGCAGATCAAGTGATGATTCAACCACAGTTGCTTTTGCAAAACGGGCAATATTGGTTAAACATTCCTGGTAAATACGGTAAAGTGCAGTAGCTGTTGCAGAAGAAAGTTGCAGCATGTCGAGCTCGGTATAAAAATTTACGTTGATGCCTGTTTGACTTTGAAATTCTTTTGCAGAAAGCTTCAATGCTTCTGCCAAACCGAGATCATTAATTACGGGCGGGCGGAGATCAGTAGATATTTTACGGATGGTATGAATGGTTTTATCCGACAACTCCATCATTTTTGCCAAACGTTCCTGTTTCTCTGCTTTATCTGCTTCTGCATTGTTCTGCAGCCAGCCCAAATTCACTTTTAACACGGTTATCTGCTGTCCCAGTTCATCATGAATTTCACGGGCAATATGCAGACGTTCTTCTTCACGCAGGTTTTCCATATGTTTGGTCAGTTCCCTTAACTGTGCATTTACCAACTGCACTTCTTCCTCAGCTTTTTACGTTCAGAAATATCCAGGCCTGTACCAACAACACAGGGCTGCCCGTCGTACATCATCCTTACGGCTGTAAATAACATGGGTATTTTGCGGCCGCTCTTGGTAACGAACAGTTCTTCTGCTGTAACACTACCTTTCTCAAAAACGGCTGCAATGAGTTGCTGCATGCGTTGTTTTTTTGTTTCTTCAAAAAAATCGAGAGGATGCATGCGTTCAATTTGCTGCTCTTCATAACCGGTTATTTTGGCAAAGAGGTTATTTTTTTTTAAGAGTGTTCCGTTGGAATCGAATAGATAAAAGATACCGGGAATACTGCCCAATACATTTTCTGACAGTTCTTTTTCCCGTTTAATCTGTTCTTCGGCCCTGTTTAAGCGGATGGTATTGAAACGGGTAATATAGATAAGCATGAGTACAATAAAAAAACCCATGAGCACAATGCCGAAGTTATGTACATACAAACCGTAGAGCTCGCCCTGTAAACGGAGCCATCCAAAGGCCAGGCTTAAAAAAATACTGATGATAAGTGCACGGCCATTTACTTTTGCGGCACTTGTTTTTTTAGTAAAAGGTGCCAAAAAACCATTTTCCGATTTGCCAAAGAAGACAGCGCTTATAAGCAGGAAGCTGATCAATACTGCAAGCAGCGACAATTTGGAATAACCGTTAAAGGAAACCGATTTTCCCAACTGGAAAAAATACCCCATTACAATGATGAAGGAAACACTCCACAGCGGAATAAGCAACAATTCAGTAATGAACTTTTCTTTTTTATACGCAATGCTCAGCAATACAAAGGGCAGTACCAAAAATTGCAGGGCCGAACCAAGCGACATACGGCCGGGGTAGTTTGCAACGGGTGTAACAGCATCTTTAAAAAACAATTCATCAATGCCTGCATTAAAATGAAAAGCATATTCAGCAAGCGTAATACAGCTGATAAGCAAAACAAGCAGTGCAAGAACCAACGCAGTTCTTTTCTGTTTACCGAGAGTGATGAGCAGGAAAGAAATGCCGGTTAATAAAGCTGAGAGTGCTGTATTGAATTTTGTTATTGACTGATGCATACCGTATTTCATGAGACCGGGTAAATCGGCCACCCATAAAAAAATCACTGCCAGCGAAAGCAACAGCGCTGTAACTAAACAGAGCAATGAGATACGGGTGAAATTGCTTTCTTTGATTGTAGTAAACGGCATGGTACGGTTTAACGAACGTAAAACTCGTGTATTCGATTTGATTTTATTGTACCATATAAATAAAATAAGTGGAAACAGGTAGTTGCATGTAGCAGGGCAGGGGAAATGGTTGTAGCAGCATTGCAGTTTACTCACCGGAAGGATTCGTTCAGGAGGCCACAAGCCTTCCTGTTGTCAGGCAATAATGAACAGGCATCTTATTTCTTTTGCGCATTCCCAAATATTCCAAACAAATCATAGGGCTTTTCTTTAAACTTTTCATTGAACAGCGATGCAGTAATAAAAATGTAAGCAATAAAGCCTGCTACAATCAGTAATTGAACAAGAGATGTTTTTTGAATGTCCTGTTTTGCTTTTACATCGCACACTTCACCAGGGCAGTACTGGGCCTTTTCTTTATACACCCACTTATAAACAATACATCCCAGGCAAATACCAAATGCTGATTCAAAGAACAGGAAGATGAGGCAGATTAAACAAACAATACCTGTTATGGGGCTGTATGAATTTACCAGCACCATAAAAATAAACATGGTGAATGAAAGCACCAGGCCAATGATCCATGCGAATTTTTTTTGTTTTGCACCCACATATTCGGGGTTCTGGTTTCGTACAATCAAGCGCCCGATGATTAAAGTAGGCGCATATTTGGGGTTAATAAACACACGGATGATAAAATCGGTGAGAAATAAAGTGATGACATACTTGATGGGTACAAAATTATTCTGGAATATGATCATCATTAAAGAAATGAATGTGGCTAAGAACAAAATACCTGCAGCTGCCCTTATTTCACGTTCATTTAAAACTGGAATGTTATAACCTGCTACTTCCTCTCCAAACTGAATTGTTTTACGCATGGTATTTTTTTGTGGTTGATGGTGAATGCAAAGATGGGGGTATTTCTGATTGCTAATCAAATGTGGCTTTTTATTTATCACTGCTTAAACCGGCCCGCCACAATCGCAAAGAAACAGGTGGATAACTGACCATGGACATGCGGATAAACTGAATGCTGCTGGCTTTATTTTTTGTCTGATGAAAATCATTTCCTGCTTTATTGGGGTGAAGTAAGTTCATGCAATGAAAACGCTTTTAACTGCCACTGCACTTTTTTTGGCTATCAGTTGCTTTGCACAGGAACCTAAACTGATGTTACCCGATGGACACACTGATTATCCTGAAAAGATTATTTATGACAGGAATCTTGATGTTGCAGTAACATTCGGCGGGTTTAGAGATCAATCAATCAAAGGGTGGGACAAGAAAACAGGATTACTGCTTTACACAATTGACAAAGGAAGAACGCCTGTTTATCATTTGCCGACTCAAAGAATAGTAACTGTTTTAAGTGACAAGGTTGCAGTATTGTACGCTTTAAAAACAGGAAAGGAAGTTCATCGTTTTTTGGAAAATGCGGCCACTTTTTATTTATTCAGCTTTACACCCGATGGAAAAAGTTTACTGGCTTTTTCATCCATATCTGACAGTACCTTTCTGCATTTGTATGATTGTAATACAGGGCAACATATATACAAACTGTTTTGTGGTGATGGAGGTATTACCCCGTGGGCATATCCACAATTGCTTATTACTCCCAACGGTAGAGAAGTTGTTACTACCACGGCAAAAGACCCGGGAGTAAAATTATGGGAGATAAAAAACCGGTAAGCAGCTGCATGTTTTTTCAGGAAATAAAACAGAGATACTCACATTTTCTATGAGTCCTGACGGATCGAAAGTATATTCTTATTCATGGCGTGATTCAACCGGTTTTATTTGGGATATCAAAAACAGGAAAGAAATCAGCAGACTGAAAGTTGAAACAAGTTTGTTTTCTGCATTTGCCGGAGTATTATCCAACAATAACCTTTACCTCATTACACAGAACAAAATCATGCCCGAAGAAATTGCTGTATGGGAGGTGAGTACTGGTAAGAAACTGTACGAATTGGGGAAAGGGGATGATTATGACAGAAAACAATATCCGGCCATGGCTGTTTTCAATAATGCTGGTAACAGTATCCTCTGTAATGATAAGGGATGGGTAACCCACTTGATGAACCTGAAAACAGGCAGGATACAATTGACTATTTCCGATTCAAGTAAAATTGCATTTCGGGATTCGGCACAAACCATTCCTTCAGCAGCTACTGAATTTTCATTTTCGCCCAATGGTGAATATATCATTACAAGAAATATTCATGAAGTGTTGAAAGTGTGGAACGTAAAAACCGGGAAAATGCTGTATTCTTTTGGAATCGGTGATGCAGTTATCGCTTTTCAGTTTTCAATTGATGGAGAATATTTGCTGGTAAGAAGTAAAATGAAAATAAATGTATTGGATCTTGCAACGGGTAAACTAATTCAAACCTTTTCTGTAAAAGGGCATACAACGGAAATAACTGCATCCTGTATCAGCAACGATCATTCCCTTCTTGCAACTGCAGGAAAAGATTATCACATCAGGTTATGGAACCTGCAAACCGCACAAATGATGAAAGTAATGAGCGGACATTCAACACTAATTCGGGCAATGAATTTTAATCCGGCTAAAACTATGCTAGCAACAGGTGTTGAAGGAAAAGCTGCCTGTACATGGGATATTGAAAAGGGCTGGGTTGACAAAAAATTTGAACACGGGCACCAGGTGACGGATGTTTCATTCAGTGCAGATGGAAAAACATTGCTGACAGCATCAGCTGATAGTTTTGTAAGGACATGGAATGCTGAAACAGGGAAACTGATGAATAAGATGCGGCATAATGGTTCTGTTTTTTCGGCAAAGTTCAGTCCTGATGGGAAGCATATCATTTCCGGATCGTATGATAAAACAGCAAAAGGTTGGGATGCAGTAAGTGGTCAGATACTGTTTACATTAAATCATACAGGTTGGGTTGATGCAGCTGCCTATTATCCTGACGGAGAATCCATTTTAACACATGACATAACAGGAAAGTATTTTGTATGGAACAGTGATTTCCGTAAGGATAAAATGGAACTGATTGAAGAACACGGAGGCACAGGTCTTTCATTTACCTGGCAGTTAACTCCCGATGGTAAATATGATGTGGCATGGTTCAGGGATACATTATGGAAATGGAACAGAAATACAGGTAAGCTTCAGAAAAATTATTTCCCCGATGGTAAGTATAAGATGAATTTCAGTAACGATGGGAAATGGCTGTATACAAACGCCGGTTCAGAACTAAAGTTTTATTCAGCCAACGATTTTACATTCAGGTACAGGATTGTTGCAATTGACAGTGCTGATTATTTTACACAACTCCCTTCCGGCTATTACCAGTGTACACCTGCAGCTGCCAAACAATTGCATTATGTAACCAAAGACCAGAAGATCATCACTTTTGATCAGCTTGATGTAAAATATAACCGTCCCGACAAAGTACTGGAAGCAATTGGAAATACAGATACTGCTTTTATCAACTCCTTTAAACGGGCTTATATTAAACGCATTAAAAAACTCGGTATCGATACCGCACAGTTTACGGATGGATACAGCGTGCCTGAAGCTGATTTTGTAAACAGGGAACAAATTACTTATCAGCAAAAAAAAGAAGTACTGACAATCAGGATTCATGCAGCCGACAGTATGTACAGGCTCGATCATTTTAATGTATGGATCAATGAAGTGCCGCTGTTTGGGTTAAAGGGCATCAGCATCAAACATCGCCGCAGCAAGTTATACGATACAACCATTGCCGTGCATTTATCGCAGGGCGAAAACCGTATTGAAACATCTGTTACCAATGTTAACGGAACAGAAAGTTATCATATGCCCATGTATGTGAATTATACTCCTGTAAAGGCTGTTACAGAAACGGTTTACTTTACCGGTATCGGCATCAATGAATTTGCCGACAGTACACATAACCTTCGCTGGTGTGTAAAAGATATCCGCAATTTAGCACTGAAGCTGAAAGAAAAATATCCCGCAATTGTAATTGATACATTATTCAACAAAGATGTAACCATCAGCAATGTGCGCCAATTAAAACAACGCTTACTCAAAACCGGCATTAACGACAAAGTGATTATTGCCTACTCAGGTCATGGTATGCTCAGCCGGCAGTACGATTATTATCTGTCTGCTTACAATGTAAACTTCAGTGAGCCCGGTGAAAACGGAATTGCCTATGAAGAAATTGAAAACCTGCTCGATGGAATTCCTGCACGTAAAAAGTTATTACTGCTCGATGCCTGTCACAGCGGCGAACTTGATAAGGACGAACTTTTGGCCATACAGGATAATAAACTGAAAACAGGTAACAGGGGTTTGCTGGTGAACCGTGGATCGAGTGAAGAAGGGAATAATCAACGAAGAACCGTAGGACTGCAGAATAGTTTTGAACTCATGCAATCCTTGTTTGTAAATGTAGGAAAGGGAACAGGTGCAGTTGTAATTGCAGCAGCAGGCGGTGTACAGTTTGCACAGGAAAGAGGCGATCTGCAAAATGGTGTATTCAGTTATGCGTTGCTTGAAGCGATGGAGCAATACAAAACCATAACTGTATCGCAGCTGAAAGCCTATGTTGGAAAGCGTGTTGAAGATATTACCAGGGGAGGGCAGCGGCCAACCACAAGAAATGAATTGAAAGAAACAGACTGGACAGTGTGGTGATAAAAAGAAGATTTGTTTTGGGAGGCCACCAATTACACAAATTGACACGATGCGACCCGCTTTTGATCAGGAGACTGAATTCTGCAACAGGGTAGGGAAAACCATAACCCCTACTTTTGCAAAAAAAGAACATGAACATTTCAGCATTGAATCAACAGTTTGGCAGTAAGGATCATTTGGATTTTTTTGAAGGACCCGGCTCTCTTCCCTGTGTAAAAATCAAGAATGCACATGCAGAATGCACCCTCTCTTTATACGGTGCACATGTGTTAAGTTTTCAACCGGCAGGCCAGCCTGATTTATTATGGATGAGTGATACAAGTGCGTTTGAAAATGGAAAAGCCATTCGTGGTGGTATTCCACTTTGTTTTCCCTGGTTTGGTCCGCATGACAGTGACAGCAGCAAACCTCAGCATGGTTTTGCAAGGTTATCAGAGTGGAAAGTAAAATCAGCACAGCAGTTACAGGATGGAAGTACAGAATTGGTGCTTACGTTAAAAGAGAATGAAGAAACCATGAAACTGTGGCCTTATTTATTTGAAGCAGAGCTCACAGTTATTGCAGGTGCTGCTTTTAGCATCCGTCTTCAAATTAAAAACACAGGCGATCAAACCTTTACTTATACAGATGCCCTGCATACCTATTTTAATATCAGCGATCTTACCAATATTCAAATCGCAGGATTAGCCGGTACTTCCTGGTACAATGGATTTGCATCCACAACAACGGAGCAGCAGGAAGAAGTATTAACCATTGCCGCAGAAGAAAACAGGCGCTATATCAATCATGAAAAGGATTGTGTTATAACAGACTCCGGGTATCAACGCAAACTCATTGTATCAAAAACAGGAAGTAAGGTGACTGTTGTGTGGAATCCATATATTGAAACGGCCAAAAATATTGGCGATATGCCCGATGATGGTTACAAAACATTTATCTGTGTGGAAGCTGCAAATGCTTATACCGATGCAGTTGTATTAGAGCCGGGACAACTGCATACGATATCACAAACATTCAGTGTGCAGTAAAATAGTTGATGTTACAGGGTTTGCGGCCACTAACCTGCCTGCCGACAGGCAGGTTACACGAATTTACACGAAAGGCTTCGACTTTGTTTGTGAGACCGAACCGGTGCATTGGTATGAGTTTATTTAATAAGTATTTTGCTGACGTCATGAGCGGGACTTTTAACCCAACCTCAAAACTTTTTTAACTGCTCAGCAATAATCCTTCCTGCTTTTTCTTTCAGTGGATAATCAAATGAGCCCATGGAAGATTCAATGCGGATGGAAGCAATGGTTCCCATTTTTATTTTTTCAACAGCAGAAGAAGACAGGGTATAAAATGCAAAGAGCCAGCAGCCATAACCCATCGAAGATTTTTTTGAACTGTAATCAGCACGGCTGGGTAAACTGATGACTGATCCATCACTCATGATTAATTTGGCAACCTGCCCTGCATAAATAGAAAAACTATTCGTTCGTCCCGTTTGTATAGAAAACTCCAGTGCAAAACCACTGGCATATTTCAACACCGTACTTTTTATGTAATCGCCAACGGTGCTTCTTTTATCCCGGCCTGACCCATAGGTATCACCGGCTGAAACAGAGAGCCGTTCTTCGCTGGTATAAAACACCGTGTCGCCGCTTTCTTTACTGATAGTATATTTTAATTTTCGCTGGGCGAAGGCGGTTGTTTGCAAGAGTAAACATATCAGTACATATTTCATGCAGTTGGTATTGTATTTTAAAGGTAGGAATGATTTTTTTTATACCCTGGTTGCTGAGAGCCAGGGTTCTATCTTCTTTAAATCTGTTTTGCCTTTGGATTGTACTATCGCTAATTCTATTATTTATCCAGTAATTTATTTCGTTCTATCCTTTCTTTTGCTTCTATCAGGATACTGTGTATTTTTTGTTCTAATTGTTTTTTGGGTGGCAGTTCTGTCCAGTATTCAGCTACCATTATACCGTCTTTGTACATTTCCAGTAATTCAATTTGCTCCCGGCTGCTTTCGGCACAAAGTATTAAGCCTACTGGTGACAACTCTCCTTCTTTCTTTTCGTACTTATCCAGCCATCTTAAATACAATTCCATTTGCCCTTTGTGACTGGCTTCAAACTTTCCTAACTTCAATTCTATGGCTACCAGGCGTTTTAAATTACGATGGTAAAAAAGCAGGTCCAAATGAAAATCTTCCCCGTCGATTATCATTCGTTTTTGACGATCAACAAAAGCAAAGCCTTTGCCTAATTCCAGTATAAATTGTTCTAATTCTCTTAAAATGACCTGTTCTAAATCTTTTTCCAAATATGTATTTTGCAATCCTAAAAAATCTAAAAAGTAAGGGTCTTTAAATGTATTGTGAATAGCAGGATGGTTGCCGGTATTTTGTAAATTAGCTATGCTGCTTCGTTCAAAAGCTTTCGTACTGATTTGTTTGCGTAAATCTCTTATACCTAATGTTTGGTTGGCAGATGCCCGGGCATAGTACAGTCTTGCCTCCTGGCTTTTGATCGGTAATAGTGTTACAAAATGCGACCAACTCAATTGTGTAGACAGTGTCGACACAATCTCAATATCGGTGAATAGCCCGGCAAACTGCATCATTCTTTGTACGTTTCTCAATTCAAAATTTTTGCCGTACTTATCCCTCAATTGTGCCGACAGTGTCGGCACAATTCGTTTTGCATACTCTGCCCGTTTGTTTTGCAGTATGTTTTCATTGATGCGTTTGCCTACTTGCCAAAACAGCAAGGTAAGGGTGCTATTGGCCTGCGCCACCACCTGCTGCTGGCTTTGCTCAATCAATAGGGCCAGCTCCTTCAGCAGGTTTGCTTCAGTTTGTATTACCCTCTTCTTTTTTACTGCTTTTGCCATGGCATATTATTTATTCTTTTTCATCACTTTCCAATTCCTTACCCATACGGTATTTTATATCCATAATTAATAATGAAATCAATACTGACTGTATAAAAATAATGAAATAACAGAGAAAGTACTTTGTGCTTTGTAATTGATGACGCTTCAAAGGCTGATGATTCTTGTTTACGTCTCCTACGCCTTGGTTCGTGTCTCACGAACCAAGTTTAATCACTTTTCCAGTTCGTGAGACACGAACCGGGGCGTTGAACTCGCCTGTGAAGAAAAGGACAATGGATATCCACCCAACGTTTTAACAAATCGTATTCAAACTTAGCCCGCCGTTTGCCATCTAATGGTTGTAATTATTCATCTTAAAAACAATCATTATGAAAAAAATTTTTACTTATTCAATTTTAGCTGTAATGGCAACACTGCTGTTTACCAGTTGTGTTAAAGACAGAGTATATCAAAACGACAACTCCTACTGGCTTTCACAGGAACGGGGCGATGTGATATACAGTAATAACAGCTGCGGGTACTATGTGGTAGAAACCAATTATGGCTATACCATCATCCGTAACCTGGATGGATTAAGGACTTACGACGGCGATGTGCTGTATGGCGACTTTGGCGCTTATGGCAGCCGTAATTTCTATAATTACACAGTGGATTTAATTACCAGGGGAACCGTGGTGGAATACGATCTTTCCTATAACGAAGCACTGGATGCCATTGATTATTATTGTCCTTTATTCAAATCCAGCGGGGCAACCATCAGGCAAAGTACCAATGCTGCAAAAAAAGTACAGCGAAACGCAGTTCCCGCCAAGCAATAAATTATTTTCTTCAACAACGTCTCTTACGGGACGTTGTTTTTTATTGCTGCGGAAGGTTTGGTATGCCACGAACCGGGAATTAGAGGAATACCTGCAGCAGCGAAATAAATGATGTTACCGGCAGCATAGTTTCATGGCATCAACTGTTGCATCGCACTCTTGTACGTTCCATATTTCAAGGCAACAGGCAAACCGGTCGGCACGCTGCAAGCGGTCTGAACGATTTGTTCAATGGGGGAAATGCGTAATCCTGTTCATATGTAACGAAGCCCGCCGCACTGCTATAATCCAAGCGGACAATCTGTTGATAATTATATGTAGCTGAAAGAGTAAAAACAAGTAACGTCTTAGCATCAAGTCGGCAGACCTGCGCAATAAGGGCATTAATACATGTGATCAAATTGCCGATTACAGGAAAATGATCGACTGATAAACCGGAGGAATTTTGTATCTTAAATAAAGAAATGAATGCACTGTATGGGGTTGAGTTTACATTATAATGGAAAGTTCGGCAATCCGGAATTGTTAATGCAAATGATTGACGAAGTGGAAGATATTGTCCGTATTTATAAATGGAAATATACAGTTCGCCATACCGAATTTCCAATAGGGAGCTTTCAAAACAAAGCGCATGATCATAAAGTATATGGAATAAGTTTTACTCCGCCAGACTGTGAAACCGTTTCAATCTGTTTTTTATCTAATGGCCGGATGAGTAGCTCTTCTCTTTTACAATTTTATGGCGACAGCACAGATAAAACCAGCAAGGAATGTTTATATATGCTTTCGGTAAAAACACAGTTTGCCGGCTGGCAAACACATTTGTTCATTGTTCACTTGTTAAAATATTTATCAGGCAAATATTTTCAGAGTTGAATGTGAGCGATGAAGGAGAATATTGGGAAACAGGCAATGAAGAAATTTTAAAACAAAACTTTAGCCGCTATAATAACTTACTGAATAGTGTTTCTACAGCTTTTGAAACCTTTCCTGTGAATGAAGGCGAAACGATGGACAACTATATTCAACGGATGATGGAATTTGTGAGTAAGAAATTACCGGACGATTAAGGTAAGAGTTGCCAACCTTTAAAGGTTGGCAACTCTATGAGGTTGGCAACCCTGCTTATTCATTTGTTTTTAAGGAGACTTGTATGGAAGAAAGGATTCTCTTTTACGCCACCATCCCCATTTCAAATACTTCTACAAACTCCTTCATCTTGAAAATAATCCTTTCACCAATTGCACGAGCCTGTAATATGCTGGGTCGGTTTCCTATACATTTAAATACATCGTCACGTAAAGGGTCTTGACCGCTGAAGATGTATGCCTCTATCAATGCTTTAACCTGTTCTTTATCTAAATGCTTTTCATTACACAGCTTCTCTAAAGCCAATACCTTTTGTTCCTGCCAGTATTTTTCAAACTCATCCTGTATGTTGTCGGCATCATCAATAAGCGGTAAGTTCTCTAAAATAAATTTCTCAATCAGTTCACGTTTGCTTCTTAATTCAATATCGCCACCTAACAAATCCATAATGGCTTTTTCTGTTGTTGTGCTTCACTGGCTTTTGCCTGCTTCAGTTTTGCCAATAGCTTAATGATATAAGCTACATTGATCAAATCCCTGTGTATAAGTTCTAACTCAAAATCAATATCATCAAGGATAGAAGTTTTTTCTTTTTGATTTTCACTTTTCACCTTTTGATATAGATCCAAATACTTGCTTTGTAGTTTTCAAAAGTTTGTTCATCTATGCCCAAACCTTCCCAGCTAAAATCGGTGTAAGATTCCAATACATTTTTTGCACGCAGCAAGGCTCTGAATGCCTGGATGAATGCCAGTTCATCATCTTCAGTTAACAAGTCATCAACGCTTTGCCATGTGGGTGTAATGGAAAGTAAAGCTTTAAGAGCTTCATCAAATTTTGCGGCAATTACATGATAAGGTGGTAAAATAATTTCTTCGATGGCTTCTTTATTACTAAAAAGCGTAATGGCATCATCTGTTGCCTTTTTTAAATTGCGGAAGCATAAAATATTGCCCTGCGATTTTTGTTCTCCTAAAATGCGGTTAGTTCTTGAGTAAGCTTGTATAATGCCGTGATGTTTCAGGTTCCGGTCTACATAAAGTGTGTTAACCTTCTTGGCATCAAAGCCGGTAAGGAACATACTTACCACCAGTAAAATATCCAACCGATCCTCATCTTTAGCAGTTTCTTTTTCTCTTTCTTTTAATCGTTTGCTGATGTCTTTAAAATAATTTTCAAATGCCTGGCCGTCCTTTGTTGAAAAACTACAACCGTACATTTGATTGTAATCAGCTATGCATTTTTCTAATTTATCTCTTGTGTGACTTGACAAATAAACAACCTTTGCTTCTGCTGCCATTGTTAGCTCTTCTTCATCGCCCGGTAAATAATCCTGTGCATCTTCATCTTCTTCATTGGTGCCGTAAGTGAAAATGGTTGCAATACGCAGATCATGTTCGCCTGCTTCTTTTTTCTTTTGCAGGATGTCATAGTATTTTATAGCGTTGGCAATACTGCTTACGGCAAATATGGCGGAGTAATCTTTGTTGAATGTTTTTTGCCCGTGATAGGCAATGATATAATCGGCAATTTTGCCAGGCGCTTTTCATCATTAAACACTTCTGTTTTATCAATGTCTTCTACTTCAATATCAATAAAGGTGTTGCCTTTTTGTTTGTATTTACCAATGTACTCAATACCAAAGCGCAATACATTCTGATCCCTGATAGCATCGGTGATCACATATTTATGCAAACAGGTACCAAACAGGTCTTTGGTGGTGCGTTTGCCCAAATCATTTTTGCTGGCGTTGGCTGCAAAGATGGGTGTGCCTGTAAAGCCAAACAATTGTGCTTTTCTAAAGTACTCAGTAATTCTTGCATGTGTATCTCCAAACTGCGAACGGTGACACTCATCAAAAATGAAAACGATCTTTTTATCTTTTAAATGCCCCAGTTTGCTTTCGTAATGATGTTTGCTGATGGCATTGTTCAGTTTCTGAATGGTAGTAAGCACCAGTTTGGTATCATCGGTTAATTGTTTTACCAGCGAGGCGGTATTATCCGTTACATCCACACTGTCTTTTTTAAAAGCGTTGAACTCCTGCATCGTTTGGTAATCCAGGTCTTTTCTGTCTACCACAAAAACCACTTTGTGTACCTCCGGCAATTCCATAATAACCTGGCTGGCTTTAAAGGAAGCAAGGGTTTTGCCCGAACCCGTAGTATGCCAGATATAGCCGTTATCATTACCTATTTTAACCTGGTTGATGATGGCCTCTGTTGCAAAATACTGGTACGGCCGCAGCACCATCATATTCTTAAAGGTTTCGTTCATTACCACGTAATGCGAAATCATTTTTCCTAAATGATCAGGATTTAAAAACGCATAGGCAAACTCCGTAAGGCCGGTTATATTTTTATTGTTGGCATCCGCCCAGTAAAAGGTTTGTTTTACAGATTGCAACCTGTTATTGGCTAAATATTTTGTGTTTACGCCATTGCTGATTACAAACAACTGCACATACTGAAACAAACCGTGATTGCTCCAGAAAGAATGACGCTGGTAACGGTTGATCTGATTGAAAGCTTCTTTGATTTCTATCCCACTTCGTTTGAGTTCTATTTGCACAAGCGGCAACCCGTTTGCCAAAATGGTAACATCGTAACGGTTCATAAAGGAACCCTGTACCTGCACCTGGTTGGTAACCTGGTATTTGTTTTTGCTCCAATCTTCGTTATTAAAGAAGCGTACATACAAAGAAGTGCCGTCTTCTTTATTAAGCACAAAACGATCTCTTAATGTTTTGGCCTTATCAAATACATTGCCTTTTGCTAAGTGATTTAAAATGGCATCAAATTCTTTGGCAGTAAATGTTGTGTTATTAAATGTTTCTAATTGTGTTTTGAGATTGGAAACAAAAGCATCACCATCATGGATATTTACAGACTCATAACCTAAACTAACGAGTTGCCTGATTAAATTAGCTTCCAGTATGGCTTCGCTTTGATGACTCATACAAACATTTTCTGCAACAAGCCTTTTTTAAAGGATTGGGTTTGGGTTATTTGATTATTTACGATTTCTATTTTGTTATCGACACTGAATAAATAATTGGCAATCTTTTTTTGTTCCTCTTTTGAAGGGAATGGCAATTTTATTTCGGAGAAATATTTATAACTTATCATTTTACCATCTCTGATACCTTCCAAATTCTTTTGTAATTGCATTATATATCCTGGAGTTTTAAAATAGTATTTATAAAAGTCCCCTTATTATAAAATCACCAACCTGTACTACCTTATAACTTGCAATGCTGCTATCAGTAACTGTCATTTGATAGTTAATCATTTCTCTCGGTATTGCACCTTGGTCTTGGGTAATCGCAAGTATTGGTAAATCAGAATTATGTTTCTTATCAGATATACTATCAAATAATTTATTACCACCAACTAAGTCCCACTTCGGAAATACCTTTCCCTTCTCATCTTTAAACCTCAATTTACCCAAGAAGAGTTGTTGCATCACCCCTTTTTTGTATTTCTCCAGCAATTCTTTTTTGCGGGTAAGCTGTAGTATCTTTTCATCAACCGCTGATAAGAAAGATGCTATTTTCTGTTGTTCTGGAAGAGAGGGCAAGGAATAATAAACTGAGGATAGTTCTTTCATATTTAGAACTGGTTGGGCTCCACCAACTTGATTTAAAAAAATCAGCTTGTCAATTTTCTTTTCAAGAAAAAATTGACATACTTTGAACAACTAAGTTTTTTATGCTAATTCGTGCAACAGACCGTGATATGTTTGAATTATCAGATATTCTGGAACCACTGCGAGCTTTCAACATTACCTCCAACTACTGTTATTATAATGTCATCTTTTATTACTCTTGATCTTTGATAAGGTTTATCTATAGCTTTTGAAACTTTATACATTGTTCTAACGTCATTCCACCCAGTAGAATAGTCTTGACTTCTAATCATTATAACGCCATTTGGATCATATTCGCCAGGCTGAACAATACCATAAGTGATTTTTTTATCATCGTTTAATAAATCTGAAATTGATTTAGTTATAACCTGGTTATTTTCAAATCCCTTAAATCTCAATTTAGGAACAAGTGTTTCTTTCTTATGTAAAATTTTAGTTGCTCCCATAATTAAAACGGCGTATCAATTCCCAATTCCCTGCAATATTTTGCAATACTGGCATCAGTGGTTCGTATTTCTTTTTCTAAGTTCTTTAATTCTTTTGATACTATTTTTAAATTCACGGCTTCTTCTTCTTCAAAAGTATCTACATACCGGGGTATGTTCAGGTTATAATCGTTTTCGGCAATTTCGCTTAACAGGGCCACATGGCTGTATTTGTCTTCATCTTTTCGTGTTTTATAAGCTGTAATAATTTTATTAATGTCGGCAGGCCGCAATATATTTTGTGTTTTTACTTTTTCATAATGCTGGCTGGCATCAATAAACAATACATTGCCGCTGTGCTCTCTTTTTTTCTTCAATACTAAAATGCAGGTAGGTATGCCGGTGCCATAAAAAATATTGGCAGGCAAACCTATAACGACATCCAACTGGTTTTTATCTTTTATTAAGTACTCCCGTATATGTCCTTCGGCACCGCCTCTAAATAAAACACCATGCGGCAATACACAGGCCATGGTGCCGTTACCGGCCAACTGATGTATCATGTGTTGCACAAAAGCAAAGTCGGCCGTGCCTTTGGGAGCTAAACGGCCATAAGGTGCATAGCGGTCATCGCTCATAAACAAAGGGCTGGCGCTCCACTCTGCACTAAAAGGCGGGTTGGCTACAATGGCTTCAAAGCGCTTGTCAATATGTTGCGGTCGCTCCAGGGTATCTTCATTTTTAATGTCAAACTTTTTGTAATGCACATCATGCATGATCATGTTCATGCGGCAGAGGTTGTAAGTGGTAGGGTTACTTTCCTGTCCGTAAAATGCAGCTACTTCTTTTACTTCTTTGGCAACACGCAGCAATAAAGAACCGGAGCCGCAGGTTGGGTCGTACACACTTTTTAGTTTAGTTTTGCCAATGGTTACCAAACGCGCCAATACACTACTTACTGGTTGTGGTGTATAAAACTCGCCAGCTTTTTTACCTGCACCGCTGGCAAACTTACCAATCAGGTATTCGTAAGCATCGCCCAATACATCGCTTTCGGTATTTTTTAAATCAAAATCAATTTCGCTTAAATGAGAAAGTACTTTTACAATGAGTTCGTTTTTTTGCGGTTTCGGTTTTGCCAAGTTTGCTGCTTGTTAAATCTAGGTCTTCAAACAGGTTTCCAAAATCTTCCTCGCTTTCGTTGCCCATGGTGCTTTGCTCAATGGCGGTAAGTACTTTAGATAAATCATCTAAAATAAATTTGCTTTTGCCTTCGGCATTGCCCCGGCGGGCCAGTTCGTTAAATAGTTCGGATGGTTTTAAGAAGTAGCCGAGTTTATCCAGTGCTTCTTCTTTAACGGCTGCCAGTAATTCTTTTTTGTCTTTATGTTTTTCTACCTGGTCGTAAGTTATTTTATCGGGCTTTAAAACAGTGTTGGCATAAGCCTCCATTTTTTCGCTCAGGTATTTGTAAAAGATAAAGCCCAGTATATAATCCCTGAAATCATCTGCATCCATTTTACCACGAAGGGTATCGGCTATTTTCCAGAGTTGTTGTTCGAGTTGTTGTTTTTTATCGTCGGCCATTATTCTACAATCTATTATTAAGTATTGACAATTGAAGTTGGTAGCCAAATATACAACAGCATACATTTAGTTGAATAGAATTACCGAATGATAAAAGCCCGCCTGACCGGACAGGTGGTTGCCAACCTTCAAGGTTGGCAACCCTGGTGCCCCGATTAATCTTCAATCGCTGCGTTGGATTCTTCGTAGTACTGAATCATGCTTTTATGTGCTTCAATAAAGCGGTCCTTATTTCCGAACCATGTAAGCACCTCATTGCGCAGCAAACGAGTAGGAGATGCTGATACCATTGTTTGCCAGGAGGACCATTGCCAGCCTGTAAAATCTTTTACCAGTTTATGTTTGAGCGGATTGGCATGAATGTAAATAATGGCTTGCGTAAAATGAGTTTCTTTTTCCAGCTTTAACCGTTTAAATGGTTTGTAAAACAGGTTGCCCTTCCTGTTATGCTGTTTATTAAATGCAAGTGAATAAGACTGAAAGAAACGTTTAAAACATTGTTCTGTCAGTTCGCTGAGATTGATTTGCTGATCTGTGAATTTCTTTTCGGTAGGTGTAAGTTCTTTCAGTTCTTTACTTTTCAGATATGCCTGAATATTTTCCACCGATTTTATCTTAATCAAAAAGTGAAAATGATTGGGTAATAAACACCAGCAAAAAGTATCAGCAAATGAGGAAAGGTATTGATCATACTTTCTGAGAAAGAAGCGCCTATTCTCATCACTCAGAAACAATTTTTCTTTGTTGTTGGTTCGGTTGTACACATGATACATACAACCTTCCTCAAAGTCGGCCAGGTATTTTTCAGGAATAGGCATTCAACAAAATAATCATTTTTGTGAAGTGTTCATAGGGTTGCCAACCTTTTAGGGTTAGGGTCAGGGTTGCCAACCTTTCAAAGGTTGGCAACCCTTTTCAAAAACGCCATCACATCAACTCCATCTGCATAATCCATCAGCGATGGTTGCTGTGCCTGCCCAAATGGTAATCCGCCAGCACCAACAATTGCCTGGATTTCTTCTTTGGTTTTGAGTTCGGTTTGCAGTGCAGTAAAATCGGTATAAAAATCGTAATGCAGTGTGCCAATGGGCGAGAAGGGGTTGGGATTTTTTACGAGTACAATGCAATCGTTGGTCATGTAATAAATATTATTCATGAGGTAGATGGCGAGCTGGTAATCGTAATTATTGCGGTACTTATGATGATCGAACATCCACTGGTATTTACGTAATGCGCCAAGCAGGGGAACAAAATCATAATCGGCGGGTGTATAAATCTGTGTTACGTTGCGGCAGCCGAGACCAAAGTAAGTCATGATATCATCGGCGAGTAAGGTTAGTTCGTTTGCTGTTTCTTTACCGGTGAGGATGGCAACAGAGGTTCTGTTTTTACGGATAACGGAAGGGTAGCGGCCAAAATAATAATCGAAATAACGTGCACTGTTATTGCTGCCGGTGGCAATATAAGCATCGCAGCCTTTGAGCATGGCTGCAAAGCTTACGTGGTTCTTCATGTCTGGGTTCCACTCAATCATTTTATCAACGAGATGTTTGAGCAGGAACTGATCTTTACTGCTTAGTTTGATGAGTTGTTTGTGCCCGCTGATGAACACACATAAAAAATCATGAAAGCCCACTAAGGGAATATTGCCGGCCATGATGATGCCAACTGTTTTGGGAATAATGTTATCATCGAGATGATAGTGGTCAGTCCACTGCAATAATTTTTGTTTGTCTAAAAATTCAGTGGCAATGGTTTTTGCAGCGAGTTGAGTGTACTGATGGGTGAACCAGTTGTTGTGCTGTAAGGATTTTTCCTGAATATTTTGCCAACCTTCGTCAGTACTGGAAATATATTGTTGAAGTTGTTGTAAAATTTCTACTCTTTCTTGTAAGTTCATTCAACTGTTTATTTTACATTTGAGCAGCAAAGTAACTGAATAAGGTACGGGCTGTGCAGATAAGGAGGAGAAAGTTAACAACGGGCCCGCAGTACGGATTATAACGATTGACTTACTGACAATTCAAGATAAAATCCTAAAAATTAAAGATCATGGCTATTAAAATTACAGAAGAATGTATCAACTGCGGGGCCTGCGAACCTGAGTGTCCCAACAATGCTATTTATGAAGGCGGGGTAGAATGGGCCGTTGCCGATGGAACTGCCGTAAAAGGAAGTTTTACATTGATTGACGGAACAAGTGTAGATGCAGATGCAAAGAATGCACCTCTTGCAATGGATGTTTATTATATTACTCCCAACAAATGCACCGAGTGCCAGGGTTTTCATGAAGAACCACAGTGCGCCAGTGTTTGTCCGGTTGATTGCTGCGTACCTGATGAAGCGTATGTGGAAACAGTGGATACGCTGATGGCAAGAAAGGCTGTGTTGCACGGGTAAGACCCCAACCTGAGTTTGCCTGAGTTGTGTCGGATAATCCGACTTCGCCAAGGCTGAGTCGGATGAAAAAGGTGCATAAGTATTTGAATCATTTGTTGACGAAACAATCTGCTTTGAGTAACTTAACAGCAGATATTGTAAAGAAACATTTTTTTCACGATGGATGAGTTCCCGTAAGGATGATTCCAGAATACGGCGGGTGATATTTCCCGTTAAGAAAAAGGTGAAGGCTTGAAAACCTTCACCTTGCTTTTTTTATACAGGTCTGTAAATTCGGGAGCTGTGAAATTGCTCATAATGTACGGGCTTCCCCTCTCTGAAATAAACCCTGAATCATTATCTTGCATACATGCGGAAGAATTTACTTTTTTTGTTGACAGCTGCATTACTGTTTACGGGTTGCGGTTTTTTTGAGGAGAAACCTGTTGATCTGTTGGTTGAGAAAAAGGACCCGGATACTGAAATGGCCATGCAGGAAATGGTGGATACAGATATTGCTTTTTCGGAAGCGAGTGCAAAGGAGGGGATGAAGAATGCGTTTCTTTATTATGTGGCAGATGATGCAGTGCTGCTACGCCCGGGTTATTTACCGATTGTGGAAGGAGATGTGATTCAGTTTTTAAAAGCACAGGAGGATACTTCGTTTACCATGACATGGGTGCCGAAGGGTGCTGATATGTCGGTGGCACATGATCTTGGATATACGTATGGTGTTTATACCGTAAAGACAAAGGATACAACGATGCAGGGAACTTATTTATCGATCTGGAGAAAACAGAAGGATGGGAAGTGGAAGTTTGTGGTGGATACGGGGAATCAGGGGGTTGGGGAAGGCAAATAGGCAACGAGGCAGAGGCAAAGGCAAAGAGGGAAGACAAAGGCAGGGCTAAGAGTTGAAAGGAGGGGAAAGAGGGAAAGGAGTGAAGGCAACGAGGCAGAAGCAAAGAGGGAGAACAAAGGCAAATAGGGAATACAGAGGCAAAGAGTGGGGAAAGGCAGGGCTAAGAGTTCGAAGGAGGGTCCTTCGACTATCGCTCAGGATGACAAAGAAGAGAAAAAGAGGGAGAAAAGCGGCATTGTTTTGGAAGAGAGAAGAACATTCGATTTTTATACACAACCATATGCAGAAAAATATTGCCCTTGTTACGGGCGGGTACAGCGGTGAGGCGGTGATCTCTTACAAAAGCGCCAAAACCATTTACAGTCATTTAGACAAACAGAAATACAATGTATTCTTAATTGATATTTCCAAAGAGGGTTGGACGTATACAGATGCTCATGATCATAAACAGATCGTTGATAAAAACGATTTCACGGTAAAGGTGGATGGAGAGAAGGTTCATTTTGATTGTGTGTTTATTGGTATGCACGGCACTCCCGGTGAGGATGGAAAACTGCAGGGCTATTTTGATGTACTGGGTCTTCCTTATACTTCCTGCAGTGCGGCAACTTCTGCAATTACTTTTAATAAACGGTATACAGTAGCAGTGGCTGCTTTTGCCGGTATCAATGTGGCAAAGAGTGTACACCTGTTCGAACATCAGCCGGTTGATGCAAACAGTATCCATTTAAAATTTCCTGTGTTTGTAAAACCAAATAACGGCGGCAGCAGTATTGGAATGAGCAAGGTGAGCAAACAGGAAGATCTTGCAGCAGCCATTGATAAAGCATTTGTTGAAGATGACCAGGTGCTGGTGGAAGAAATGATTAAGGGCCGTGAGTTTACGATTGGTGTGTTTAAAAGCAAGGGCGAAATTATTGCGATGCCGATGACGGAAGTAAAAGCTGACCCTGATATGGAGTTTTTTGATTTTGTGGCGAAGTATCATGGCAAGAGTACAGAAATCACTCCTGCTGAAGCAAGTGATGAAATTTATCAGAAGGTAAGTGCGGCGGCCAAGAAGGTATATGCAGTTTTTAACTGCGGTGGTGTGATACGGATCGACTTCATTTACAATGAAGAAAAGAATGAACCGTTTATGTTAGAGATCAATACTATTCCGGGGCAAACGGATGCCAGTATTGTTCCGCAGCAGGTGAGGGCCATGGGCTGGGAACTGGAAGAGTTTTATTCAGCATTGGTGGAAGAGGCATTGGCAAAACATTCATCTTAATATTATTACCGATATTCGGCAACCAAATTCAATTTCCGTGTTTCAATCAATTACAAGTCGTTCTTTTTTGTTAAACCTGCTCATTGCTATTGCATTGGGACTGGCTATTTTCTTTATCTTTTTCCTGCTGCTGGATAAGATTACACAGCACGGGGATTATATTAAAGTGCCCGAAATCAAAGGAAAAAATATTGAAGAGGCAAAGAAATTACTGGAGTCGCAGGGCTTCCAGGTGCAGGTACAGGATAGTGTGTATTTCGACAGCTTACCAAAACTTTCTGTTGTAAAACAATCACCTGCTCCCAATGAAATGGTGAAGGTGAACCGTACTGTTTATTTAACGGTGAACCGTTCAGAAGCACCGCTGGTGGCGATACCCAACTTTGTTGGTCAAACCTACCGCAGCGTTTTGTTACAGTTGAATACATTGGGATTGAAGTTCGGCGATACTACTTCCCGTCCCGATTTTGCAGTTGGGTCCGTACTTGAACAACTATACAATGGAAATACAATTGTGCCGGGAACAAGAATCCCGATGGGAAGCCGCATCAGTTTTGTATTGGGCGGAGGTATTAAGCAACATGAAATGCTGGTACCTGATTTACTGGGAATGACCTTTGCAGAAGCGAAAGTATTTTTAGAAAGTAATGAACTGTTGCTGGGTGCGGTGATTGTGGATGGTCCGGTGGGAGATAGCTCTGGTGCATTTGTGATCAGGCAAAGTCCGGCAAGAAGGGATGATGAAGGAAGACCAATCCGCATTCGTGGAGGTCAGCTGATGGATCTGTACATCAGTATGGATAAATCGAAGATGGATACTACACAAAGACCCAAAGCGGTGATGCCGAAAACAGAAAATGAATACTAAAACTATCAATCATGCGAACAATAACTGTTGAAGAATTAAAGGCAAGAATCGATGCTGGCGAACAATTGAATATTGTAGATGTCCGTGAACCAAATGAACATGAAGAATTTAATATCGGGGGCATCCTTCATCCGTTGGGAAATATCCGCAATATGGATGTGGAAGTCATTGAAAATTTAAAAGACCAGGAAGTGATTTTCTATTGCCGCAGTGGTAACCGCAGCGGACAGGCCTGTATGTTTGCAGAAACATTGGGTTTTGAAAATGTAGTGAATGTAACGGGCGGGATGCTTGCGTGGAGAGAGAAGTTCGGAGGGTAGTTTCAACACAGAGGAGTGGAGGAAAGAAGAAACACAGAGAAGAAAATAGTTTTGGTGAGGCTTGAAGAAGTGCTCACTTTTTTATGTTGTGATGTCCCGTAGGGACGGTACCGAGTAATAAACTAATAAGAAGCATGAAACGTTCCGAAGGAACGTGTGATGCTTTCATTAATGATTCAACCTATGAGATGTACCTACGGCACATGGTTTCACGCAGAGGAGAGGAGGAAAGGAGAAATACAAGGAAAATATATAAAGAGGTGATCGAATGAATTCGATCACCTCTTTTCTTTTATCAGAGTTTTATATTGATACCGGCGAGGAAATTTATTCCGGCCATGGGATAATAAAAATTCTCGGTGATGGTTTGTGCACCATAGATATAGCTGAAGGTATAGCCATTGGTTTCGTACAGTTCATTAAACACATTGTTGAGCTGGAATGTCAAATTAATTTCTTTAATTCTTTTTAAATGGATGCCATATTGCAGCCGTAAATCGGTCACAAATGGTATACCGTAATTCCCATATTGATATTGTTGTCCGGTGTTTAAGCTTAAGTTAGGCTGCTTGTCACGTGAACTATATGGATCAATACTTCTTTTTACATCTCCTGTGTTATCCAGAAATTGGCGTGATACATATTTGTTAAGTAAGCTGATCTCCATATTCTTAAAAGGAATAAAGTTAAGCGTAAGTCCAGCAACTGCAGCAGGCGAGAAGGAAAGTGGTGTAGAAGTAAATTTATTTTCCTGCTGTCCGCCATTATCATAATCATCAACAAATTCTGTAAAGTTGAGGATGCGGTTTCTGCTCAGCGTTAGATTACCGCTTGCATTAAACCAGCTGATGGGTTTTATACCTGCCTGTAATTCCACACCCGCACGATAGCTTTTTGGAACATTGATACGATTGTAAGCACCAACGTCATTAACCTTTCCGGTAAGGACAAGTTGATTGTTATAATGCATGTAGTAACCCGTAACGCTCCAGTTATACATTTCTTTAGGCTGTTCAATATTTAATTCAAGATCGTATACTGTTTCGTGTTTTGGTTGTTGGTTTACACCTGCTTCAAAATCTTCACGGTTGGGTTCTTTATTTCCAACACTATCGGATATAAAACCAAGTCATCCTTTACTATCCGCCTAAGACAATCCAACTTTCGGGTTAAAGAAATTGAATTGGTTATCGAGTTTCAGGGTTGGTGTTTTACGGAAGCCATTAATGGTATATGTTACAGAACGGAACTGCAGATCTGCAAATGCTTCCCATCTTGTTGCAATGCGGCGCTGGTATTTTGTATAGATGTTGAAATCATTTTTAAATGCATTCAAATCATACCATTTATAATCTTTGGGTACAGATACTTCACTCCAGATGATTTTTCCATAGTGCAAACCTTTGTAACGGGTATATGCTCCGCCAATGGTTAGCTGGTCCTTGTCTTTTTTGTATTGAGCAGAAAAGGTGGTTCCGTAAAACCAGTTGTTGAGCCAGAGCTGACGGATGATGTCTGCATCAACTGCACTGCTTAGTCCATAATCGCCGAGGTCTTCCTTGTATTTGTATTCTTCATAATAACCACGGCCTCTTGTTAAGAAGAAAGCCGCATTGAAATTCCAGGCTTTGTTCAGTTCATGATTGAAGAATAACTGGTAATGATCCTGCTGGTAATTATCGGTTTGATTTTTATAAGTGAATACATTGTAGGTTCTGTTATTATTATTATCAAACAGGTTCAGTGAATCTGCTGTTGTTGGATAACTGTTGTTCCAGTAATGCTCCATGAGCTTTGCATCGTTGCGATGCAATTTATATTCAGGAATACCATTCCATGACTGGTAGGTTTTTTCTTTACCGGTGATGGCATTAAAACGGATGGATGTTTTATTGTTGATATAAGCAGTTGAGAAATACAATGAACTGAGCTTCGATGCGCCTCTGTCGATAAATCCATCACTGTTGATAAATGATAATCTTGCATCAACGGTAAAATGATTGCCCATCAAACCGCTTCCTGCTTTAATGGTTTGCCTCCATGTGTTAAAACTGCCGAAGCCATTGTTCAGTTCTGCATAAGGCTTATCGTTAAACTCATTGGTGCTGAGATTTAATGTGGCACCAAATGCACCTGCACCATTGGAAGATGTACCAACCCCTCTCTGGATCTGGATAGAACTTACCGAAGAAGAGAAATCAGGAAGGTTCACAAAAAACAATCCCTGGCTTTCCGGATCATTGTAAGGAATGCCATTCAATGTCATGTTGATCCTTGTTGCATCAGTACCACGGATGCGGATACCGGTGTAACCAATTCCGTTTCCTGCATCAGAATTTACCACCACGGATGGAGTTTGATTGACAATGAAGGGAAGGTCCTGCCCGAGGTTTACTTTCTCAATTTCTTTTTTGTTGAGATTGGTTTTGCTGAAGGGCATACGGTCGCCTGCACGGATGGCGGTTACTTCAATGGGTTTTAAAAACAGCTTATGCTGTTCCAGTGAAAAACTGAGAGTTGTTTCTTTGTCGGATACGACAAATACCTGTTCCCATGTTTTGTACCCTACGCTGCTGATGCGGATCCGGTAGGTTCCTTTTTTTGATAGTCCGGTATTGAATACTCCGGCACTGTTGGTTTGCGTAACTGCAGTTTGATTGATTTCTACAGTTGCATTTTCAAGCGGAGAATTGGTTGCTCCGTCGTTGACTTTTCCGCTCAGTTTGTACTGAGCCACTGAAATTTGTTGTGATACAATCACCAACATTCCCAGCATCAATTTTTTCATCATCATTTACACTTTTTACAGTTAAAAATTGAGTCGGAAATGCTGCGAAACGAAAAGAGGGGAAATATAGAACCTCCTTCCCTGCGCAGGCATTACCCTGATCAGGTTCTACGGGTTTGATCTCAGCTCTCCTGCGGTTGGCAGGAGTTTAGCACCCCGGGGAATCTGTGTCAAAACCGGCATTCACCGCTTTTTGACGGGTCAAAGGTAAATTGTTTTAGGATACCTGTAACATTCTGCTTTGGTGAGCCGTATCATACAAAACGAATATTATGCAGAAATTGATGTTCACCCTTATCGCTATGTCTTTTTTCCTGCTGGCAAAGGCCCAGGAAACCAAAATTGAAGATCCGAATGCTGAAACAAGGACGGTGAAGCCATTCCGTTCCATTAAAGTAACCGACGGGATTGACTTGTATCTTACCCAGTCAAATGAAGATAAAGTGGTGGTAAGTGCCTCCAGAGATGAATACCGCTCCCGCCTGAAAACAGAAGTGGAAGATGGCCAGTTGAAAATTTATTATGATCGTGAATCTTTCAGCGACTGGACAAGCACCGGCAAAAAACTCAAAGTATATATCTCTTTCAAAACTCTGGATAAACTTACTGCCCATGCCGGAAGCTCTGTGAAAGTGGAGGGTGTAATAAAGGAAGAAGTGCTTAGTCTCTATCTTCAATCGGGTGCCGATTTTAAAGGGAAGGTTGAAGCAGGTAAACTGATTGTTGAATCAGAAAGTGGTGCGAAGGTTTCAGTGTCGGGTTCAGTTGGAACATTTAATGTGCATGCCAACAGTGGAGGCAGAGTGGAAGCATATACTTTGTCTGCCGGTAAAGCAGATATCCGTTCGACCACAGGTGCCAAAATAGAAGTAACAGTGAACGATGAAATGAAATTATATTCATCCACCGGCGGAAGTATTTATTATAAAGGCACAGCAAAGATCAGTGAAGTGGGAACTAATGTTGGTTCTATCATCCGCCGTAAAGACGATTAATCTTAACATCAAAACATATACACATGAAAAAAATAATCTTATCATTTGTTGTACTGGTTGCTGTATTCAGCATTGTATCTGCACAGGATGTAACAGTGATCAACGATAAAAATGCACAGGCAAGAACAGTGGGCAGTTTCCACGGTATTAAAGTGTCGAATGCATTTGATGTCATCATTCAGCAGGGGAGCAGTGAAGGTGTTGTAGTAAGTGCCAGCGAAGAAAAATTCCGCAGCCGTATTAAAACCGAAGTGATCAATGGTGTTCTCCGTATTTCTTACGATAATGATAATAAAGTATGGAAATGGAGCAGTGAAAACAGGAAACTGAAAGCCTATATTTCAGTAAAGAATCTTGATTATATTGAAGCTTCCGGTGCATGTGATGTAAAAGTGGATGGTGTACTGAAAGGCAGTAAACTGAAACTAGAATTAAGCGGTGCTTCCAGTTTAAAAGGCGAATTGAATTATACTGATCTTGTGGTGGATCAAAGCGGTGCATCAGATGCAAATATCAAAGGAAGTGTAACCAATCTTACTATTGAAGTAAGTGGTGCCAGTGATTTTAAAGGATTCGACCTTGTAACTGAAAATTGTAAAGCCGAAGCTTCCGGCGCATCTGATATCAGGATTACTGTTAATAAAGATCTGCGTGCAAATGCAAGCGGGGCAAGTGATATAGAATATAAAGGATCAGCCATGATCAGTGATTTTAAAACAAGTGGTGCTTCCAGTTTAAAGAAAAGAAATTCAAAATAAGTTTCATACTTGATGATGAGCAGAGAGGCAGAATAAAAGTTCTGCCTCTTTGTTTTGGGTGCAATGCTATTTACCCTTACTTTTGCCGTCCATTCCGCGAAGTAGAGCAGCGGTAGCTCGTCGGGCTCATAACCCGAAGGTCGGGAGTTCGATCCTCCCCTTCGCAACAAAGTCCCGCCTCTGGCGGGATTTTCTTTTTAAGTTAATAGCGTGTAGCTTGCAGCTTACAGCAAGCAGCTTCTTTTATGAAAGTTGGATTTGTAAACATATTTGGTAAACCCAATGCAGGCAAAAGCACTTTGCTGAATGCTCTGTTGGGAGAAAAATTAGCCATTGTTTCACCAAAGGTGCAAACAACCAGGCATCGTATTAAAGGGATTCTTACTACTAAGGAATACCAGATTATATTTTCTGATACGCCCGGTATCATTGATCCCAAGTACAAACTGCAGGAAAAAATGATGGGCAGTGTTAAGAGTGCACTGGAAGATGCTGATGTGGCGTTACTGTTACTCGACATCAAAGACAACTGGCAGGAAAATGATGAGTTATTTGCATCACTGAAGTTAAAAGTTCCTACAGTTGTTGTACTGAATAAGATTGACCTGGTTGATACAGCGAAGCTGGCTGAAGCCAAGGCTTTTTTTGAAGCAAGGCCTTATTGCAAACAGGTAATCACCATCACTGCTTTATCAGGTATCAATATCAAAGCATTTATCAAACCTATTCTCGACCTGCTTCCTGAAGGCGAGCCTTTCTTTGAAGAAGATCAGCTAACGGATCTGAGCACCCGTTTTTTTGTAGCCGAACTGGTTCGTGAAAAAATATTTGATCTCTTCAGTGATGAGATCCCTTATCATACCACCGTAGTTGTTACTGCTTTTGAACAAAAAACATCCTTAATTAAGATTTCAGCTGAAATTATTGTACAGCGTGAAAGCCAGAAAGGTATTTTGCTGGGCACAAAGGGTGAAATGATCAAGAAACTCGGCAGCCTTGCAAGGGTTGAAATTGAGAAGTTTGTGGATTCAAAAGTGTTCCTTGAACTCTTCGTGAAAGTAAGACCCAAGTGGCGTGATAGTGACATGTTTTTAAAGGAATACGGTTACAATTAAGAGGGCATCGTGACGCCCGGATTGAGATAGACCGGTCTTCTTACTGTTTAATTCAGTACCTTCGCCAACTTTATAATTTTATTATGGCAGGTTTTACCGTTGCAATTGTGGGCAGACCCAATGTGGGAAAAAGTACATTCTTCAATCGATTATTGCAGGAGCGTAAAGCTATTGTGGATGATGAAAGCGGGGTTACCCGTGACCGCCAGTATGGTGTGGCCGACTGGAATGGAAAGTCGTTTAATATCATTGATACGGGTGGATTTGTTCCCGACAGCAAAGATATTTTTGAAACAGAGATCCGTAAACAGGTGAAAATAGCTTTGGATGAAGCAAATGCAGTTGTGTTTATGTGCGATGCTGCAACAGGAGTTACTGACCTTGACGAAGCAATGACCGATGTATTGCGCCGTTCCACCAAACCGGTTTTTCTGGCGATTAACAAAGTAGATAATCATGAACGCCTGCTGGAAGCAAGTGAATTTTATACGCTTGGTTTCGACAAGATTTTTTTTCTCAGCAGTATGTCTGGTAGCGGCACTGGTGAATTATTAGATGGAATTGCAGAGTTGATTCCTGCTGACCAGGAAGATGAAGTTGAATCAACAATTCCAAAGATTGCGATTATTGGTCAGCCGAATGTTGGTAAATCATCTTTGTTGAATTCTTTACTTGGTGAAGAAAGAACCATTGTAAGTGATATTGCAGGTACAACAAGAGATACGATTCATACAAAGTATAAACTGTTTGGTAAGGATTTTATTCTCATTGATACAGCCGGGATACGCCGTAAAACAAAAGTGAATGAAGATCTGGAGTTTTATTCTGTGATCCGTGCCATCCGTGCACTGGATGAAGCAGATGTTTGTTTGCTCATTATTGATGCAGAGAAAGGAATTTCCCAACAAGATTTGAATATTTATTCTTTAGCAGTAAAGAAAGGAAAGGGGATTGTGATGCTGGTGAACAAGTGGGACTTGATTGTAAAAGAAACCAACACTGCCCGTGATTACGAAAAGGAATTAAAGAACCGTCTTCTTCCGTTTAATGATATTCCGATCCTGTTTATTTCTGCAACTGAAAAAACAAGAATCATGCAGGCTATTGAAGCTGCCTTGCAGGTTGTTGATAACAGGCAACGTAAAATTGCAACCTCTGAATTAAATGAAGCGGTGCAGAAATCGATCCAGGCTTTCCATCCGCCGGTTGTAAGAGGCGTACCTGTGAGTATTAAGTATGTAACACAGTTGCCAACGCCGGTTCCATCGTTTTCATTTTTCTGTAACCACCCGGATGATGTAAAACAACCTTATAAGAATTACCTGGAAAATCAGCTGCGTAAAGCATTTGATTTTACCGGAACATCCATGCGGTTATTTTTCAGAAAAAAATAACAACTGTATCCTGATTTATTTCCGGCGATTACTAATTTCACAGTTCAAAAAAATAACAAATGAAAAAATTATTCATCGTTCTATTGTTAGCGTCTTTCTTTATTGCCTGCAATAACGAAGCAGAAAATAAAACCGATAACCAAAAGGTAGAATCTTCAGAAGCCGCTGAAGCAGCTGATACATCCAATGCAATTGACAAAGCACAGGAAAAAGCAAATGAGATTGTGGATACCCTGCAAAGCAAGGGAAACAAAATAGGCGACACCCTTCAGAAAAAAGTGATTGAACCGGTTAAGAAAGATGTGAAGAAAGCTGGTGAAAAATTAAAAGAAAAGGTGAATGAGATTGAAGAAAAAATAAAACAATAAGAGATTACGAAGGCCGCCTGAACAGCGGCCTTTTTACATTGAAAATGTTTTTGCTGCATTCAGCTGTACGATTATCTTTGCCATCCTTTACGGGTCACTCTCCCGATAGCTATCGGGATGGATAGACGGTCCTGCTTATAAGCAGGAAGTTTGTCGGTTCTGAGAAGGATAAATTGAAATGATAAATGGGGGGTTAGCTCAGTTGGCTAGAGCGCTTGCATGGCATGCAAGAGGTCGTCGGTTCGACCCCGATACTCTCCACCAGCAATGGACAATTCTGAATTTTTAAGAGTTGTCCATTTTTGTTTTCTTCTGTCAGCTAACAGCATTGTATAAAAGGAGTGTCAATGAAATCTACAGAAAATAATCTTCCATTCTGCTTGATAGTTGTTCATATGGATAAACAGGGAAGTTTATTTCAATAAGGTGAAAACTCTTTGATACCTGTTCCGGTGTTTTTTTAAGCAAGTGTTTTACGGATACGACTGAGTGTTTCAGGCTTAATACCTGAAAGTGAAGCAATATGTTTCACCGCAAAGGAATTGAAAATGTCAGGAAAAGAGTTATACAGGTAGTCGAGTTTCTCCTTACTGTTCATATAAAGCATACTGGTAAGTTTTTTTTGATAGTAAAGAGATTTGTCATTTAAACTATAGAGCAGATGCAGATAAGAAGGGTTTAACTCTGACTGCATAATCTGCTCAAAGCGATCTTTTTTCAATACCAGCATTTTCGTTTTCTGGCAGGTTTCCATAAAAATATCAGACGGTTGGTTTTTCAGGAATGAAGTAACAGATGTTGCAATATTCCCTTCATTTGAGAGAAGAAACACCTGCTCATAATTGTCAACTGTATAAGTGAAAATTCTTGTTGAACCGCTGATGATAAAAAAAAGCGAATTACAGGAATCGCCCTTCCTGATTAACTGAGTACCTTTTTTAAATTCAATGTATTCATAGGAGCTTCTTAAATGTGCTTTCATATCGTCTATACGGGGAAATCCCAGAAAATAATATAGTTTCTCAAGTTGTGTGAAACCAAAGTCAATCGTATTATTATGTGAGCCTGCATGGAACTTATCGTTACTGTACTGTTCAAAAAAAAGATTCATCATGCTGCAAATATATTGCGGGAATTTATCTGACTATCAGGTCAGGGTCAGGACGATTTTTTAATTTACAAAGTTGCAGTTGTTTCAAAATAATGACAAAAGTCATGAAATAGATTCTTAGCCACTTTGCCTGCAACCGATATGAATCTATTCAGGTCTTTAAGCTTTACAATTCCCGCCAGGGAGTGATTCAACCCAATGGAAATCCAACCAAAATATTCATGATTGAAAATCAGTAAAGTGCAAAAACAGGGGATTGCCCTGATTGACGGACCAGATATTTATAAACCTTATCATCAGTTTTTTTGCAACGTACAACTGAATTGTTGCAGCGTTCCTGTATAAGCCAGGATATTAAATTAAATTTTAAATCGTACAACATGAAACAAAATTTTACCCAATTTCTAACGCTGGGATTTTCTCAAATGAGCCGTAAGAATTCAGAGCACCTGCTTTCAGGAACCAAGGCTGGAAATTGCAATCAGTCAAATGTGTGCAGCCAGAAAAAGGTTATTGTAAAAGCAAAGACGAACATCAGTACACTTGTGAAAATGCTGCTTGTATTGTGTTTAACAGGCATGAGTTTTAAACCGGTTTTTGCCGCCACCGGCCGCATAGGAATGTCGGCAACTATGTGTAAGGGAACTTCTGTGGTATTCCCTCTTAATAATCTGGCTAAAGCCGGTAATAGCAATTATCCGGCACCCTTTTTTGCTTTGTCACTTTATCTGCATAATGGCGCTTTATATTTATTAGTGCCGGCCGCCGATCCTATATACAGTCTGGTAGATACAGATGGTAATGGAACTGCTGATGCTTTAAGGGTGCAAATGAATAATGCATCATCTTTTACTGGGAATGTGATGCTGCGTATTAATACAGGAGATGGCAACAATAACGCAGTTGTATTTGATTTGCTTTTAACTGTTGTTGACTGCACTGCAATGAATAGTGGTTTGAATCTTGATTATGGTGACGCTCCGGATATCCCCGGTGGAGCAAGTACAGGAGCTGGTAATTATAATACACTGGATGCTGACAATGGGCCAAGACATCTTTTCAACAATGAATTATACCTCGGCAATTCTGCACCGGATGCTGATCCGGGAACTCTTCAATCTGTTGCAGCGCAGGAAGATGATATCAGCAATACAGGTTCAACTGATGATGAAGACGGTGTTAGTGTGTTTCCGGTTATATCTACAACTTCAACCAGCGTTTCTTTTACAGTTAGTGTGTTTAATAATACCGGTGCAGACGCAACGCTGGCATGCTGGTTTGATTTTAACCGTGATGGTGATTTTCTTGATGCCGGTGAAATAACTTCTGTTACAGTTCCCCCAAGCGCTTTACAACAAACTGCCAGTGTAACATTTACTGGATTTACAACGCCGGTTGCAGGAATAAGCTATTTGCGTTGCAGAATAGCGGTGAACTCATCTGAAGTGTCAGCTCCTACAGGACTGGCATCAACAGGTGAAGTAGAAGATGTAGCCGTTAACATACTTGCAAATATCAGTGGGTATGTTTATAATGATGCAAACGGGTTAACTGATCTTACCGTAAACGGTACAGGAACGAATGTTGGCGGGTCTATCTATGCGCATTTATTTTCTACCGGAATAGAAATTGCTAAGTTTGATGTTTTAGCAAATGGAAAGTATGAATTTTTAAATCTTACAGCAGGTGCTTACACCGTTCTGATTAACAATTCTCCTTCGCCCTCTTCCGGTACAACATTACCTCAGGGCTGGATCAATACCGGCGAAAACATAGGAGTATCTGAGGGAAATGATTTAACAGTAAATGGAACAGTGAACCCTGTAATAATCACTACAGCAGATATTACGGATGTTAATTTTGGAATAGAAAAATTACCGGAAAGTATCACACAGTCATATACAATTTCACAACCCGCAGCAGGAGCTTTGATTTCATTAAATGGTTCCGGTTCTGCAGGCAGTCCCGGTCCATTAACAGGAAATGATTTTGAGGATTTATATACGACTGCTTTTCTCATTGGGAAGACAGTACAGATAACAACGGTTCCTTCAAATGCAGATTTACTGTATGATGGAATTAAATTGAGTAATGGGGATATCATCAGCAATTATAATCCAGCATTATTATCTGTTAAATTAACCAGTGCAACCGTTGGGGCACTCAGCACAAGTTTTACATATGCTTATAGAGATGCTGCAGGAGCAGTTGATAATACTCCGGCAACCTATACAATCAATTGGGCAATTGCATTACCGGTAACACTGAAATTATTTACTGTTCAGGTGAATTCAGATTGTTCAGCTATCATGTTAAAGTGGAGCACAGCAGCAGAACAGAACAGTAAACAATTCCTGGTAGAGCGAAGCAGTAATGGAAGAGACTGGAAAGTGATCGGCAATGTTGCTGCTTCCGGTAACAGCAGTTCCGAAATGAACTATCAGTATGCTGATGCATCAGTGACTGCAGGTAACTACCTCTATCGCTTACGCATGGTTGATGTTGACATGCAGGAAAAAATCAGTGAAATTGTGAGTGTAAACTTTAACTGTTTTAAAGTGCAATATTCTGTTTACCCTGTTGCTGTTCGTGATATGCTTACTGTAGAGCTGAAAGGTAAAGGGCTTAAGCAACTTTTGATTTATAATAGTATGGGGCAGATTATAAAATCTGAAACAGTTAATGGAGCTTCTGTTTTGCAAATTAATACGAATAACTGGAGCAATGGGATATATGAAGCAGCAATTATACAGGATAACAGGAAAATATATACAAAACGGATCATTAAGCAATAGAGATGGAAATCTGCAGAAAACCGTTTCAATTGCGCTCATTAATTCACTAGTGCAATACGCATTAATCAGTAGTAATTTTTCATGGATTAATAAGGTACAGGTTTGATGGAACGCCTGCTATTTCCATAGCGGGCTATTTTAAACAGTATAAGTATTGTCGTCAGTTGCTTTTTAAAATTTAGCAGTCATATATATAATGCTATAAGAAAAACTATCCGGAGAAAACCTGAAATTAGAAGTTAAGCCAGTTGTTTCAACAGCCGGCTTTTACGTTTTAATTCACCAGAGGTTGTTTTTTTTACGGACTGCAACTTTTTCAGCAGTACAGTCGTCTTTACCGTTAAGGCTTGATGAATTGTGTAAAATATTCTGGCAGTTACCTGGCTTTTGTTTGCAGGTGGGCAACGGGTTGCGAAAGTGGCCCGTTTATTTGCATGCAGTAAATTTTATATGTACTGAACAACCGGACAATCAACATCAGGCAGTTATTGTTCGATTGTAACAGGATTGGACAGATAACAGAGATATTTGCAATGAAGTGCAGACCAATTAAGACACCATATATAGTTTAATCCGTATTAAAAATACTCAGATGAAACCGTTTCAGTACAACTGAAGAAAACCTGCTGTTTGCAAAAAAAAAGTACAGGTTTAATGGTTAACAGTAACATCATCAGACAAGCTTATGAATGACGTTTTGGTTATCTGATCTATTTATAGACGATCAGACCAACAGAAAAGTTTCTAAGTGATAACTATTTAATACGGATAAAGGTCAAAAAAAATATGGGAAAAGAAAGTGACCAGTCAGCAGAAACCAGAGTCTTAATTGAGAAAAGTATAATTGGTGATGAGCGGGCATTTAAGAAGCTATATGATATGATAGCAGGAAAAATGTACAGTTTGTGTTTGCGGCAAACCGACAACACACAGGATGCCAATGACATTTTTCAAAGTGCTTTCACGAGATTATTTCTAAATCTGAAAAGCTTCAGATATGAAGGATCATTTGAGGGTTGGGCCAGGCGAGTTTTCGTTAATACCTGTCTTGATTTCTATAAGAAGAAAAATATTCATTTTATAGAAAGCAATGAAGATTTACCAAGCGAGGCAAATGGCTTTACCGGGTTTGACAAACTTGCACTTGAAGACCTGTTTTCATTAGTCAAGAAGCTGCCACACGGTCAACGAACTGTTTTTAACCTTTATCTTGTTGAAGGCTATGATCATAAAGAAATCGCTGAAATGCTGCAGATATCTGAAAGTGGCAGTAAAGCACAGTTGCACAGGGCAAAAAATCAATTAAAGAAATTATTGGCTGATGAGCAACAATAACTACGATATTTTCAAAAGACTGAAAAATTACAGTGTAACGCCTCCCCCTAAAATATGGGAAGCTTTGCAAGATGAGTTTTTTGGTAAACCGGGGGATGCGTACCTGAAAATAAAGAGCAGGGAGTTGCAGAATTTTGAACAAAAACCTCCGGAAATACTGTTTGAACAAATCAAAGTCAATTATCAAAGAGAAAATATACAGGCCCAGCAAAGGGTGACAGGAAATGAAAGAACCTCGGGAAGAATTATTTTTCTTTTCAGGAAGTATGCCGTTGCTGCAGCTATTTTTATTTTCATACTGGCAGTGCCATTTCTATTAAAGAAATACAGCCCTCAGAAGCAGAAGGGACCAGATACTGTTAAAGTGAAAAGTGCTGATAAGTTACTGGAAAATCAACCGAAGCTTAATGAAAAAAAAACACAAGCAGAACTTACTGCAAACAAGTCACATCAAACAGCACCTGGCAAATTAAGCTTTCACAAGCAGACCGATAATTGGCTGGCTGTTTCTTATGTACAGATAAATGGAGATAATCTGATAGTATACGAGAATGATCTGTTGTACACATTTGCAAAACTTAAACCCAAAACAGTGCCATCCTTTTTCAGAAGTTCGGATGGGAAAGAGATACAGATTTCGATTAATGAGTTCACGAATATTTCTGTTTCCTCCTATATGCAGACCATAATTTCTGAATTGTATAAGACGGGTCGAAAAGGGAAACCAACCTGGAAAGCAAGAAGAGTGAAAGGAAGAATTGAGAAATGGAGGAAGAATGATGTGAAACTGTTTGATAAAAAAATGAATGCAAATCCACTTGATATTATTGATATGGGTGATAGCCTGTTTAATTACTGATCCATGAGTAAAAAAATCTGGTCATATATTATTTTAATTTTCGGGTTACTCCTCTCGTGTGAGCTATTAAGCGCACAGATACAGGAGAATTTACCTTTTATTGATACAAGCGGTGAATCCGATTTAACGGTTTCCTACTCACTGAATATCAAATCACTTCAAAAAGAAGGATATGCTGAAACGTATAATGGCGGATTAAAAACGTTGTTTATCAGTAAAGGAAGGGTAAGAAACCGGTTGGTTTCATTAATGCGTATGCAAAGTGTTTTTTATTTTCGGGAAACAGGTAACAGGGAAAGAACAATCGCTATTGTAAATGAATCAGGTAAGGATAAATACAAAACCTACCTGTCGCTGAAAGAATGGCAGCAATACAACCGTAAATACGACAGCAGTACCTGTATACTAAGTAATGACAGTATTCTTATTTTGGGTTATCAGTGTAAAAAAGCAACAATTATTCTGAGTGAAGAACAAAAGATCGTTGTTTTTTATACTGAATTGATCAGGAATTCAATGTTTGAAATTGCTGAACCGGCATTTGCGGGTATTCCAGGGTTGGTATTACAATATACGTACGAAAATGAAAGAGCCGTTTTAACATATACTGCTGTAAGTATATCTGATCTTGCAATCGCTCCTGCTGTTTTTCAGATTCCGGCAATGGGTTACCCGGTGAGGAAATTTGTACAGACTAATAGCAGATAAAAATGCAGATATCAGAATAGAAATTTAAGTGCTCCTGTATTTAGTTTTTATATTTTTCCAGCCCTGTCATTCAGATTTTCAAAAAAGGTGTGAAAATCAGATATGTTTACAGAATAAATAAAGCCGTTTTGGTCAGCCAGACTCACTGTATTCTTGTGTTGATATCTTACATACAGTACATCATCTTTTTTAATATCAAGCCTTCCCAGTTTTATATATTCCTCATCAATGCAATCTTTACAGGGAATGCCTGTTTGACAAACGACACAGTTTGTTCGGTTGTGTGGTTGAAAGAAGCCTGTTTCAATATTTTTTATCGTAGTTAGTGCTTTTACCAACACTTCGTTTTTTTTAGTCAGTTGTTTTTTTTTACTTCAATTTCCCGGGAATTTGTTTTAGATAAACTGAACAATGAACGGGAAGCTGTTTAAAATCAGGTTCATAGGTTAGAAGGAAATACTTCCTCAAATCATTTATAGTAGAATTTAGAGAAAGGGCCTCAACAGAAACCTGCAAAGGCGCCATTTCTGTCATTAACCACCAACAGTATCCAATCTGCAAGTGAAACTTTTTCATTAATAAGACTTTTTTGTTAGAATATTAGTTGCAGGTAAATACTTATTCAGCAAAATAAAACAGACGATAGTCTTTTTATTTTACAAACAGCAACTATTCCATTTATTTAAAAGTCATAGTGTAAAATATTTTTTATGAAAAGAGTATCCTGTTTAGTTATGTGTTTTCTGTTTATGACTATTATTGTTAATGCACAAAGTAAATCAACCAAGAGCAGTAGTTACAAAACAGCTTTGGGTGTAAAAGCCTGGGATGGGGCTGGCATAAGCTTTAAACATTTCTTTCATTCTAAAGATGCAGTTGAGCTTACAGGTTATTTTTGGGGCCATGGGATGCGATTAACCGGTTTGTATGAAATACATACTCCCATTGCTAACGTAACCGGTTTGAAATGGTATATCGGACCCGGTGCCCATATTGGATTTTACAATACGAATTACGGTGATGGCGTGTTTGCCGGAATTGACGGGGTCTTGGTCTTGATTATAAATTCAAATCACTGCCACTAAATATGTCTGTTGACTGGCAGCCGGCTTTTGAATTTGGGAATAACAGAGGTTTTGTTGGGAATTGGGGAGGGCTTGGAATTCGATATACATTTTAAGTTATGTATTTAAGGAGCAGTTTGACTAAAATTTAATGAAATTAAACTTGTAAATAATGAAATATCGAATAATGTATAGTTGCAATGTAACAGATGAATGTATGTAGATTTTTTTTTCGTTTGAAAGAAAAAAAATTGCCAAGCAAACTGCCTTCCACCCCCCACACACACCATAGCGGGTTTAAGGTTTGTCAGTATTCTTCACAAAGCACAGTACATTGCCGAAGCCCTTCCCTGTGAAGGGTTTCGTCTTTTACTGCATATCCGGTTTGTGTAACAACAACCTGCATTCCGAGCACAAAATTTGGGTATTGAATGGGTGTCAAAAATCAAAGAAACGGGAAGTATTGAAAAGATTACCGGCAAATAGAATTGCAGTTAAAACCGAAAAAGATTTGGCAGCAGATGAATTTGATGAAATGCTGAACAGCTACACGCTTTCTGAACAACAGCCACAAATATTTCTTTAAAAGAAATACTGATTGAGCAGCGAGCATTTATTCCCGTTACTTTTAAAGTCAGTACTTGTTTATGTACATTCTCAGCTGGCCTGAGCAACCGGGTTATATTTTCATTCCTGAACTGAAACAGATAATGGAAAAGAAGTTAAGTTGAAACTGCTGCCGAAAGGAACATTTATTTATCTTACAGCTATTGTATTGGATGAGGTTGATCGTATTATTGAACTGTATTTAAAATGATAACCGAAACGGCTCAAACATATTCTGTGTAATAATAAGGAAGCCGTCCTGAGTAAAGCAGAAGGGTATGTTTTATCGAAAAAAAGGATAAACAGAAATGAAAAATAGTCAGAAGAAAGTTATTCAATCAATCACCATTTATTTCCTGCTGTTTGTATTTGGTTTTAGTGCTCCTGCACAAACTAAGTACTCCGGCTTTGTGAATCCTTTCATCGGTACGGGCGGCCATGGACATACATATCCAGGCGCCAGTATGCCCTTTGGCATGATGCAGTTGAGCCCTGATACGAGGCTGGAAGGATGGGATGGTTGCAGCGGTTATCATTATTCAGATTCGCTGATCTATGGGTTTTCTCATACGCATTTGAGCGGTACAGGTATTGCCGATTATTGTGATGTACTGGTAATGCCGTTTACAGGTAATGTAAAATGGAAAAACACTGAATACGCATCTCCCTTTTCGCATAAAAAAGAAAAAGCAGCTCCCGGTTACTATGAAGTAGTGCTTGATAAACACAATATCAAAGCTGAACTCAGTACATCTTATCGCTCCGGTATGCATGCATATACATTTGATGCAAAAACAACCGATGGTAAAATACTTCTCGATCTTCAGCACCGGGATGAAGTACTTGAATCGTCAATGGAAGTTGTAAATGCATATGAAGTTAGAGGTATGCGCCGGAGTAAATCGTGGGCAACTGATCAGTCTTTGTTTTTTTATATCCGTTTTGAAAAACCAATCAGGGAATATGGGATTGCTGTGAATGATGTATTGCAAAAAGGGATACAATCTGCTGCAGGAAAAAACCTGAAATCATATTTTGTTTTTGACCTGCAGGATAGCAGGCGTGTGCAGATGAAAGTGGGTATTTCCGGAGTAAGTATGGAAAATGCAAAGCTTAACCTGGATACGGAAATTACAAATTGGAATTTTTCAGCACTTAAAAAGAAAGCGGAAGACGAATGGAATAAGGAGTTGGGTAAAATTGAAATTAAAGGGGGAACAAAAGACCAGCAGGTTTCTTTTTATACAGCGTTGTATCATGCCTCGTTAAGTCCGAATATATATACCGACGTTAATAATGAATACCGGGGAACCGATCAACTTATTCATAAAACAGATGGGTTTACGAATTACTCTGTTTTTTCATTGTGGGATACGCACAGGGCATTGCATCCTTTAATGTCAATCATTAACAGTAAGCGAACAGGAGATTGGATTAATACTTTTTTAATGCAATACAAATACGGAGGGATGTTGCCGGTTTGGGAGTTAAGCGGAAATGAAACATTCTGTATGATCGGCTATCACTCGGTTTCTGTAATTGCAGATGCATACCAAAAAGGAATCAGAAATTTTGATACACAGCTGGCGTTAAAAGCAATGATGACTTATGCAGAAAGCGAGCGGTTTGGTTTGCAGCAATACAAGAAGCAGGGTTTTGTAAGTAATGATTTTGATCATGAAAGCAGCTCTAAAACAGTAGAGTATGCTTATGACGATTGGTGTATTGCACAGTTTGCACAATGGCTTGGCAACGATGATGTGTATCGGAAGTATTTACTGCGATCACTCAACTACCGAAATCTGTTTGATCCTTTTTCCGGTCATATCCGGGGTAAAGTACAGGGGTTTTGGTTTTCGCCATTTAATGCAACAGAAGTTAATAATTTTTTTACCGAAGGTAATTCCTGGCATTATTCTTTTTCAGCGCAGCAGGATATAGAAGGATTGATAAAGCTGTATGGAGGCAAAGAGAAATTTTTGCAAAAGCTGGAGGAGCTATTTAGTACTACACAAACACTAAGCGGTCGTGACCAGGCAGATGTAACAGGTTTAATTGGACAGTATGCACATGGAAACGAGCCAAGTCATCACATCGCCTATCTGTTCAATTATGCAGGTAAACCCTGGCGCACACAGGAGTTGGTGCATAAGATATGTACAGAGTTTTACCCAAACAGCCCCGATGGTTTAATAGGTAATGAAGATTGCGGGCAGATGAGTGCCTGGTTTGTGATGAGCTCGATGGGTTTTTATCAGGTAACCCCCGGAAGCGGAATATATGCATTAGGTGTAGCATTGTTTGATGAAGTGAAGATTCATCTTGAAAACGGGAAGACATTTACAATTACTGCGAACAACAGGAAGCCATCGAATTATTATGTAAATAATGTAATACTCAACGGAATACCATATGCTGCAACCTTTATAAAAAATACAGATGTTGAAAATGGAGGAGAACTTGTATTTGAAATGAGCAATCAACCCAATTTAACACGTGGCGTGAAGAAAAGTGAAATGCCTGTTTCGTTTGTGAATGATGAACAGTTTGTTGCAGTGCCTTTTTTTAAAATGCCCAGTAATAAATTTAAATATAATCTGAATATTGTGTTGCAACATCTTGATGCCAAAGCAACACTCTTTTACAGTATTCAAAGAAAAGGTGGAAGCCCATCAGCTTTTATTCGCTATACTAAGCCTTTTGCAATAAATGAAACGGCTGTTGTAAAACTGTATGCAGAAAAGAAGGGCTTTAAAAGTGCGGTTATCACGCAACAATTTCATAAAATTCCTTCCGATAGAAGTATTAATGTATTAAGTAAAGTGCATCCGATGTATACGGGAGGAGGGAACAATCTGTTAATCGATGGAATTACAGGAGCAGCCAATTGGAAAACCGGTGACTGGCAGAGTTATTATGATACGGATTTTATAGCTGTTATAGATTTACAGCAAACAAGACCCATTAACTATGTAGGAGTTCATGTATTGCAGGAGGTTAGCCCTTGGATTGTTTTTCCTGGAGAAGTGTTCTTTGAAGTGAGCAAAGATGGTAAAAATTTCATACCGCTTGCAAGGGTTGTGAATACGGTTACAATGAATGAACGGGGGCCTATTGTGCAGGAGTTAGGCAGTAATGTAAAAGCAAGTGCAAGGTTTATACGGGTGGTTGCAAAAAGTGGCGGCAAATTACCTGCATGGCATGAGAGTGCAGGATCGCCTTCGCATATTTTTATTGATGAAGTGATTGTGAAATAAGTTGATGGCAGATTTTAAACTAAATTGGAAAAGGCATTTAACAGGTATCAGGCTATTGTGCTGATTATACTATTATAAATGTAAAACACACAAACGTAAGACTGCTATTTTGTAATTTCTGTTATTCGCAATGCGATATAAGGTTTTGCTGGCAGTCTGATTTTTTTTCTATCCTTATCATATAAACGGTAATCTTCTGCCGGAGTTGTTTCAAATACAGCAGTAACAGGTGTAATCGTCATATCCCAGGTGTCAATAATTTCTACTTTATATTTTTTTCCTGCGGTAAGCCTGGTGAATGAACCATTTCTTTGCGGAAGATTGAAATACCAATACTCATTCATCTCTTTTCCGAAATAAACAATGAAGTGTCCGTTGCCGCCTGATGCTGTTTTAAAATCACGGCTTCCATCAGATGCTTCTAATGGGCCGGGTGCTTCTTCTAAAATCTTCCTTAAAAACCCTGCTCTCTTCCAGCTTGTACCTTTGAATGTTCCGCCTTTTGCCCAGAAGATGGTATCAGTTGCATCTTTAAACATATACGATTCGCCATGCGTAACATAAGTACCCCCAATAGCACCCATCCACATCAGGTAGTTCATCTCTTCGCCACTATAGCGGCCCCAGCGGCTTACAAGGTTTCCTTCATAACCCACTTCATCATAAATAACAGGTTTATAATAGGCATTGCGTAAAATAACAGCCGCACCCCAATGCAAAACCGGGCCTTCATCCTGTATGCTTACATGCGTATAATACGGCAACCAGTATTCAATATATTTTGCAGTGCTTCCATGTATAGAAGTTAAATGATGATAGGGGTCAGTTTCGGCTACAGCTTTTGACAACGCAATCCAATCGTCATGTGATTTATATTTTACCAAATCCCATTCGTTTGCAAGTGACCACCATACATTCCGGAACGAGCCTAACCTTGCAACAATGTATTTGATGTATTTGAAATTTACATCCATTGGTAATGAATCAAAACCCCAGCGGCCTTTATCATACGGATGAAAAAGAATCAGATCAGCTTCAATGCCCAATTGATTCAATTCATCAATTTGTTTTTCCAGCACACGGAAAAAAGCGGGGTTAAAGGTGGTGAAATCCCAGACCTTTCTTTCTTTTCCATTCGGCCCTTTTTCTATTCCGGCTGAAACGAAAGGGTATATTTCGGGTTCTTCTTTTACCAGGTTGTAATCTTTGGGAAATACACACATACGCACTTTATTGAAACCAGATTGTTTTAATGATTGCAAAGTCATTTCCTGCACTGGCTTACTCATGTGGTTCCATGCATAAGCAGTAGTACCTACAGGATAGTATTGTTTGCCATCTGCATACTTGAAATTATACGTATTGCTTACCCTTACTATTCCATGATTATTGCCTGATGCAGCTACACATTCAAAATTTCCTTTTTGATTGTTGAGTTGCTTTATGTTACTGCTGGTAACGTAAGTCCAATGGCCGGGTTTTTCCGGCATAAAACGGATTATAAACGTATTATCGCCATCATAAAATCCATCTGCAATATATGTCGTGTCTTTGCTGATAAATTTAGCGGTAAGCTTTACATTGGCAAAAGCATTGCCATTGTATATTTGTTTTAATACAACTTCAAACCTGTTCCATTGCTGTACTTGCTGTTGGGCAAAGAAAAGAACCGCACAGCAAGAATAATAAAGTAGCTGCTAAGCCGGCTTTGAATTTCTGTTTCATATGCCTGAACTGATGTGATTATTTTTTATGATTAAATACTGTTGAATTTCATGCTGCCAACCCTTATATTTTTTTTCTGCATCAACAGTATTGGCTGGAGTGTAATGTTTTTTATCTGTTTTCATTTTCTTCAGAGCATCAATACTTTCATATACCCCGGAGCTAAGGCCTGCCAGCAATGCTGCCCCCAACGCAGAAACGTCAGGCATGCCAATGGTAGCTACCTTTTTATTCAGCAAATCAGCGATTAACTGAATCACAAACAGGTTGGAGCTGATACCTCCATCCGCATTGAGCTCTTTTAATGACAGTCCTGCGTCTTTTTCCATAGCAGTTACCACGTCCATTATCTGATAGGGGATAGATTCAAGTGCCGCTCTTACAACATGATTTTTAGTTGTGCTGAAACTCATTCCTGAAAGCGAGGCCCTTCTGTCCATTTGCCAATGTGGAGAACCCAAACCACTGAATGCCGGAATTAAATACACCCCGCCATTATCTGCAACAGCATTGGCCATGGCTTCTGTTTCTTTGCTGTCATTAAAAAGATGTAATTCGTTTTTCATCCATTCAATTGCAGCGCCGCATGAAACAATCACACCTTCGTAAGCAAAGTCAATTCTGTTTTCTATACTCCAGCATACGGTTGTAACCATTCCGTTTTTTGAAGGCAATGGTTTGCTACCTATATTCAGTAAAATACTGCAACCTGTTCCTAATGTGGCTTTGGCGGTGCCTGTTTCAAAACAACCTTCGCCAAATGCGGCTGCATGTGAATCTCCGATAAGTGCAGTTATGGGAACAGCATTTTTAAACAATCCGTTGAGCAGCGTTTCTCCAAACAAAAAGGAGGATGATTTTATTTTCGGTAATTGAATACCTGTCAGTCCATAAGCATCAATTAATTCTTTATCCCATTGCAGTGTATGCAGGTTAAAAAGTAATGTACGGGATGCATTTGTGTAATCTGTTGCGTATTCTTTTCCGTTTGTTAATTTGTATAATAACCAGGTATCAATTGTTCCGAAAAAAGCATTGCCGCTTTTAACTGCATCTCTGATGGTTTCATTATTCTGAAACAACCAGATAAGTTTAGTAGCAGAAAAATAGGGGTCAATCACCAGGCCTGTTTTTTGCTGTATGCTTGCTGACAAACCTTTTTCTTTTAACTGCTCACATACCTGCACCGAACGTTTGCATTGCCATACCACGGCTGGATATAGTGGTTTGCCATCTTTATCCCAGATAACAAATGTTTCCCGTTGATTGTCTATACCTATGGCAGCTATATCTGTTTCTTTAAAACCCTTTTCGTAAAATTGTTGTAAACATTTTTTTACTGATGTCAATACATTCTGATATATAGCTTCAGGGTCCTGTTCCACAAAACTATTATCAAGGTAATTGCTGTGAAGGGGTTCTGAACCTTTGGCAATTGCGTTGCCATCTGAATCAAATATTAGCGACTTCGTAGAGCTGGTACCCTGGTCTATTGCCAGTATATATTTTTTGTTTTGCAAAATAGTTTATTCTTTTTTATCACCCATTTTATCAATAATAACTGCCAGTAATATCACTCCACCTTTCACTACCTGCTGCCAGAAAGGAGAAACATTCAGCAATACCAAACCATTATTTAATACGCCGATAATTACAGCGCCAATAACAGTACCCCACACACTTCCTTTACCACCATTTAATGAAGTGCCGCCAATGACAACTGCTGCAATAGCATCCAGTTCGTAACTGATACCGGCATTGGGTTGTGCAGAATCTAACCTTGAAGTAACAATCACACCACCAACAGCAGCCAGTGCTGCACCCAAACTATACACTATTAATTTTACCCTGTTAATGCGAATACCCGAAAGTTTAGCGGCAGTTTCATTGCCACCAATGGCATAGATATATCTTCCGAGTTTTGTTTTTTTGGTAATAAAAACCGCCAGCAAAACTACAATCGTTGCAATCCAAACCGGCACAGGTATACCAATAAAAGAACCTGCACCGATATATGCAAAATTATTTCCAAGGTTGCTGATAGGGTGGCCTCCTGTATACAACATGGTGAAACCTCTTGCAATAGTTAGCATGGCTAAAGTGGCCACAAAGGGCGGTACTTTAAATTTGGTAATCACAAGTCCGTTGAATAAACCCAGTAAACCACCAATAATAATTGCACCCAGTACAGCACCTAAAATTGTGAAGCCAATAAAAAGGTCTGCTGAGGGAAACTGCATGCCATTTTTTAATAAACCGGCAGTGATAGCGCCGCATAAAGCTAAAACAGAACCGACAGATAAATCAATACCTGCTGTAAGTACTATTAACGTCATACCGGTGGCGATGCAAACATTTACTGCAACCTGTCTCAGTACATTTACTCCATTGGCAGCAGTAAAAAACTTATCGGTAAGAAAACTTAATACAATGCATAATACCAGCAGTGCAATCAGCGATTGAAATTTACTTAAGTTACTTTTATATGATAATGCAGTTGTTGTCATTCGTTCAATCAGTTTTTATGGATGGCATATTTTAGAATTTCCTGTTCGTTAGCAGCAGCAATTGGCAGATTGGCTGTCAGCTCTCCTTCACACATTACCAGAATTCTGTCTGATACAGCCAGTATTTCAGGCAGCTCAGATGAAACCATGATGATACCAAGACCCTCAGCTGCAAGTGATTTCATCAACTTGTATATTTCTGATTTTGCAGTAATGTCGATACCACGGGTAGGTTCATCAAGCAACAATATTTTTGGATTGGTGGCCAGCCATTTTGCAATAACAATTTTTTGCTGATTACCACCACTCAGGTTTTGTGCAGCATTATTGCCCGATGACGTTTTAATGCCAAGCCTGCTGATATAATTTACCGATAACGCTTTCTCTTTTGTATTACTCAGCATAATGCCCCATTGCTGCAATTGCTGTAAAATGGTAAGGCTTATGTTTTTACTTACAGATTGATTAAGAATTAAGCCCTGCAATTTTCTATCCTCCGGTACCAAAGCAATACCGGCCTTAATAGCGTCGCAGGGGGACTTGATTTTTTTTACTGACTCTTCAACGAATATTTCACCACTTGCATTTTTAGGATGAAGTCCAAAAATGGTTTCCATCAGTTCTGTTCTGCCTGCACCCATCAATCCATAAACCCCTAAAATTTCGCCTTTGTATAAATTGAAGGAAATATTACTGAGCAAACAGGTGGTTTTTATTTCAGGATGACGGAGGTATATTTTATTAGCAGAAAGTAATATTTCTGCTTCAGTTGCATTCCCTGTTCGCTTTTGCAGTGTAACATCTCTGCCTGTCATTTTTTGAATCAACGATTCCTGTGTTGCCTGTTGCATATCGCCAGCATCTGCAGTAGCGCCATCTCTTAATACAACATAGTGGTCGGCAATGGCAAAAAGCTCTTTAAACTTATGAGAGATATAAGCGATTGTTTTTCCTTCACTTTTTAACTGAGCAATAATGGCAAACAGGTTATCCACTTCTTTGTCGCTGATGGCAGAAGTAGGTTCGTCCATTATAATAACAGATGCATTGGAATATAATGCTTTTGCTATTTCCACTAACTGCTGCTGGCCAACTTTTATTTCAACAATTTTTGTATCGGGGCTTATGGAAAGATTTAATCTTGAAAGTAATTGCTTTGTAATTTCATTCATCCTTTTTTTATCCAGCACACCAAAGGCATTGGTAAGCTCCCGGCCCAGAAAAATATTTTCTGCGATGGTTAAATGCGGAACAAGGTTCAGCTCCTGGTGAATGATGGCAATGCCTGCATCTTCGGCTGCTTTTGTACCGGAAAATTTAACCGGCTTTCCGTTATAAATAATCTGGCCTTCATATTGAGTGTATACTCCTGAAAAAATTTTCATCAAAGTAGATTTACCTGCTCCATTTTCACCAATGATTGCATTTACCTTGCCGGGATGCAATACAAGATTGATGTTTGAAAGGGCAGTAACACCCGAAAATTTCTTTGATATATTTTTTGCTTCCAGCATTTAGTTTACTATTTGCAGGCGGAGAGGAAGCAGTTCCAATCCGTTCCATTTAATATGCTCTTTGTTTAATTCAACTGCAGCAGTGATTTTCAGTTTATCTCCTTTCTTTACACTTTTCCTGAATATGGGCAATACAGTTGTTCTCACTGTTTTATTCAGTTCTTCAGAAATACTGTTTAAATCGGATGTGTTAGAGAAATCTTTCAGATCTACCAATGCAGAGGCATCACGGATGGCATTGCCATAGATATATTCTGTGGCAAGTACAGCATTCAGTGCAGAGTCGGAAACAGATATTTGAATCAGTAATTCATCTTCATTTACAGCTGTAACAGTTGCCTGGGTTTTAATCAATGCGTACCGGTAATTACCAATGCCCAAAGCATTTGAATAATTGTTAAGTGCAGCTTCTTTGTCAGCAGTAACTGCGTTTATCAAAACTGCTAAATCAACAGCACTGTCAAGTTTTTGTGGCATTTTTTCGGACCACAATTGTTTAGAAAAAGTTACGGCATCAAATTTCTCAACAGATGAGTTTCTTACATCACTAAGCTTTTTAAAGTAAACTGAGTTATAACCCACTAAACCTGTGATGGCTGCAATAAGAATATATGCTACAAGTTTCTTCATTGGTTGTTTATTTTTTACCGTAAGCAATGTAATCGGCAATATTTTTTACAGTAACCAATTCAACTGCAACAGGTATTTTTTCCGGAAAATCTCTTCTTCCTTTTATATATTCATCTGCAAACTGTGCGGCCGTTTCGGCCATTACTTTAGGGAACTGCATGCCGGTTGCTGCAATTTTATTTTCGCCAATAGATGTAATTACATCTTCTGCACCGTCAAATCCATATACTTTTATTTTATTTGCCTTTCCGATTGAAACCAATGCCTGGTAGGCTCCGCTTGCCATGCCATCGTTACCACAAAAAACGGCATCAATACCAGGGTGGGCCTGCAAAATGGATTCCATTACTTCCATTGCTTTGTTGCGGTCAAAGTCGGCACTTTGCTGCGCAACCATTTTTAACCCCGTGTAATTATCCACCACACTGTGAAAACCCTTGCTTCTTGCCCAGGTATTATTATCACCCACAATACCGAGCAGTTCTACATAGGTTCCTTTTTTATTTAATTGCTGAGTAAAATATTTTCCAATAGCAACTGCACCGGAATAACTGTCGCTTAAAATTTGTGAGGTGGGATCGTTGCTGTTTACTTCCCTGTCCATGCAAAACACCGGTACACCGGCAGCTTTTGCTTTTAATACATTGGCTACAGACCCATTTGCATCGGTAGAATTAAAAAGAATTGCATCAAAACCCGAAACAATGATATTTTCGAAATGATCACTTTCTAAAGCTGTGTTGTTTTGGGAATCAAAAATCTTCGCTTCATAACCCAGCGCCTTTGATTTTGCAGCAGCTGTTTCTGCAAGGAAAACAAACCAGGGATTATTGAGTGTAGAAACAACAATAGCAATCTTGTGCTGTTTTTTGTCTGTTGTTTTGGTTTTACATTGAGTAAAAAAAAACAGCATTAACAATAATAGCAGCAATGGAGAAAATGGCACCCGTTTTTGCATTGAACAAATTTTACTTTGTAATTCAATCGTTAAAATATATTCCTGTGGCCGGTACTTAAAATAACCTGTTAATAGTCTCTAATGCAACAAATAACTTAAGAGTGCACCGGTTTTTTTTCTAATAATTTATTCACCTCTTCAGCAATACCTTCTTCATTTATTCCATAATGATTAAAAATATCCTGTTGTGATCCTGTGACGGTGTACTCATCAGGTATTCCAATAATTTTAAATGGTTTTGCAAACTGGTTCTGCAGCAGGTAAGAAGCACAGGCTTCACCCAATCCACCATTCACACTATGCTCTTCTACCGTTACAATTGCTTTACATTTACCGGCAACAGTCTGTAATAATTCTGTATCCAAAGGTTTAATGGTATGCATACTGATGACGGTAGCATAAACTCCTTCACTTTTTAATTTAGCCGCCGCCTGTAATGCCGGGTAAACAGTTTCTCCGGTTGCAATGATTGCAACATCATTTCCTTCTGTAATTATTCTTCCTTTTCCAAATACAAATACATCATTATTTATTGCTTTCAAAGGAGGCATTGGCTTTTTGCCAAAGCGCAGATAAATTGGCTGATTGGTTTTAGATGCCAGCTCAATAGCCTGTTCGGTTTCAAAATTATCAGCCGGTGCTACAATCATTATATTATTGATTGCTCTTAAGGCAGCATAATCATGTAAACTGTGATGTGTACTTCCCAATGCACCATAACTGACGCCAGCACTTATGCCAATCACATTAACGGGATTATCACTGTAGGCGACATCATTCTTTATTTGTTCTAATGCCCTTGCGGTTAAAAAACAGGCAGGTGAAACGGCGAATACTTTTTTGCCGCATGCCGCTAACCCGGCAGCAACACCCACTAAATTTTGTTCAGCAATACCAATTTCCACAATCTGTTTCGGGAATTTTTTCCCAAAGGGCACCAGTTTTCCTGAGCCACGGCTGTCACTGGTTACAGCAATAACATTCTTATCATCTGCAGCTAAGCGCTGTAATGTTTCTGAAAATATTTCTAAGTTTGCCTTGTAACTATTTGTATTGATCTGATCTGCCATTTTATATCAGGGTTAATGCATGATCTAATTCTTTCTGCGCTGATTCGTACTGTTCTTTATCAGGTACACCATGATGCCATTTTACATCGTTCTCCATATAGCTTACACCCTTACCTTTTATCGTGTGTGCAATGATTACCGAAGGCTTTCCCTTTTCAAAGGGTAAGCTGTTGAACGCTGCTTTTAATTCATCCACATCATTGCCGTTTATTTCTTTTACGGCCCAGCCAAAACTCTCAAATTTTTTATCCAATGGGTCTGTATTGCAAACTTCAGCAGTAGTGCCGGAAATCTGTAAATTGTTTTTGTCAATAACAGCACAAAGGTTATCCAGTTTGTAATGTGCCGCTGTCAAAGCCGCTTCCCAGTTTGAGCCTTCAGGTAATTCGCCATCTCCCAGTAATGTAAATACTCTGTAATCTTTTTCATCCATTTTTGCAGCGAGTGCTGTTCCAACACAAATAGGCAATCCATGTCCTAATGCACCGGTATTTTGTTCAACGCCTTTTATTTTTTTTGTTGGATGGCCAATGTAGTGGGATTTATATTGGCAGAGGGTATTCAAATCATCTTCAGGAAAAAAACCTTTGTCTGCAAGTACTACATATAATGCTTCCACACAATGCCCCTTGCTTTGCACATACCTGTCCCTGTCAGGTGAAGTGAAATTTTGCGGAGATACATTCAAAACTTCGTTATACAGTACATTTAAAATATCGATACTCGACAAACTGCCGCCGGTATGCCCGGCTTTTGCTTTGGTGATGTACTGTAAAATCTTCTTACGGTATATCAGCGATTTTTGTTTTAATTCTTTTGTTGTCATTTTACCTGTTCAGTTTCCAAGTCAGGAATGAGAATAGGTTTCCCATCCCAAATAATTTTCAAATGCTTCTTTTAAAATGCCTGCTGTTTTACTGGCATTCATTACAACATGGTGTTCAAAGCCATTACGGCACACATACTGCATTAAACCCTGCAGGTTGTCAATTTGCGCTACTGCTCTGTTACCAAATGTGTTTAATGCATCGTTGGTTAATTCACCTTCACCAATATATGCTTTGATAATTCCTTTACAATCATCTGTACTGATTCGGCCATAAGTAAGAGGCATGGCTGGTGTACGTCCATCTAATGCTCCATATGTATTTTCAGTACCTACAGAAGTACCAAGGATTGGAGCGGTGCTGATGGTTATATCGGGCAAAAATGACTTGGCCCAGTTACCACAGTGAAACAATACGCATTTTGTATCGTCATCTGCATAGTTATTATTCCAGTCAACCAGGGCAGAAGGGGAGCCGCTTGCCAATTGCATAGCATACATACTTAATGTTCCGGTAACATCTACTTCACAGGCAGATGGCAGCATATGCTCACTCATCATACTCATACTGGTGCACACATTACAGCCATAGTTTTGCTGCAACGATGTCCAGCATTGAATAGCAGATGCGTCCAGATAATTTTCAGCCATAAAATTGGCCAGCACTACATCCAGTTTTGCTATCTGTACTAATTTATCCGGTGGCGTTAATCCTGTATTTGTATACGCATGAATTTTTTCTAATTTTTCTTTTACTGATTTATCATCAGCAGTTAGTTTGTTGGCATTGCCTAATATTTCTGATAAATCAACCGTAGTAACCGAAATACCATTGCGCTGTAAAATCTTTTCACTGTAACGGACTGTATTAAATGCTCCCGGTCTTGCTCCAACTGCACCAATGCGCACTTTACGTAAGCCTTTCACCACACGGCATACTGCTGTAAATTGTTTTAAGTCGCTGATAAACGATTCGTTTTTCGGACTTACTACATGCTTTGTTGTTAAGGAATATTTTATACCAAACTGATATAAATTATTGCAAACTGAAATCTTACCACACCAGGCATCCCTTCTGTTTACAACATCCATTTTGCCCAAATCATCAGGATAAGCCTGTATTAAAACAGGAACATTCAAGCCTGACCATTTAATGGTTTCAGCCACACCTTTTTCGTCACCAAAGTTGGGAAGGACTACAAGGATACCGTCAATTTCTTCCGCATGTTTATTGAACAGAGCCGCACATTTTTGTGCTTCTGCAAAAGTTTCTACACCACCCAGTTTTGAATCGGCATCGCTCAATAAAACGGGAGTGATGTTAAGTTTTTTGAACAAGTCAAGAATTTCGTTTCTTGCCTCAGCAACCAGTTTGTCAGGAAAGAAATCACGGTTGCCAATGATTACGCCCAGTGTTGTTTGTTTAGTATTTGCCATTGTTATCAGCTTGCTATTATTAATTCAATTTCATTATCCTTAAATACCTGTTTGTGCTTTTCTTCAATGCCGGCATCTGTTATGATGTAATCAATCAGGGATAAAGCACCCAGGCTTGCAAAAGCGGCTTTGCCTATTTTAGTAGAGTCGGCCAGCAGATATGTTGTTTCGGCTGCTTCAATCATTGCTTTTTTAACTACTATATCACTTATACTTGGGTAGGTAAGACCGGCTTTTAATGATATACCCGCTGTAGCCAAAAACAACTTTTGAACATGCAGCCCTTTGAAAAAATCTGCAGCCTTTTGGCCTGTTAATGACAGAGTAGGCGGTTTAAACTCTCCGCCGGTAACAATCACTTCAATTCCAGGCTCTGCTCCAAGCATTAATGCTATATTGAGCGCATTGGTAATTACGGTAAGGCCTTTCATGCCTTTCAGTTTTTTGGCCACTTCGGTAGTGGTGGTACCAGAATCCAATATAATTGTATCCCCGCTTTCAATGAACTCAATGCATTTTTCTGCGATCAACTCTTTTTATCAAGGTTCTCCTGGTGCACTAACGAAAAAGTCTGAACCTGATCTTTAATGTTTTTAATATAAGCTCCACCATGTTCACGGGTTATGGAGCCATCCTTTTCCAGCTTTTCAAGGTCCTGCCGGATGGTTACCTCGGTTACCTTAAAGATTTTTGCCAGATTTAATACTTTGGCCGAACCATCTTCCCTCAGTAAGTCTAATATCTTCTCTCTTCTATGCGTTGCAAGCATAATCGACATTTGACCAAAAATAAGCCAATAATGAAAAAAAAAAAAAAATAATCGTAAAAAACGAAAATATTATAAAGCCAGTGAATACGGCTTACGCATTTAAGTAATGATTTGCTTGTTTTTAAAAGGATTTATTAAGTGAGTTGAATCTCATCACCAAGAATGGAAAGCAGTGGTATAAAATATGAATGGTGTGGAAGCACCACCACTTTGGTTAACGGTACATCAGGAAATCGTTGATTTTCCCGGAAACGAATTATATGAAAGTAAATGAAGTTGTAAATGCTGGAACTGTTAATTTTACAGCAGTTTAATTTTATCTCTCAGGAGATCAACATGTGTGGAGCACTTCTGCAACACCAATGACATTTAAATACAACAACCAATCAAGGGTAGCAACCAATTTGGCATTTACAGCCTGTAACAAATTTGTATTTTCCAGTAATGGTTCTTACGATATAATTTACAAGGTAAATGCGTACGGCAAACTGGTATTGCTGGTCTGCCAAACCGGGCGGTAATAATATCAGCGCACCAGGCACAGGTTCTTACAGGGTAATATTTATAAAATTCAAAAAAGTAAATGAGAAAAATACTTTATACAGCAGGGCTTTTATTTGCAGCAGTTGCATTGTCATCTACCTGCAAAAAAAATAAAATGACTCCGGATCCGGTTCCTCCAGTTGTTGAAACAGGATTTGTGAAAGGAGCTGATATTGGCTGGATAACAGAGATGGAAGCATCAGGTAAAAAATTTTACAATGCATCGGGTGCAGAAACAGAGTGTTTTGCATTGATGAAATCACTTGGCATGAATACCATTCGCCTGCGAGTATGGGTTAACCCAAGTCCTGCCTGGAACAATGCTGCTGATGTAGTGGCAAAAGCGCTGCGTGCAAAAAATCTTGGTTTGCGTGTAATGATTGATTTTCATTACAGCGATTCATGGGCCGATCCTGGTCAGCAAACAAAACCGGCAGCATGGGCAGCAATGAGTTTTGCAGATATGAAAAATGCATTGTCAGCACATACCACTGATGTGTTGAATCAGTTAAAAACAGCAGGTGTAACTCCCGAATGGGTGCAGGTGGGTAATGAAACCAACAATGGTATGTTGTGGCCCGAAGGAAGAGCATCCACCAACATGAGTAATTATGCGCAACTCGTAAATGCAGGTTACGATGCTGTGAAAGCAGTGTTTGCTTCTGCAAAAGTGATTGTACATGTTTCAAATGGCTGGGATAATTCTTTATTCCGCTGGAATATTGGCGGACTAATCAGCAACGGTGCTAAGTTTGATGTAATTGGCATGTCTCTGTATCCTTCTTATGTAGCGGCGGGATGGGGGAGTGCCAACCAACAATGCCTTGTGAATATGAACGATATGGTTTCACTTTACAATAAAGAAGTGATGGTTGTTGAAGTTGGGATGCCCTGGGATAATGCGGCAGAATGTAAATTGTTTATAACAGATCTTATAACAAAAGTAAAATCAGTAACAGGCAGTAAAGGTTTAGGTGTACTGTATTGGGAGCCTCAGAGTTATGGTGGATGGAAAGGCTATACACTTGGTGCGTTTGATAACAGCGGAAAGCCAACTGTTGCAATGGATTCATTTAAGAATTAAGTTTCCTTCAGGTGAATATTATTTGCCGGATAACGGCATGAAAAAGCTGATTTTGTAAAATCAGTAGTTTTTAAATTCTTCCTCTGTTTCTACAGGGAATTTTTCAGATTATACACTGTTAAATAATAAGCTGTAATGATTTATTTCAAGAAAGCAGTCTTTTGTTTTGTGTTATTTTTTTCTGTTACAATGCTTGCTGCACAAAAAACAAAGCAGGCTAATCTTGTTTATGCAGATAAACAGGGAGTACTGCGTTACACTTCAACGAAAGCAGAGGCAAGTTTTTTTGGCGTAAACTACACTACCCCCTTTGCACATGCATATCGTGCACACAAAGTATTAAATGTTGATCTGGAACAGGCTATCCGTAATGATGTTTATCATTTTTCACGGCTTGGATTAAATGCATTCCGGGTGCATGTATGGGATAATGAAATAAGTGATACAGCAGGTAACCTTATTGAGAATGAACACTTACGTTTATTTGATTTTTTACTGGCTGAATTAAAAAAACGAAATATCAAAACCATTATTACTCCCATTGCTTTTTGGGGAAATGGTTATCCTGAACGGGATGAAGCAACTCCCGGTTTCTCCCGTTATTTTGGAAGGGGAAAACTTACCACAAATGATACGGCGATCCGTGCACAGGAAAATTACCTGAAGCAGTTTTTTAAACATATTAATCCGTACACCAAACTCAGTTACGAAAATGATAAAGATATTATTGCTGTTGAACTGAACAATGAGCCCTCGCATAGTAACCCCAAAAAAAGAGTGACGGATTATATAAACCGTTTGGCAGCAGCGGTAAAAAGTACAGGCTTTACCAAACCTTTATTTTACAATATTGCACAAGGCCCATACTTCAGCGATGCTGTTGCAGCATCAGTTGTAGATGGTTTCAGCTTTCAATGGTATCCATCGGGATTGGTGGGCAATCAAACAATCAAAGGAAATACATTGCCAAATGTAGATCTGTATCAAATTCCATTTCGTGATACAGTTACAGCATTTAAAAACAAAGCATTGATGGTGTATGAATTTGATGCAGCAGATGTAATGGATAGTTATATGTACCCGGCAATCGCAAAAAGTTTCAGGGGAGCCGGCTTTCAATGGGCGACACAGTTCGCTTACGATCCAATGGCGATTGCCTATGTAAATACAGAGTATCAAACCCATTATCTCAACCTTGCTTATACTCCTTCAAAAGCCATCAGCATGATGATTGCTGCTGAAGTGTTTCACCGTGTACCACGTATGAAAAACTTTGGTGCATATCCGGCCGACAGTGTGTTTGATGTGTTTCGGGTGAGTTATGCAAATGCATTAAGTGAAATGAATGCGGCTGATAAGTTTTATTATTCCAATAACACAACCACTGTACCTGTTAATAAAAAAGAATTAAAACATATTGCAGGAGTTGGCAGTTCACCTGTAGTACAATATGAAGGAACAGGTGCTTATTTTCTTGATAAAATTTCAGATGGAGTGTGGATACTCGAAGTAATGCCCGATGTAATTTATGTAAGGGATCCGTTTGAACGTGCATCACCCAACAAAGAAGTTACGCAGATTAAATGGAATAAAAACAGGATGAAATTATTTCTTGATGGGCTGGGCGGAAACCTGATTGTACGTGCAGTCAATCAAGGTAACAATTATACAATACAGCAAGGAGTTAATCTGGAAGATGGCTTTGATATTACTCCGGGCAAATACATTATCAGTCATTTATTAACAGATGAAAAATGGTCTTATAACAGTGAGTTTGTTGCACCTCTATCTTCTAAAAAAGAAGTTGTTGTGCGGCATGAACAATTTACAGAGGTAAGCGCCGGTAAATCTTTTTTGATCAAAGCGATTGTTGGAGGAGTTGATTCTGCACGTGTTTCTGTACAATTATCAAAACTCGGTGGCGGTTTATTCCGGAATATACCCATGAAGAAAAACGGTTATGAGTATACGGCTGAAATTCCTGCTGATGTTGTAGTAACCGGCCAGCTGCCATACCGCATACTGGTACAAGAAGGAAATGAGTTTGTTACCTATCCCGGTGCAATCAAAGGGAATCCTTTTGCTTGGGATAACTACAGTTTTGAAACATATAAAACCAATATTGCAGCAGCAGGTTCTTCGCTGGAATTATACAATCCTTCAACCGACAGAACAGTACATGTTTTACCCAATTTCAGAAGGGGATTTCAAACGGGGTATGCATCAGGCAGCAGCACAGGAACCCTGATTCATAAATTCAGCATTACCGATATAAAGGAGGATGAAGTAATGGGTCTGCAGCATTTCATTGGTAATAAATTACAACAAAGAAGCTCTGAACTTAACTCATTTACAAAAATCATCCTACGGGCACGAACAGAAAACAAGGAACCGCTGAATGTAAAAATTACACTGGTTAGTAAAAATGGTTTTGCATTTGCTGCAATTGTTTCTTTAAGCAATCAGTTTCGGGATATGGAAATTCCACTGGTACATTTCAAAAACGATAAGGCGTTGCTGATGCCAAGGCCGTATCCCGGTTTTCAACCGCTGTATTTTCAATTGTCGGCAGTTGATGAAGCGCTGAATTTAAAAAACATCGAAAAAATTGAAATAACGGTCAGTCCCTTAATTCAACAATCAAACAATAAATCGTACAGTCTCGAAATAGAAAAAATAGTACTTCAATAAATAAATCCGTAACACAGGCGTACCTTGCTGTCCTTCGTGTTACCTGCAAAAACTGAATATGAAACATAAGATTATCGCATTTATCCTTTGCGTTACAGGATTAAGCTTGTCAGCATCAGCACAACGGTCTCATGTCAACTTCGATAACAACTGGAAATTCGCATTTGGCCATGCCGCCAATCCCGATAAAGATTTTAACTACAGTATAAAAACAATCTTTTCTAAATCGGGTGGTGCTGCAGGTACTGCTATCGATCTGCGTTTTAACGACAGCAGCTGGCGTTCGCTCAATCTCCCGCATGACTGGGCAGTGGAACTTCCTTTTGTGCAGGTGGAAAATTTCGATGTGGAAAGTCATGGATACAAACCTGTAGGTGGTTTATTTCCTGCAACGAGCATTGGCTGGTACCGTAAACATTTCACTATTGCAAAAGCCGATTCGGGCCGTCGTTTTCAATTGCAGTTTGATGGAATTTTCCGTGATGCGCAGGTTTGGGTCAATGGATTTTATCTTGGAAATAATAAAAGCGGTTATGTTGGGGTGAATTACGATGTAACTGATTTTATTAACTACGATCGTAACAATGTCATAACGGTTCGGGTTGACGCTACACAATATGAAGGTTGGTTTTACGAGGGTGCCGGTATTTACCGCCATGTATGGCTGAACAGTTATGCCAACACACATATTGCAACGGATGGTGTTTTTGCTTATGCTGCTATCACCGGTAATAAAGCAATATTGAGCGTTGAAACAACTATAGCCAATGAATACAGTGTCGGCGGCAGTTACTCTGTCAACACCTATTTAACTGACAGAAGCGGTGTTAAAATCGGCACTGCAAAAGAAGCACCAGTTACCATCAATTCAAATGAAGAGAAAACAAGTAAGCAAATCATTAATGTTACAAACCCAACACTTTGGTCATTAGAGAATCCATATCTCTATCGTGTGGTGGTTGAGTTAAAGCAGAATGGAGTTGTTGTTGACAGCAAAAAGCTCCGCTTTGGTTTCCGTACTATTGAAATCAAACCAAATGGTGTTTTTCTTAATGGAAAGTATATAAAACTGTTTGGAACAAACAATCACCAGGATCATGCAGGTGTAGGAAGTGCATTGCCTGATTATCTGCAATACTACCGTATTAGTGTGTTGAAAAATTTTGGCAGCAATGCATACCGTACAAGTCATAATACACCAACCCCGGAGTTGTTAGATGCATGCGACAGTTTGGGTATGCTGGTAATGGATGAACAGCGATTGCTGAACAGTAGTGCTGAATACATGGATCAGTTTGAACGCTTAGTAAAACGTGACCGCAGCCGCACATCTGTATTTATGTGGAGCATTGGTAATGAAGAAGGCTGGATTCACACTACATCACATGGCAAACGAATTGCTGAAACATTTATCAGTAAATTAAAGCAGCTCGATCCAACCCGTACGTCTACCTATGCTGCTGATTTACCCAATGTGTTTAAAGGAGTGAATGAAGTAATTCCTGTACGCAGTTTTAATTACCGCCAGTTTGCTGTTGCAGATTATCACAACGATCATCCAACTCAACCGATCATTGGAACAGAGATGGGCAGCACCGTTAGTACCCGTGGTATTCTGGAAAAAGATTCTATCCGTGGGTACTTACCCGATCAGGATATTACAGCACCGTGGTGGGCAAGCAGGGCAGAAGAGTGGTGGAAACTTGCTGCAACAAATGATTTCTGGCTTGGCGGTTTTATATGGACTGGTTTTGATTATCGTGGTGAACCTACACCATTCAAATGGCCCAATATCAATTCGCATTTTGGTGTGATGGATGTATGCGGCTTTCCAAAAAATATTTATTACTACTATCAAAGCTGGTGGACAGATAAGGATGTGTTACATATCTCTCCACATTGGAACCATCGTAACGAATGGGGTAAACCAAAGAAACAAATTGATGTGTGGGTGAACAGTAATGCAGATGATGTAGAACTGTTCTTAAACGGAAAAAGTTTAGGAAAGAAGGATATGCCACGCAATGGACACCTGCAATGGAAGGTGGAATTTGAACCCGGCAAACTGGAAGCTGTTGCCAATAAGAAGGGAAGAATCCTTAAATCAAAAGTAGAAACAACCGGTGCAGCAACAGAAGTAGTGTTAACGCCTTATAAAACTACTATGCTTGCTGATGGTAAAGATGTAACAGTGATGAATATAACAGTTGTTGATCGTGAAGGCCGTGAAGTTCCGGATGCAGATAACATGATCAAGTTTAAAATTGAAGGCGATGCAAAAATTATCGGCGTTGGTAACGGCGATCCCAGCAGTCATGAACCCGATAAATGTGTGGATGGTGCGTGGCAACGGAGTTTATTCAATGGTAAATGCCAGGTAATTGTGCAGGCAGGAACAAAGCCCGGCATCATTAAGTTTGAAGCAGGTGCCAGCGGATTGTTCACCGGGTCAACAGATATTATTACTGTTTCACCTGAGAATGTAAATACGGTTACAATCGATGAGAAATATAAACTGAAAGGGGAAGCAGCTAAGCCAAGAACAGTTGATCAAATGCTGGGAGCTGATATTTCTTTTCTTCCTCAATTAGAAGAGCGTGGAATGAAATTTTCAGATAAAGGCGTTACCAAAGATGCGATTGAGATATTAAAAGATCATGGAATTAATTATGTGCGTCTCCGCATTTTTAATGACCCTGCACAGGAAGCTGGTTACTCGCCTAAGAAAGGTTTCTGTAACCTGGATTACACAAAACAAATGGCGAAGCGTGTAAAAGCTGCCGGTTTAAAACTTCTGCTCGATTTTCATTACAGCGATTACTGGGCCGATCCCGGAAAGCAATACAAACCTGCTGCGTGGAAAAATCTTTCATTTGAAGAATTAAAGCAAGCATTATATGACTATACCAAAATGGTGATGGAAGAACTGAAAGCGCAGGGTACCACTCCTGATATGGTGCAGGTAGGTAACGAAATCAATCATGGCATTGTATGGCCCGAAGGGAATGTGAGCAATATTGATCAAACAGCACAGTTGCTTTGTGCAGGCACAGCAGCGGTAAAAGCAGTTGATCCAACTGTACAGATGATGTTGCATGTTGCATTGGGCGGACAAAACGATGAATCTGTTTTCTTTATCGATAACATGATTGCCCGTGGTGTACAGTTTGATGTAATTGGGGAATCGTACTATCCAAAGTGGCATGGTACATTAGCTGACCTGGAAAATAATCTCAACGATCTTGTTCGTCGCTACAATAAAGATGTGATTGTGGTAGAGTATTCAGCATTAAAAGAAGACGTCAATAAAATTGCCTTCAGTTTACCCAATGGAAGAGGAAAAGGAACCTGCATCTGGGAGCCATTAAGTACATGGGAGAAGTTTTTTGATAATGATGGGAAATCCAATCAATATTTACTGCTTTATGATGCAATGAGTAAACTTTTTTTACGGGAAAAATAAAGCTGCATCCTGTACCGGAGGGGTAGGTTGATCAGTACTCTGTTTGAATAAAATAAATTGAATTTAAGCAGAGAGCATATTATGCTAAAATAGTTTGCTGCATGATCCAGGAAAAATATCCAGTTTAGTGCCATTACATGTTCTTCTGTATGCAGACGAAATGCAGCCATTTAATAGCCTGGTTTCAGGTTTTGGATATTCTGTAGTGCTCATATCTTTTTACTTAGCAATTTATGAGTCGGATTAGAAAAGTATACCTGCCATCTCAAACAAAAAATTGAATGAAAAAATTTCTTACTGCAGTTATTTTTTTTGTGATTGTATATACCGGTGCAATCTCTTATCTACAGGCACAGCCTGCATTCAACCCTGTTATTTATGCTGATGTTCCTGATATGGCGATGATCCGTGTGGGCGATACTTACTACATGAGCAGCACAACCATGCATATGAGTCCGGGTGTGCCAATAATGAAATCGAAAGATCTGGTTAACTGGAAGCTGGTGAACTATGCATACGATACTTTGGCAAATGTAGATGAATTGAATCTCGCCAACGGCAAAAGCACTTATGGCAGAGGTTCCTGGGCAAGCAGCATTCGCTATCATAACGGTACTTTCTATGTAAGCACATTTGCACAAACAACCGGTAAAACCTACATCTACAGCACAAAGAATATTGAGAAAGGTCCATGGAAAGCTGTTTCTTTTAAACCAAGTCTGCACGATCATTCTTTATTTTTTGATGAAGATGGCAAAGTGTATATGTTATATGGTGGAGGTAAACTCACCCTTGTTGAATTAAATGAAGATGTATCCGGAATAAAACCTGGTGGAATAAATCAGGTGGTAATAGAAAATGCAAGTTTGCCATCTGGTGATAACGGAGGTTTAAATGCAGAAGGCTCACAACTGTTTAAAATGTATGGAAAATATTACCTGTTCAATATTACCTGGCCAAAAGGAGGGATGCGTACTGTTGTTATACATAGGGCCGATAAAATTACAGGACCTTACGAGGGCCGTGTTGCCCTTCAGGATAAAGGCGTGGCACAGGGTGGTCTTATCAATACATCGCAAGGTGATTGGTATGCATATCTGTTCAGAGATTACGGAGCAGTTGGTCGTATTCCTTATCTTGTACCTGTTAAATGGGAAAATGGATGGCCGGTAATTGGCAGTAATGGTAAGGTGCCTGATACATTGAATCTTCCATCCAGCAAAGGGTATATTCCCGGCATAGTAGCTTCTGATGAGTTCAACCGTAAGCCCGGTGATATATCTTTCCCGCTGGTTTGGCAATGGAATCATAATCCTGATAATAAAAACTGGTCACTTGCTAAGCGCAAAGGATATCTCCGCATTACAACAGGAAGAGTTGACACATCTATTCTTCTTGCCCGTAACACACTTACGCAACGAACATTTGGGCCTGAATGTTCGGGTACAACTGTTATTGATATTAGCAATATGAAAGACGGTGACTTTGCAGGTCTTGTGCTTTTGCAGAAGAACTATGGATGGGTGGGAGTGAAATCAACTGAAGGAACAAAATCAATTGTTATGATTAATGCTGAATCGGGAAAGCCTGTTGAAGTACAAAGTCTTCCATTGGTGCAGAAGAAAATTTATCTGAAAGCAGACTGCGACTTTGTTAACCGAACAGATAAAGGGTATTTCTATTACAGTCTTGATGGAAAAAAATGGACAGCAATTGGTTCTCCATTGCAAATGACTTACACATTACCTCATTTTATGGGTTACCGTTTTGGATTGTTCAATTATGCAACTAAATCAACAGGTGGTTATGTTGATTTTGATTTTTTTCATATAATGGATACAATCATCCGGTAAACACAGGCAGATCAGCAGTAGGCTACTTGGTTATGTTTTACCATTCGTTAATATGTTCAGCAACTGTGATCATGGGCGCAACCCAGATGCTTTCTTGTTTTTGCTTTAAATAAGTAAGCAATTTATGGTGATCTGTCAGCGAAACATTTAAACTGTTGCCACCGCCTACACCGTGAAAAAGTATAACAAGCAGTGAGTTGGTTTCAATTGCTTTATCTACCCATGCTTTCATTTCTTCAAAGCTGTTATTGTTTACCATGTAGCAATCTATATTGTACAGATCCACTTCGTTAATCTTATGCATTTCGTTACGTACTGCTCTTGCCGCAACAAAATCTTTTTTCATTCCATTAATGAAAGAGGAGTCAGCAATCTTCATATCGCCGCAGGTGAATGCAAATGTGCGTTTGATTTTTCCATCAAGTGCCTGCAGAAAGGTATTCGTCATGCGTATTTCATTTTCCATACGCTTCACGGTATAATTATTCAAATTGTTTTCGGGTGAAACCCACTCACGGCCGGGGCTGTTACCAATACAGGGATGAAACAATGTATGATTACCTAATTCGTGACCCGTAACAGAAAGTTTTTTCCAGTCATTTATTCTTGTTTGTACTGATTGTGAAAAAGCAGTTATATAAAACGTTGCTTTCAATCCCAGTGAATCCAACAATGGAACTGCATTATCCAGGTGCTGATCTATTGCATCGTCATATGTAAGTACAACGGCACATTTTTTTCCATACCATGGAGATTGTGTTTGTGCATGTAAAATAACTGTAAACAAAAATGCAGAAGCTGTAAGTAGTATCCTTTTTTTGAGCATGATTTTCCTTTTCAATAATGTTATAGAATCAGCAATACAATTAACGGGCAACTTTTTCATACTTCAACACACGGTTGGCCCATGGTATAAAGAATTTAAAGTTAGGAGCATCAGTATGTCCTCCGTCGTGCTGCCGCCATGCCAGTTCACCATCGAGCAAGCCTGTAAGCACCGGCGGCATTTGTTCTGTGTTATAATCATTGCTAACACCCAAATCTTTTGCTCCTAATAATTTAAATACGGTACCTGCTGCAATGGTTGCTTTATAGCTTCCCATTTGATCGAGCCAATTGGCATCTCCTTTCTCCGGTATTCCATAACTGACGAACACTGGCCTTGGTGCACAAAGTGCCAACAGTTCATGTGAGTCAACGGGAAGATCGCAACCTGTTTTACTGCCAAAGGAAGATTCTGCAGTTGCGTATTTTAAATAATTTCCCGACATCCAGTGATACTCACCACTGCCTGCAAGACTTTCAACCGCTTCACCAAAAACACGGCGCTGCAGTGTTGCACCACCTTTTCCTGAAGAACCGATTAATACAATTGCAAATCGCTGATCAAAAGCCATTGTTACCAATGCTGCTTTTCCATAACGGGATACGCCTTCAATACCAACTCTTTTTGTGTTGATCAATGTATCTGTTTCAAAATAATCCAATGCACGTGATGCACCCCAGCCCCATGCTCTTAATGAACCCCAATCGTCAGGCTTACGTGGTTGTCCTTTATTTACTAAACCAATAATACCTCTTGTTAAACCTGCACCATTATCAGCCTGGATACTGTTTGGCTCTATCACACAGTATCCCCAACCTGCAGCCAGCAATTGTTCAGTAGGGGGTGAGTCGCCTGTTGGGGCAGGTGCAAAAAAGTTTGAACCGGGCAATCGTGTAACAGGTGAATAAGCAGGATAGCGATCGAAGATGGCTTTCATCTCCGGGTTCTGCTGTATCATCATCTCTTTGAAAGTTGAATTGAGCTTTTCCATGTCTGCAGGGTTGGGTTGTGCAGGAGATGGTAATGAAGGGAATCCAAACATGATCAATACAGGAACAGGGCCTTTTACATTCAATGGTAATACAAGTACCATGTTGATGTTTACATGAATGAGAGGATATTCGCTGTTATCAACATGACCCACTAATTGTTTTGCAATAACAGGAATGCGTCCAACAAATTCATAATCGGTGATTTTTGCAGTCCATGTAACGTTTGGTGTTTTTGATGGAATTCTGCCATACATTTCAGTTTCAAAATCTTCCACAATTTCCGGGCGTCTCTGTTGCCACCACTGTTCAGCATTGGTTACTTTTTTACCTTTTTTGGTAATCAGTGCATCAGGTAATAACGGACAGGGGTTTGCTATTGCTTCATCGTAATTAGCATGATTGGGAGCGGACGCATTACCGCTTGGGCCGGGTCTTAATTTTTTAATACCCAACTGCTGCATCATTTGTGCCTGATCCTGTTGAGCAGTGAATGTAACGAGTCGGGGATACTTACTGCTGTCAACAGAAACAGACTGTGCAGTTATCTCTGATGTAAAGCAGATGCATAATAACAATATCAAATAATTTTTCATACAGAAGTTTATAGTATTAGAGATACTTTTTTATTTATCAGTTCTGAATGGTGATGCCGGTAATCCATCTTTGTTAAAAAGATTTGGATTAACAGGATTATCTGCCCAGGCATAACGCATATACATTGGTTCTTTAACTTCATCACTCCATACAACAACTTTGTTGCCTTCTATTTTTGCTTTTGCCCATACAAATTTTTTATCGGCCCCTGCAATAGCAAACTCACTTAACTCTTCGCCATCATTAGTTACTAAGCCACTGCCTGTATTTGAAAATTCTATTATAATCTTGTTTGACTCAATAGTTGCCGATTGAAAAAGCGGACCTGAATAAACAATGTTTTCATTGTAAGCAGTTTTCATTGCAGCTAAGGCTAAGCGCTCACCAACATCTTTTTTATTGTCGGGGTGAATATCATTCCATTCGCCAAGTTCAATAGTAACTGCCATCGCCGTATTGGGAACGGAAAGAGTTTTTAGTTGCCCTTCACGTAACTCAGCCCATTGGCTTTCGGTAGGGAGGTAGTTATAATCCATAAAGCCCGGAAGCTGTATGTACAGAAATGGAAGTGAGCCCTGGTTCCATTTGCTTCGCCAGTCATTAATTAATGCGGATAAAAGTTTTTCATATTCCTTTGGCCTGCCTGCATTGCTTTCACCCTGGTACCAGCAAAAACCTTTAATAGTATAATTGATCTCCGGTGCCACCATTGCATTGTACAATGCTGCCGGTTGATTTTGTGCATTGATGCCTCCACCAAAACCTCCGCCTGTGAAAGGTTTATACACAAGACCAACTTTGTATTGCCAGTAGCCTTTCAAATCAACTGTATCAGTACCTGAAAAAATACAGTAAGGTTTGTCTGATACAAAACCGCCTTTGCCAGACGAGTTTGTTACACGAATAACAAAAATGTTTTTCCCTGCTTTTAAAACATCTGCTGGAACTGGATATCTGCGTTGCGGATATTGATAAGTAGTTTTACCAACTAATTTTCCATTGATGTATAATTCATCTGCATCAACAATTCTTCCTAAAAAAACTTTTGCAACTTTACCAGCCATTGATGCCGGAATTTCTATTTCTTTTCTAAACCAAACAACACCATTCAGATCTTTAATGCCCTGGTCTTCCCAGTAACCGGGAAGATTGATATTGCGCCAGCCTTTAGGTATATAGTTGACATCAAGCCATTTAATGGCAGCTGATAAACCTGCATCAACAGGGGGCGGCATGCGGTTCGTAGTGGGAGATCTTCGGTTCAGACTGTTGAGATAAGCTGTGTCTTTATTTTTTTCGATGGTATTTTTCAGTGAAGTAAAATCTTTTAACCCTTCTTCACTTGTCCAAGCTTCAACAGGTGTGCCGCCCACACTTGCATTGATGATACCGACAGGTACTTTGTATTTTTCGTATAAACGCTTTGCAAAGAAATAGGCAACTGCAGAAAATGGACGAACATCTTCACCAACTGCTGCTTTCCAGTAACCGCCCGGCAGGTTCTGTTGTGCTCCCTGTAAGCCGGTAAGTGTTGGTATCCAGAACTGTCGTATCTGCTGATCGTTTGCTTCTGCAATTTCTTTTGCATAGGTTACATCATGAATATTCAGTTGATGCACCATGTTTGACTGACCACTGCAAAACCAAACATCGCCAAATAAAATTTCTTTCAGACTGATTTTATTACTTGCAGTAATATTAATCGTATACGGGCCGCCTGCTTTGGTTGGAGGAAGTTTGATGATCCATTTACCATCCGCATTACCTTTTGTTTTATATGTTTTTCCATTAAACTTCACGGTTACTTTTTCATTTACAGACGACCATCCCCAGATATTTACGGGTACATCTCTTTGCAGGATCATGCTGTCTCTTACAATTTGAGGAAGTTTTACCTGTGCACCTGACTGATTAGATAACAACAAAAGAATACAGCAGATGAGCAGGCATGTTGTTTTTATTTTGCTATTCATTTTTCTTAAATAAACATATTTAACAATAATATGCCGATCAATCCCAGAATTGAAATGATCGTTTCCATAATAGTCCATGATAAAAAAGTTTGTTTCAGAGTTACTTTGAAAAATTCTTTGAACATCCAGAATCCCGAATCATTGATGTGAGAACCAAATACACTGCCGGCACCTACAGCCAGTACCATCAATTCAGGTGAAACTGCACCTGCAACAACAATGGGGGATACAATGCCTGCAGCAGTTAAACCTGCTACTGTTGCAGATCCTATTGCGACACGTAATAAGGCAGTTACCACCCATCCAAACACCAATGGATGAATCTGCCAGTCACTGCTGAATGAAGTAATGTAAGCTCCGGTTCCGCTGTCGGTTAATATTTGTTTTAATACACCACCTGCAGTAATAATGAGCATGATGACTGCAATACCTGATATGGCATCATTGAGCCATTGCATAATTACCGGCATTTTGTTATTCATCCTTATACCAAAAAAGTAAATGGCGCAAAGCACTGATAGTAATAAAGCAATGGTGGAATCACCAGTAAACAGAATAACATTCTTTATGAGTGAGTCATCTGATAAAAAGTATTTTGCTATCACAGACAGTGTAATCAAAAATACCGGAAGTAATGCGATGATAAAACTTGGAGTAACGGAGGGTAATTTTTTGTCAACGATTATGTTATCTCCAATAGAAAAGGGAGCCAGTACACCTGTCGTTATTTTTTGCAGTAAGCGACCTAAAAACGGTCCGGCAATAATTACAATCGGTATTACAAGTATCAATCCGTAAACAAGGGTTTTGCCGAGATCAGCTTTAAAGGCATTTACCAGTACAACAGGCCCGGGGTGTGGGGGTAAAAAACAATGTGTGGTTGATAAAGATGCCGCCATAGGAATAGCGAGATACAGTAAAGGTAATTTTGTTCTTTTGGCAACAGAAAATACAAGCGGCACAAGAATGATAAAACCTGCATTATAATAAAGTGGAAGTCCAACTAAGAAACCTGTAAGCAGCATGGCCCACTGAATATTCTTTTCGCCAAAACTGTTGATGAGTGTACCCGAAATTTGTTCAGCAGCACCACTTGCTTCCAGTATTTTTCCAAGAACAGCGCCAAGGCAAAGGATCAATGCAAGCCCGCCCAATGTACTGCCAACTCCTTTTTCTACAGAAGTAAGGATGGCAGAGGGTTGCATGCCCAATAAAAAACCAATGAAAATAGCTACGATCAGTAACGATAAAAAAGGGCTGACTTTTTTAACCGTTAAAAAAATCTGCAAAGCAATTCCCAGTAAGATGATTAGTAAGGGCATTCGTCTTATTGTTTTTATTCTGATTGATTTTATTCTCTCATTTTAAACCGCAGTACATACATATCGTTTGTGATGTACAATGTTTTTTCATCGGGTGATAAAGCACAATTCGATGAAGAATTTTCTAATTTCAGTTTACCTAATAATTTTCCGCTTTCATTAAATATATAAATTCCGCCCGGGCCTGTTGCAAATACATTCCCATTCTTATCGATCTTCAATCCGTCCGGCAGACCATTTAACTTTTTATCATTACCAGCAGCACTGAAAAATAGTTTTGGAGGGAAAATAGTATCACCAGGATTTATATCAAACAGATACCAGTTAGGTTTTTCGGGATCAGAATTAGCAACCAGCAATCTTCTTCCTCCGGGGAAAAATGCAAGACCGTTGGGGCGGGAGAGGGAGTCGGTAATTAAGGTTACCCGACCTTTTTTTGTTAATCTATAAACTCCATTGAAAGGAATTTCTTTTTCAGTGTCCTTATCATCCTGTGTACTTAATCCATAAGGCGGATCAGTAAAAAATAATTCGCCAAAATTATACACTGCATCATTTGGACTGCTGAGCCGTTTGTTATTATACTTATCGGCAAGTGTAATAAATTTTGCTATTGGTTTATCTAATGCAGCATCCATTCTCGCCATTCTTCTGTCGCCATGCTGACAAAGAATAAGGCTGCCTTCAGCGTCCAGTATTAAACCATTGCTGCCGGGTTCTTTGCAGATGGATGGAAGGCTGTCTGTATAGCCGGATGGCTTCAGGTAAACTTCTTTTCCTTTTTCTTCTGTCCATTTGTAGATTGTATTAGCAGGCACATCAGAAAATAACAACATCTTTTCCTTTTCGATCCACAACGGTCCTTCACTCCATTCAAAGCCCTCAGCAATGATCTCTGCTTTGGCGTTTGGAGAAATAATTATATCCAATGCAGGATCCATTCTTTCAATAGCGCCAATCGATTTGTATTGTGGCTTACTGTTACAACTTACTATGAAGACGATAAAGCAGAAAAGAAAAATTTGTTTCATACTCTGTATATATTTTACTTAATACTATTTTTAATTTAAAACCTAAACTTCCCCTTTAGGGGCAGGGCTTAATGTAAATCTCTTGTTACTTCACTTCCGCTGCCGCCCTGCAAAATATCAAGGTCTGCTCCGAGATGTGCCTGCTGCACATGGTCAATATAAAATTTTACATAACCTCTTGTTGCCATTGGTTCAGGTGCGACCCATGCCAGTTTCCGTTTGTTTAATTCTTCATCGCTTACATCAAGATGAAGTTTTCTCTGATCGACGTCAAGTTCAATCATATCGCCATCTTTCACTAATGCAAGTACTCCACCAATGGACGATTCAGGTGAAACATGCAGCACCACAGTTCCTGCAGCTGTGCCACTCATTCTTCCATCTGAAATGCGGATCATATCTTTAACACCTTTCCTCAGTAATTTCTCAGGAAGATCAACATTGCCAACTTCAGGCATGCCGGGATAACCTACCGGCCCAACACCTTTTAATACGATCACAGAGTTTTCATCAATATCCAGATTTGGGTCATCAATTCTTGCATGATAATCTTCCATCGTTTCAAACACAACCGCTTTGCCCCTGTGCTTCATTAATGATTTTGTCGCAGCAGATGGTTTAATGATGGCACCATCGGCACATAAATTTCCTTTCAGCACAGCAATACCTGCTTCCGTTTGCAAAGGCGTATCAACAGATGCGATCACTTCACGGTTGTAGCAAACGGGTTTGCTGTTGTTATCACCGATTGATTTTCCATTAACTGTAATCACATCATTGTGCAGATATTTTTTTAGTTCATTGATCACAACAGGTAATCCACCGGCATAATAAAAATCTTCCATCAAATATTTTCCTGAAGGTTTCAGGTTGGCAAGCAATGGAATTTTGCTTCCGATAGTATCAAAGTCCTCCAGATTTAATTCAATACCTATTCTTCCGGCAATCGCAAGCAGGTGAATGATTAAATTGGTTGAGCCACCAACACCGGCATTTACTATAATCGAATTCTCAAACGCTTTTCTTGTAAGAATTTTTGAGAGTTTCAAATCTTCTTTCACCATCTCTACAATTATTCTTCCTGATAATTGCTCCCTTACTTTCTTTCTTGAATCAACAGCAGGAATAGCAGCAGCACCCGGTAATGTAAGACCCAGTGCTTCCACCATGCAGGCCATAGTTGAAGCAGTACCCATACTCATACAATGTCCCTGACTTCTTGCAGCGCCAACCTCTGCTTCATGAATATCTTCTGCTGTATAATTCTCTACTAATGTTTTTTCCTTTACCATCCAGTTGAATGAGCCGCTGCCAAGGCATTCGCCTTTGAATCTTCCATTCAGCATTGGACCACCTGGAACAACGATGGTTGGCAGATCAACACTGCATGCACCCATTAAAGTAGAAGGAGTAGTTTTATCACAACCTGTAAGTAAAACAACACCATCAATCGGATTGGCACGAATGCTTTCTTCTGTATCCATACTCGCCAAATTCCGAAAGAGCATGGTTGTGGGCCGCATGATTGTTTCACCCAATGATGTAACCGGAAACTCTAATGGAAATCCTCCAGCTTCAATTACACCACGTTTTACGATTTCTGCAAAATCACGCAGGTGACCGTTACAGGGTGTCAGTTCGCTCCATGTATTGCAAATACCAATAACGGGTTTGCCCTGGAAATAATCATCAGGATATCCCTGGTTACGTAACCAGGAACGATGTACAAATCCCATCTTATCAGATTTGCCAAACCAATCGTAGCTTCTGAGTTTGTAAGAATCTCCGCCCTGCTGAGAGTTATTATCTTTTTCGTTTTTCATTTTTAAAAGTATTGTTCTTTCTCAATAATGCACTTGCACACCAAAGCACAGGAGCCTGTCCATGAAAATCACCTGTAATGTGTTTTCGGTCCATATAATATTGCCGGTCGTTCTTTTTCCCGGTTCCTTCACACACTCAGTGATTTCATTATTTTCATTGATATAAGAAATTAAGCCAAGCCATCCTTTCCTTGCGGCTTTGCTGTATGTTTTTTTATCAAGCCATCCATTCTTTACACCAGTGATCATTGCAAAAGTAAACATGGCTGAGCAGGATGTTTCAGGCCAGAAAGCAGGATCATCAACCAATTGCCGCCACATACCGTTCTCACTTTGATACTTTAATAAAGACCCCATCATTTTTTTATAACCATTCATGATTGCTTTATAGTTCGTATTGTTTTTTGGTAACACTCTCAGCAATTCAGTCATACCTGCTGCCATCCAGCCATTTCCTCTTCCCCAGAAGAAAGGAGCATCGGGGGCATGATAAAACAATCCATTTTCTTTTTGCAGCTCATGTAAATAAAAAACCATTTCAGTTGCAGCACGATCAATATATTTCTGATCGCCTGTTGCACGAAATGCCTGAGCCTGTATCATTGTAATCATATACATGTCATCAATCCACAATCTTGTTTGCCAGCTTAGCCCATTATTGTAATAGGTGTAAGATTCAGGAATTACTCTTGGACCTTCGGGAGCAGCCCATTGTTTGTCTGCATAATGTTTACCGAGGTTAAAGTATTTTTTGTCTTTTGTCTGCAGATAGATCTCTAATGGTAGTGCACCAAAGACTGTGTAGTCTACATGGTCAGGAACTGTAAGCAAAGATGAATCCTTATCAAACAGCGGAGTAAACCTGTCAATCAATTTTGTTCGCAGGTCATTATTAGCAGTAAGATCAGCAAATGTTAAAGCTCCGTACCAGGTACAAACTTCAAAATAGGGGATATGCGGTTTTGTTCCCGGCGAATTATATACGCCATGTGCTGAAGAAATGAAACGCTCTGCAATACGAAGGCCAACTTCTTCTGGCGACTTGCCTTTTGGCCAATCATTGAATTGGCCGTAACTGTTTGCAACCAGTATACAGAAAGTTAAGATGATAAAAAAAAATTGCTTCCGTAACATTCTTTAGTTAATCTTTTTTAATAAATCAGTCCCGCCAAATCTTTCCAATTGCAAGGCACTTGCTTTGCCGTTTTCTATTTTGAAATCAATGTTCAGAAATTCTGACGTTGAATAAAAGCCTGTTTCAGTTGATGCATACAGCTGGTATTTATTGAAAGGGGAATAGAATAAAACGAGGCTGCCGTTTTCCTTTTTTATTTCAATTCTGTTTCCCGTTGCTGATACATAAATACCGGCATATTTATCCAGCAGCTTTGTATCAAGACTCAGCTTCGGCCGTTCAAAAATATATTGAAGACCTCTGCTGTATGTTTCTGATTTTGTTCCTGAATGCCCGGTGTTTTCTAATATTTTTGATTGAATGCTTACTGATGAGTAGTTCCTGCCGATCATTTGTGCGGCAAATTTTTCATAAGCAGGTCGGCTGCTTTCCACATCTCCAACCGTCATATACAAACGCACAGGTTTGGATAATTTTTTCTGATAAAACTCTTTTTCAAACTGGTACATTACTTCCCTATCCCAGCCAATAGCAGGGCTGGCAGCGGCATAGCCTGTAAACAGTTCCGGTTGAGTGAACAATGTATATACTGTAAATAATCCTCCAAGTGAACAGCCCATTAATATTCTGTTTGCACTATCGGCTTTATAATTTTTTTCAATAAACGGGAACAGTTCATTTTTTATGAAGGAAAGAAATTTATCTGCACCACCACTTTGCGGAGCTCTTGTTTCTTTAGTTGAAGTATAATCTCTTGCTCTTAAACTGTCGGGGTTTGGTTTTATTCCTCCCCATGTTACGCCCACAATAATCAGTTCAGGAATAAAGCCATCATAATACTGCTGACCGAAAATTGATTTTACCAGTGAGAAATCCCATTGAGAATCCATCAGGTACACAACAGGAAATTTTTTTGTACTGCTCCTGTAACTGCCCGGTAACAGGATATGCAATTCATATTCCTGCCCGGTAACAATGGAAGAAGTAATTTTTCTTACTTCAGAACCGGGGATATCCACACGGGGATATTGAGCAAAACTATTCATCGAAGTACAGATGAATAAAATGAATAATATTTTTTCATTCTTTATGCTTTAATGAAATGTTCATTTATCATTATTCAAACTGAATGGCAAAATACATGCAGGGTTTTGTACCAATATTTTTTATTCCATGAAGTATATTACTTCCAAGATAAAAGAAATCACCTGTTTTTCCTTTGGCGAAATTTTCACCTATCTGCATTTCGGTATCACCTTCTATCATGATTATTATTTCTTCTGCACGGTGCGTATGTGGATCGTGGCTTCTCAGTCCTTCTTTCAGCGTGGTAACATGCATTTCAAATCTTTTCTGCATGGCAGTAGGATGTTCAAAAAAATCTCTTCTGCCACCGCCGTTATTGTTTGGTTTAAACGGAATGGCTTCCCAGAATTTTATAAACGAGCCTCCATTGTTTTTTCCCCTTTGCAGATCCTTTGGGGCTTTGCTCCGGTATTTCATAATATAAAAACTGCAGGGCTTTATACTGTTGAGTAAAATCTTTTTTCCGGGCATTAATATTGCTACACTTCCGGCATTCAGTGCAAAGGTTGAATCGCCCAAGCCAATTTGCAGGGTACCTGTTTTCACAATAATTAATTGTTCCTGGTTTTTGGGAACAGTTTGTTTGATTCTTACAGGTGATGGATTTAAACTGTTTGCAGTTAACTGTATCCATTTAAAGTCATGGGTTTTTCCTTCCAGCAATACAGTGGAAGAAATTTTATTGATTGTTGATGAAGCTAGCTCAGCCCAATTGTAAACTCCTGATAAGACTGAGTCCTGCTGCGCCAAAGTGTAAAGCGGGAGCAGGAATAATATGGCAAGTATTTTTTTCATGTTATGGTTGATTAAATTCAGTAAAAAAATCTATTTCACTTCATAGCCTTTGCGTTGTGGCCTCGACAGGAGTTTATTTGCTTCATCATCATTATTAAATTGCTCCTTTGCGGGGTCCCAGTATAATTTCCTGTTTAGCTTCATAGCTATATGATGCAGCAGGCAGGCTGAGCAGGCACGGTGTGCTTCTTCAACCGGTGCAATTGTTTTTTTATTATCACGGATCGCTTCCAGCCAGTTGGCATGATGATCTTTACTTACAGTAAAATGAAATTCGTTTTCAGCTATTACAGATGTAAGGAGCTTTGGATCGCTGGCATCAATTTTCTTCGCCTGTGCTGTTCCGGCATTGCCATCAGATGATGTAACCTGGTAATCTCCTCTTGAAACAAAAATCCATCCGGTTGTTCCTTCAAATTTTATCCCGTTTTGAAACTCGTTGCTTACAATCATTGTAACACCGTTTGCATAGGTTGCACCGGTTTTAAATACTCCATGTACATTCCACAATCCACCTGTTGCAAACTCAGCTTTTTCATTCCAGATTTCAACAGGTCCGCTGCTTTCCATACCCATGCCCCAATGTGCAGAATCAATATGATGTGCACCCCATCCGGTTATCATACCTGCACCAAACTGCTCACAACGTAACCAACCGGGACGACCATAACCAACTTGCGGATGTACACGGTCTTCAGTATAATACACTTCAGGAGTTGATGCAAGCCACATATCATAATCCAAGTTTTTTGGAACAGGCATTTCGTCTGTCTTTCCTCCGGGCGGATCACCGGGCAAACCAACATAAACAGTTTTCAGTTTTCCAATGCGGCCATTACGAACCAACTCTGCTGCATAACGGAATTGTTCACTGCTCCGCTGCTGACTTCCTATCTGAAATTTTACGCCGCTTTTCTGTATCACATTGCTGATGATTCTTCCTTCAGCAATCGTAAGTGATGCAGGCTTCTGCATATAAATATGTTTACCTGCACGTGCTGCTGCAGCTCCAATCATGGCATGAGTATGATCGGGTGTACTTATCAATACTGCATCAATATCTTTATTCTGTAACAGTTCACGGTAATCTGTATAAACTTTTACACCGTCAAATGGTTTGCCATCTCTTTTTGAGTAAAAATCATTCACCAATGTTTTTCCTTCCGCAGCTCTGTTTGAATCCAGGTCACACACTGCCATCAGCTGAGCATAATTCTGACCCCATACACCGGGCATATCGTGAATGCGTGAAATACGGCCGGAGCCAATTGCCGCAACGTTAATGCGGTTACCTGGTGCATTTTTTCCAAACACACTGAAAGGAACAATTGACGGCAACGCAAATATTGCAGATGCTTTAATCGAATTGCTCAGAAACTCCCGGCGGGACTGTGTTCTTTTTTTCATCATTCAACTTTTTAGTGATTGATAATATGATAACAACTTCAGTTTTTCACAGCATCAGTTATTGCGCCACATCCCTGTGCGATTCACTTTATTCTTTTTAGATTTAACTATCTCAACTCTATTCAGATTACAGAACCGTTATTGAATTGCTTACCACATTGCCTGATGTTTTATTTTTTACACCCGGTTGCCCGCCGCCAATGCTGATCATTATTTTTCCTGAAGGCTGAAACAGTTTTCCATCTTCTTCACTTACAAGAGATAATTCTTCCGGCGTTAGTGTAAACGAAACAAGTTTACTTTCACCTGCTTTTAAAGCGATACGTTTAAAACCTTTCAATGCTCTTACAGGTGTTTTTCCCTTGATGTATTGATGTGATATATACAACTGTACAACTTCTTCACCTGCACGGGCGCCGGTATTTTTTACAATGACTGATACGGTGATTTTTTTATTCTTTGCTGTTGCTTTTGGAAGTTTCAAAGCACTGTAGTTAAAGGTAGTATAACTTAATCCGTAACCAAATGGATATAGTGCTTTACCTCTGAAGTAACGGTAGGTTCTTCCATCCATTGAGTAATCACTGAAGCCTGGAAGATCATTGTCGCCTCTGTAAAATGTAACGGGTAAACGTCCTGCAGGATTATAATCACCAAACAATACATCTGCAATGGCAGTGCCTGCACTTTGTCCGCCATACCATGTATTGACGATGGCAGGAATGTTTTCATCTTCCCATGGAATTGCAATTGCACTTCCCGTCATCATCACAAACACAACAGGTTTGCCTGTTGCTTTTAAAGCTTTCATTAATTCTGTTTGTACAGCTGGCAACATGATGCTTGTGCGGTCGCCTCCTTTAAAGCCCGGAACATTAACGGGCATTTCTTCACCTTCCAGCTGAGGTGAAATACCTCCTGCGAAAATGATAGCATCTACATCTTTTAAGCGATTGGCTAAAGCAGTGAAATCTGTTTTTACATAATTACCTGCCCGCAGTTTTACGGTAGCATCGCCTTCACTCTGGCGGAAACTCATTTCAATTTTGTAAGTAACACCTTTTTTTACCGGCAGGTTAAATTGCTTACTGCCCCAGCGGTTGCGTTCCCATACATCTACTACTATACTGTCATTAATTAAAACCCTGTAGCCGTCATTGGCTTCACTTTCAAAACTCATTACTTCATCTTTGGTTGCTGTAATGGCAGTAGTATAACGGGCAGAAAAATGTACAGATGGTACACCCGGAAAAGGAATACTTCCTTCCTGCCAGTAATGATTGATTTCTTTTTCTGTTTGCGTAAGAACAGGACTGCCTTCCAGTTTTTCATTGGAGAAGTATTCTGCTTTTACACCTGGTTTGCCATCATAACTGTACAGTGTTGAAATATCTTTGTGTACCAGCAGGGTATCGTTTGCAAAGTTGATGGCCTTTTCATAAATCACTTCCACATCTTTTCCCAGTTTTTCTTTGATGCCTTCCAGTACTGAAACAATATTGGAAGGGGTGCCATTGTAATTACCAAGTACTGCAATTTCATTGTCTGCATTAGGACCAAGTATGGCAATCTTCTTTATCTTTTTGCTTAAGGGTAAAATGTTATTCTGATTTTTCAGCAATACGATTGACTGCTGCGCCATCTTTAAAGCATGTGCTTTGTGTTGTGGAGCTTCCAGCACGGAAGAAGGAGTTTGTGCATACTTCACCATCGATACAGGATCAAACACACCCAACCGGTAACGGATAGTAAACAGCCGTTTAACAGAGATATTAATTTGTTCTTCACTGATCAAACCTTTCTTAACTGCATCAACAAGTGTGTAGAAAGCAGCCCGTCCGCATTCAACATCTGTTCCGTGCAACACAGCATCAACAGAAGCTACTGTTGCATCTTTATGCGTTTTATGAAAACGGAAGAAATCATCAATACCACCACAATCACTCGTTACATAGCCGGTGAACTTCCATTGCTTACGGAGAATATCATTCATCAACAGATCACTTCCGCAGCAGGGTTGTGTATTTACTGCATTGTAAGCGCACATTACACCGGCAACATTTGCATTTACGATCAGTTCTTTAAATGCCGGTAAATACGTATCCCACAAATCATAAACAGTTGGATTGAAATTATCGGAGTGGCGGCTTGGTTCAGGTCCGCTGTGTACAGCAAAATGTTTGGCACAGGCTGCTGCTTTTAAATATTTCGGATCGTTGCCCTGCAGCCCATTTACAAAAGCACTGCCAAGCATAGCAGTTAAGAATGGATCTTCGCCATAAGTTTCCTGTCCACGACCCCAGCGTGGATCACGGAAGATATTAATATTGGGTGTCCAGTAGGTAAGACCAACATAGCGGTCCTTTGTTCTTCCCAATTCAATTGCTTTGTTATTGATAGCTCTTCCTTCCGTTGCAGAATAATCGGCCATGCGGTACAGTGAATTTGTATCCCATGTAGCTGCCATACCAATTGCCTGTGGATAGGAGGTAACCTTATAGGGAGTTCTTGCAACACCATGAAGTGTTTCATTCCACCAGTCATAAGCAGGGATGCCAAGTCTTTCAACAGCAGGTGTTGCATTCAGCATCTGTGCTACTTTTTCTTCCAGTGTTAAACGGCTTACTAAATCATTCACCCTTTGTTCAACAGGTAATTTGTAATTCCACATAGGGAATGATTTGTAATCCTGTGCAAACAGTTTTGCAGCGAATAAGCATAATAACAGCAAACTAAATTTTCTCATCTTTTGTTTTTATTATAAATTCATTTATAGACTTCATCGTTATTCTTAATCTCAAACCAATCGAAAGAAGCTGTATTGTCTGAAGCGTTCCCGTTTGATGTAGCGTACATCGCATACATGCATCCCACAAAACCTCCTGCTGATTTGGTGCTGAGATATTTTCCATCGGCATTATCCAGTACTACCTGCCAATGATTTTTTTTCGTGGCGAAGTAAAATGCATATTTATCTGCTTTCGCTTCAATTTTCAGGAAGATGTTCTTATTCACTTTTACGTTCACCTCTTTACTGACCAATAGCTCTGTTCCTTTATACAATTCTACTGTTTGTTTTCCATTCTTTATTGATTTGCACAGGTAGTAATAATTTTTTTCATTTTGAAATGCCAGTAACCCGGCTTTTTCATATTCCACTTTTGGTATAAAGTTTAATGATGCAGCAGCGTAGCCTTTAATATGTGGCTGATGAAATCCGACAAATGAAGGGTTGTCTGTTCCGGCGCAGGTTCCCGGGCGAAGCTTCAACGTTAATGAACCAGGTTTATCTGTAAGATTGTACCATTGATTATGTACTGTTCTTAAAAACTGGTAACGGATGTTGAGAACATTGTTAGTGAAGTCATCATGGAAAAGATAATTGCCGTTGAAGAGCTCTCTTTTCTCATCTGCAACAGCATTGATATGATAAGAGTATTTTACTTCATCTCCTCCAAGTTCAAATTCAGGCCAGCCATTTTTCCATACTACGGGTGCCATAAATGTTTCTCTGCCTGTATTATAAAAATCGCCTTCATACGGACGGCAGCCTAAAAACACTCCCCACCATTTACCATCTTTCCCTTCAACAAAATCTGCATGACCTGTGGTCGTAATTGGGTTCATTCTTTTTGGATCAAGATGACGTTGTGTAAGGATTGGATTCTTTTCATAAGAAACAAAGGGACCTTCGGGTGATTTACTTCTGAAGACTACTTCCGAATGATTATAACCGGTGCCACCTTCAGCACAGATTAAATAATACCAGCCATCTTTTTTTATCAGGTGCGGTCCTTCAATCCACACAGGTTTTTTGGCCATATCGGTTCCGCCATTAATCAATAATTTTTCTTCACCAACCACTTTCAGGTTCACAGCATCAAATTCAAACATACGTATGGTGCGGTGTCCATCGTGCATAGAAATATTATTCGGAGGGATGCTGTTAAACAGAACATATGCGTTTCCATTGTCGTCAAAAAAAATAGAGGGGTCAATGCCATTTACCTGTGGTAATGAAACAGGATTGCTCCAGGGTCCTTTGGGATCTTTTGCTGTGATAACAAAATTGCCAAGCTTACTTACTTCCGTACAAATAATATAAAATGTACCGTTGTGCCAGGTAATCGCAGGTGCAAATAAACCTCTTGATACACCTGCACCATCAAGGTTTAACTGTTCCGGTCTGTTCATGGCATAGCCAATCTGTTTCCAGTTCAGTAAATCTTTACTGTGAAAAAGAGGCAAACCGGGGTAGTATGCAAAAGAAGAGTTGACAATATAATAATCATCGCCTGCACGACAGATACTGGGGTCGGGATAATAGCCGGCCAATATCGGGTTTTGAAACGACTGTGCATTTGCAAGTATGAATGCAATGTTCAATAGTATTACTGAAAGAAATTTCTTCATTACGTTTTTAACGTTTAATTGTTGTAAGGCTTAATTGTCTGGATAAATCCATTCTCATCATGAATAAGTTCCGTCACTTTTACACTTCGCAAATGTGTTACTCCTTTGCTTAAACTGCTGTCGTGATAAAATAAGTACCACTTGTTTTTAAACTGGCAAATGGAGTGGTGTGATGTCCATCCAACAACGGGTTCTAAAATTCTTCCTGCATAAGTAAACGGTCCGTAAGGATTATCACCAATGGCATAACAGATATAATGCGTATCACCTGTTGAGTAAGAGAAATAATACTTACCATTATACTTATGCATCCACGATGCTTCAAAAAACCGGCGGTCTTTATCGCCTTGCAAAAGAGGTTGACCATGTTCATCAGTGATCACAATATCTTTTGGTGTTTCAGCAAACTCCAGCAAATCATCTCTGAGTTTTACAATCTTCGCACACAATGCAGTTTCATGATCTTCCGGTAAGAATGCAACAGGACTTTCTGCCTGTTCACTTTTAAATGCGCCTGTTCTCCAGCGTTGTAACTGACCTCCCCAGATGCCGCCAAAGTACATATAGTAACTTCTATCATCATCTTTAAAAACGGCAGGGTCAATCGAAAAACTTTTTTTGATCGCTTCCGGTTGCGGTTTAAAAGGGCCTGTTGGTGACGCACTTGTTGCAACACCAATACGGAAGATACCGTCATGTCCTTTCGCAGGAAAGAACAAATAATAAGTGCCGTCTTTTTCCGAAGCATCAGGGGCCCACATTTGTTTATCGGCCCACGGTACATCCTTTACATGCAACGCAACACCATGATCAATTGTTTCTGCAGTTGGGTTATCCATGGAGAGAATATGATAATCTTCCATAGCAAAATGACTTCCCAAATCATCAAAAGCATCACCTGCATCAACATCATGCGATGGGTAGATGTAAATCTTCCCATCAAAAACATGTGCTGATGGATCAGCTGTGTAAATATGCGAAACAAGCGGCTGGGAAATTGCCTTCTTATTTAAATCATCAAAATCAATATGATCAATACTGTCTTCAGGCATGAGAAAGTTTTATGTTATAAGTTTAAGTTATGCCGTTCTTCTTTGTTTTAAATCGGCTTCAATCTGCACTTCCTTCTTTTTATTTATTTCATAGAAGAACAATAATGCAACTGCTATAAGAAATGGTATTGCAGGGAATATACTAATGAGCATTTTAGTGCCATTAATGGCAGTTGCTGTTTGCCCTGAAGTACTATTGGCCACATATTCGTATTTGCCCAGTATCCAGGACACTAATGAACTGCCAATACTTAAGCCGGCTTTTAAACCCACCATCATGGCAGAGAATATAATGGCAGTTGCCCGACGGTTATTTTTCCATTCACTAAAATCAGCCACATCAGCGATCATCGTCCATAATATTGGTGTGCTTATACCGTAAAAAAAGCCGTGCAATATTTGTGCGCCAAAAATTATTCCAATTGATTTTGGCTGAAAAAAGTAAAATAAAATAATGAACAGGGTTGATATAAACAGCGATGCCATAAATACATTTCGCTTGCCATATTTATTTGCAAATTGTTGCGACAACATGATACCAACCAAACCCACTAAAATACCACCACCATTAAAAACCCCCAAACCTAAGGAAGTGTCATTTTCAAAAGTGGGAAGAAACTTTTTGAATGGGTCTAAAAATGAAGTCAACTCTGCTTTATCAACATAGTTTTCAAAATAATAAACATAAGAACCACCTTTCATGGCCAGGGTAACAAACACCAGCGTGGTAACGGTTAGCATTATGATCCATGGCTTATTTTTAAACAGGTCGGATAAATCTTCCTTTAAGCTCGATTTCTGTTCTGGTTTTGGTACAATTCTTTCTTTAGTTGCTAAAAAACAAATGATCAGCATGATGGTTCCAATGATAGCCAACACCGTCATTACGTTAGATATGCCAACTTTCATTGATTCAGCATCTGTTCCTCCTCCTGCTTTAATAATAAAGTTGTACATAAATACCTGTACAAAAAATTGTGCAAACATTACTGCAACAAAACGATAGGATGACATGCTGTTACGTTCTTTCATATCTCCGGTAATTACACCACTCAGTGCAGAGTAGGGTAAATTATTGGCTGCATATAACATTAACAACATAGCATAAGTAATTACAGCATAAATAACTTTACTCTGATACTCCTCAAAGTGAGGAGTTCTGAATGCTAAAAGAGCAACCACTCCAAGCGGAACAGCGGTCCATAATATCCATGGCCTGAACTTTCCCCATCTTGTATTTGTTCTGTCTGCTATTGCGCCCATTACAGGATTAAAAGCAAATGCAGCAATCAAGCCCACAACAAGTGTTAATGCAGATGCATGTTCAGGTTTTAAGCCGTAGATATTTAAATAGTAGTAAGAAATCCAGGACACTAATGTTTGAAAAACCAAATTCGCAGCAAGGTCGCCAAGGCTGTAGCCTACTTTTTCTAATACCGATAATTTCTGTGATGATTCCATGTTTTGAATTTAATGAGCTGGCAAGTGATTTATTTTTTTAAAGCTATTACTGCATCAAATGCCGGTTTGGGTTTGAAATTTCTATCGAAGAGTAACGGGTAATTTGTTCTGCCGGGAATGGGCCATCCGTTCAGCCATGATTGTCCATCGTTAACACCCCAGAAGGTTACACGGCTGATGTTGTTTTTGTGTTTGATAAAAAGTTTGAATAAATCTTCATAACCTTTTGTGAGCTTTACCTGCATTGAATCTGGCAGACCAGTCGTGTAAGGATTCATCTTTGCACTATATTCGGCTTTCATGTTTACATCAGCTGCATCATTGTCCCAGGGATTGGGCAGCACACCTAAATCCAATTCGGTAAACATTACTTTGATGCCCAGTTTTGAATATTCAATTATACTTTCTTCTATCTCTTTCAACGGCACATTGTATGCCCTCCAGTGACCCTGAATGCCAACACCATCAATGCTAACACCTGCTGCCTGTATCTTTTTGATCAGGGCAATGGCTCCCGCTCTTTTCTTTGGTTGTTCAATGTTATAATCATTGTAATAGAGTTCTGTATTAGGGGCTGCTTTTTGTGCAAGACGAAAAGCTTCCACTATATAATCTTCTCCCAGTTTTTGTAAGAAGACAGATTTACGCAGGCTGCCGTCTTCTTCCAGTGCTTCATTCACAACATCCCATCCTTTTACTTTGCCATCATATCTTGAAGCGATTGTATTGATATGATTTGTAAAAAAAAGCCTGAACGAATCTTTGTTTGAAATTTTAGAAACAAACGGTGCCAGCTGACTGTGCCATATTAATGTATGACCAAATACCGGCATGTTATATTTTTTTCCATAATCAACAATTTTGTCAGCCAGTGTAAAATCAAACTTTTCCCAGGCTGGATGAATGATTACACACTTCATAATATTTTCAGGAGTAATGGCATTAAATTGCTGAGGCACCAACGCCGCTGCATTGGGTTCCTTTTCTTCTATTTGAGCAGCATTTAAAGCTGCGCCAATCAAAAAATCATTTTTGTATGCATCTTTTAAAGTGGAAGATTTTAAGTCTGCCTTTTTTCCGGGGGCGCAACTTAAATTGTATAAAGCAACAATACTAATTGCCAACAGGAGGAATGTATACTTTTTCATATCGAAGCATTTTTGGTATGTTAAAAAAAATTATTTCACTATTAATGTTTCAGGAGGCCCGAGATAACTTGGTTTCATGCCTCCAAAATCCAACACCAGTTTTTGCAACACCACGCCACTGTTCACCATCCAGTACTTCACTATATGTCTTCCCGGTTGGCTGATGGTATGTTTTGTTGTTTTGATGATAATATTTTCACTCACCCACTTGTTCCAGATTCCGCTGATGCTGTTTTTATCTTCTTTGTTTATACTGATGATCTGCGGGGCTTCATCATCAATTGAAACAGCATACTGCAAACCATTTTCTGTATTATGAAAATTGAGGGTGGGAGAGAAGTATGCATTGATTTTAAACTCACCCTTGCTGTAAGTATAAACCTCATATTGCAAATGAGGAGAATTGCCCCCGGGTTTTTGTTCAGCCGCAGTAACTGGGAATGTGGTAATGGCTGAACCTGTTCTTCCATGATCGGGTAGTATTTTCCAGTTGATGCTATTGCTGTTGATTGCTTTGGTGAAATGAGCTGCTTCTATCGATATGCCAATGTCTTCTCTTTCAAAAAATAAATTTCCTTTAGCATTTTCTGGAATTTTAGCAGTCTTGATATTGGGAAGCATCTTAAATTCCTCTGCACCGGCTGAATCATGTAATACATATTTTACTTCCGGCATTTTTTGCCGTATGGGTTGTTGCCAGTAGCTATAGCCAATATGAGTTTGATCCATCATGTGGTTCCATTTTCCATTGTTTATCTGGTGATAATCTAATGTAATTAAGGAATCGGTATAATAGGCCATCTTTACCCTGTCTGCATAAAGGTTAGCAGTTTCATAACTATTTTGATAGTCCCTTTTATTTAATGCAGTATTTAAATAAAGGTTGTATAAATTGGTCATTGCTTTAACAGGGTGAAGCACCAGTTGGAAATAAGCATCATGGTAAGCAATTGGAAGTTGTACTTTTATTTTCTCTGCTTTTATATACAGGTCGTTATAATTATTTGCAACTGTAAACCATTCATCGTAATTGAAACTGTAAGTTTTGTCATCAAGCATTTCGGGCTTTCTTTTTCCATTGTATTTCGTGTACTTCGAAATGATTTCTGCAATTTCTTTTGCATATTGTTTTCCAAACTGTGCAGCACTCCATTGTTCTGTATATTTCTGCAAATCATCAGCGCCAATCCTTTCCGGGTTCCATGCATAATCTAAAAAGAAAGAGATGGGAAACTCCATTGGTTTAATATCACCCACATTCACAATCCAGATGTCTTTTACCTTGTATTCATAAGCTAAATGCATCTGCTCCCACACTCTTGCAATAGGATTTGTATTAAGCCATTTGTAATTACGTGGCCCACCCACATAATCGAAATGATAATAAATGCCGTATCCTGCTTTGCGTGGGGCATCCGTAAGTTTTGGAAGTTTGCGGATGTTTCCCCAGTTATCATCGCATAACAATAGGGTTACATCATCAGGCACTCTCATTCCTTTATCATAATAATCCTGCACTTCTTTATACAAAGCCCAGAGTTGTGGTGTTTGCGATGCGGGTTTGTTTGTTACTTCTGTAATGATCTGCCGTTGGTCTTTTACAGTGCGTTCCAATAATGCTGTTGCAGTTTCACGACTCATTGGCTCATCACCATCGCCACGCATTCCAACGCTTACGATTTTTTCATTGGTTGCACGTTGTATGCCTGCTTTCCAGAATTCTTTCAACCTCACTTCATTACTGTCGTAGTTCCATTTTCCTTTTCCGAAACGCCGCCATTCATCATGTGCACGCATCAATGGTTCGTGATGAGAAGTGCCAATAACAATTCCATACTCATCGGCTGTTTTCATATTCAGGCTGTCGTCAGCATAAAAAGCATTGCCCCACATGGCGGGCCAGATATAGTTGGATTTTAAACGAAGCATCAGTTCAAACACATTTGCATAAAAAAGATGATTGAACCCTCCGAATTTTTCTTTACTCCAGCCAGAGAGGGCAGGAGCTTCATCATTAATAAAAATGCCACGGTATTTTACTTTCGGTGCATCAGTGATGAATGTATTCTTTTTAACATAGATATCTGCTTTCTTCTTTACAGGAACATCGGCCCACCAGTACCAGGGTGATACGCCCATTTGTTTTGAACATTCAAACACAGCAAATGCAGTTCCTCTTCTGTCGCTGCCGGTAATTACCAATGCCTGTTCAACTCCTTTGAATGGATTGCTGATAGTTTGTATTTGATAGGCTTCCCATTTATTTTTGATGGAAGCGGTGCTGATTCTTTTTGCTGTACTAATTGTTTAATGAGAGATGATTGTACAACTGATCCAATGATGATGACTGTTTTGCCCGTAACTGCTTTACTGTGACTGATTGGTATTTTTTTACCCACTATGTTTTCAATATCCTGCTGAAAAAGCAGAGCAGATTTTTTTACTAAGGCCGCATCATTGCTGTCAACATAAATAACTGCGTTGGAAAGTGAAAATGTATTGGCCTCTTTCTTTTCAGATAGAAACTGTGCATTGCTTTTTAATAAGCCTGTGCAAATAACTATAGCAAGCAGAATCGTTTTTTTCATACTATTAATTTTTCATCTCTTTCAGATGAATCAGAATCCAATGCTATTACCACCATCAACCGGCAGTATAACACCTGTAATATATTTTGCCGCATCACTTACCAGGAAAACGGCTGTATTACCAATATCATCAGGCTGTCCCATATGCCCCATGGGGGTACGTCCAAATACTTTTGCTTTGCGTTCGGGATCACTGTTGAGTGCCTTCTCCGTCATAGCAGAATAAATAAATCCCGGTGCAATTGCATTTATACGAATTCCTTTCGGTGAAAGTTCAACGGCCATTGCTCTTGTCATTCCATCAATTGCTGTTTTACTTGCAGTATAGGCAATCACTTTTGGTAAACCGTATTGTGCGGCCATAGAACTGATGTTGATGATATTACCTGTTCCTCTTGGCAGCATATGTTTCACTACTTCACGGCTCATAGAAAAAACTGCTGTAACATTTGTGGTGAGAATATTATGAAACTCTTCATCCGTTACTTCTGTAAATTCTTTTTTCAGATTGATGCCTGCATTGTTCACCAGTATATCAATTTGCCCAAACTGTTTCAGTACTCCTTCTACAAATGCAGGAATGGAAGAGAGGTTACTTACATCGCAGGGAATAGCATAGCATAAGTTCCCCAACTGTTCTTTCGCTTTGGTCAGTTTTTCTTTATCCCTTCCGGCAATGATGGTTGTAATTCCACCTGCAATAAATTTTTCAGCAATGGCAAAACCTAAACCGGATCCTCCACCCGTTACAATTGCTACTTTTTTCCCTGTGTTCATATTTTGATATTAGTAAATTTCTATAAATCAATCTTTTGCCTGTTTTAATCTGTGTCATCAGTGTTTCTATCTTTATCAGTTACCCGGTGCAAACGGGAAACGTAAACTTTTATAATATTCCAATGTTTGGTTGGGTTGTTCATAGTTTGCAGGAATGGGCATTTTTGAAAACGTCTGGAAATACAGCAGGCATGCATTACGCCACCATACAGCTTCTTTTTCCTGAACGTTTAATAACATTGTAACCTGCCTGAAACGTTCAGCATCTACTTTGTTTTTTTGTTTATTCCATAACTGCTGCATCCATCTTACACTGTCAACTCCATGATTATATTGATAGCATAACTCATCCCACAATGTCCTTCTGCTTTTCATCTGATAGGTCCATGGAACATGATGAAACCAGAGTAAATATTTTTCATCACATGTTTTCAGTTCATTCCATTGTGCGGCAGCTTCCGGTTTGTATTGACTGATTGCATTGCTGCCTGTTGCTGTACGGTTAAAACCAATTCCAGCAGAATCGGCTTTGTGGTAATAAACAGGATTCCAGTCGGCTCTTGATAAATTATTCACCCATGGACCTGGCCCATAATGATGACCTGTTGCCATGATATGATGCAGACCGACAGGGTTCATATAGCTCACTGTTATTTCCCTTGAAGACATCATCATTTTTTTTGCATCAGCTACAAATGAATTGTTATTGCTGAAACTCATCCGTAACCATTCATCTGCTATCTGTTCAGATGTTAACCGGTGATCCCAGCTCAATCTTCCTAACGCATACCAGTTGGCCTGTGCAAATGGATGACCTGTCCAGTTGATATCACTCCCAATGTTTGCAACACCTGCCATTCCGCTTAATACATGATTGTCAATACTGCCATCAACAATCTTTACAACTGTACTTCCTTTCCCGTTGCTGTAGGTATCGCTATCCAAACATTCTTTGAATAAGGGAGCTAAATAAACAAGATGTGTTGCCTGACCTAAATATTCCTGTGTAACCTGAAACTCCATCATCAAAGGAGTTTTAGGCATAGCGCCAAAGAGAGGATGAAATGGTTCTCTCGGCATAAAATCAATCGCACCGTTTTTTACCTGCACCATTACATTGCTTCTGAATGTTCCATCAAGCGGAACAAACTCATTGTATGCCTGTTTGTGCCGGTCATCGGGTACATCATGGCTATATACAAATGCACGCCACATAATAATTCCTTTATGTGGAGCAACTGCATCGGCCAGCATGTTTGCCCCGTCAGCATGTGTGCGGTTATAATCCTGCGGTCCAGGTTGCCCTTCACTGTTAGCTTTCACCAGGAAACCGCCGAAGTCAGGAATCAGCGAATAAATTTCATTGATTTTAGTTTTCCACCATTGCTGCACCTCCGCATTTAACGGGTCAGCTGTTTTTAATTCGCCAATTTCAATAGGTGCACTGAATCTTGCTGTCAGGTAAACTTTAATTCCATACGGACGGAATACATCAGCCAGTGCTTTTACCTTTTCAAGATAAGGTAGTGTAAGCGTGGTTGCATTAGCATTTACATTGGTTAATACAGTACCGTTAATGCCAATGGAAGCGTTGGCTCTTGCATAGTCAATATATCGCTGATCAATATAACCGGGTAATGTATGCCAGTTCCAGATTGAGAAACCTGCATAACCTCTTTCAACGGTGCGGTTTAAATTATCCCAGTGATTCAGTAAACGAAGTTTGATGCGTGGAGCAGAAATAATATGTAACTGTTCAAGCGATTGTTGTGTTTGCAGTAGTCGCAGAAAATGAAAAACTCCATACAGAACACCAATGTCTGTATTTGCAGTGATGATAATTTTTTTTGTTGTGATGTTGTTGTGAAAATCAGGAAGCCTTCCGTTTCAATTTTTTTCAGGTCTTCTTTATTAATCAGGGAAGAAATTTCTTTTAATGAAGAGGCCGAACCAATGATAAGTGATGATGAAGCTGCAACAGAAAAAGAAGGGGATAGGGAAGTGCCAGTTAAACCCTTAACTGCTTTTATGATTTCTTCTTTTGCAACATTGATGGTAGCAGAGTTGCCAACAACTGCAAAGGACCTGATATTTTTTTTATACAAACTCAGCACACGGGCATCCGTTATTTTTTCATACCTCAGCCAGAGACGATAGCCATCTTCAGCATGAAGAGTTACAGGTGTTACTGAAACAAAGAAATATATGATGGCAAGTAATCTGAACATTTAAACCTGTTTTAAAAAAAAGTACTTACTTTTTTTTGAGTGATGATTTACGGATAATCAAATCCGATTTTACAATAACTGTATTTGTCTGCATCATGCTGGTGTCATTCTTCATCAGCCCAATGAGGTTTCTTGCAGCTATTTCGCCAATATCAATACCCGGATAGTTGATGGTTGTAAGCTGTGGCTCAACAATTTTACTGATAGCATCATTGTTAAAACCAACAATGGCAATGTCTTCAGGAATATTTATTCCGTGTTCTTTCAGCGTTTGCATACATACTGCTGCAGAAAAATCATTGGTAATAAAAGCGCCATCAGGCATCGGCTTCATTTTTATGATCTGGTGAGCCGCTTCAATTCCGCATTTTTCACTGAGATCTTTTATAAGAAGATTTTTTTCTTCAAACTTAATTTTATTATCAAACAGTGCATCTTTATATCCCCTGAAACGCTGGGCATACACATTGCGGCTAAGGGTGGCTGTTACCATAACGATCCGTTTGCAGCCCTGTTCAATTAAATGCTGTGTTGCTTCGTAGCCACTCTTATAGTTGTCAATAACCACTTTCGGACTTTCAGAGCTTTCATCTACACGGTCAAAAAAAACAAGCGGAATTCCTCTGTCAACGTATGACTGAAAATGATCCAGTGATTCTGTGTCAAACGAAAGCGATGCAATTAAACCATCTACCCGTTTATGAAAAAGGTTTAGTGCATTCGCTGCTTCTTTTACAGAACTTTCGGAAGAGTGTGCTATAATCAAATCATAACCGGCTTCCGTACTTACTTTTTCTATACCTGCCAGTACAGAAGTAATAAAGTTACTATTGAGTTCATGCACGATGATGCCGATGGTATGTGATTTCTGATTGCGAAGACTGCTGGCAAAACTGTTATGCCTGTACCCAAGATCTTTTGCTGTTTCCTGAATTTTTTTCCGTGTGTTTTTGCTGATGGCGGGGTGATTCTTTAATGCCCTGCTTACAGTTGCTGTTGAAAGATCCAGCTTCTGTGCAATATCATAAATTGTTATTTCTTTCTTTCCTTTCATATACTTACGTGCAGATGTAACTAACCATTCAGGTTATTTTACTTCTTTCTTTTTTAAAGATGATTCACGAACAATCATATCCGATTTTAAAATAATTGTATTTGTATTTTTAGAACCGGATTGATTTGTAAGCAGGTTAATAAGGTTCATCACTGCTACTTCGCCAATATGGTATCCTGAATAATTTACTGTTGTGAGGTTGGGCTCTATTACTTTGCTGATGGGATCATTATTAAAACCGGCAAAGGCAATATCAGCAGGTATTTTAATACCATTCTCTTTTAAATGGATCATGCAGTGAACAGCAACAGTGTCATTGGCACAAAAGACAGCATCTGGTCTTTTTGCCGGTTTCATTTTAAGGATCTCTTTTGCAGCTTCGGTGCCAGCATCTTCATTTAAAACACTTATACTTATAAGCTCTTCATCATATTTGATGTTATAATCTGCAAGTGCTGTTTTATAACCACGCAGCCTTTCCTTATAAACATCCCTCAGCAAATTACCGCCAAGGTGCATAATACGCCTGCAACCTTGCTCAAGCAGGTGAGACGTAACAGTATAAGCTGCTTTATAATTATCTATCAGAATATTAACACTGTTTGCATGTTCAAAAGTTCTGTCAAAAAAAACAACCGGAATTTTTTTATCAAAGAAAGGTTGAAGATGAGTGATGCCGGAAGTATCATAAGCAAGAGAAATCAGCAGCCCGTCCACTCTTTTGTTAAACATGATATGGGCATTGGTTTTTCTTTTTCTTCCTTCTCCAATGATTGTGTAATGATAAGATTGTAACCTTCCCTGCTCGATGCATCTTCCATACCAGCCAGAACAGATGACATAAAATTACTGTTAAGCCGGGGTACAATTACGCCAAGAGTATTGGTGCGTTTATTTCTCAGGCTGCTGGCAAAATTATTATGCCGGTATCCAAGTTCATCTGCTTTTTCCTGAATCCGTTTAACCGTGGCCTTATTAATATTTTTATTGTCTTTCAAGCCACGGCTGATGGTGGCAGGTGAAAGATTAAGCTCCCTGGCAAGGTCGTATATCGTTATTTCTTTTTGCAATTGCAGCGTAATGTAAAACCCCTTTGTCTGACTAAGGTAGAATTTTTTTTAAAAATAATGCAATCGGTTGCAATTTTAAAAAAATATCCTACTTTAGCTCAGGAAATCGAATTTGCTGCCGGGGTAAACAGTGAACAAGTTCGCTGTGATCCTTGCAGAATAAGGGTTGCGCCAATATGATTTCGGTGTTGGTGCAAAAAAAGAGAAAGGAAACGGAAATAGAGAAAGCATTTTTGAAACTGTAATACAGTAACCTGAATGCTATTTTTTTGATCAGAAAATGCAACCGATTGCATTGAATTTAGAAGAATTTTTGAAAGATTGATACTAAAACGAATTGCTGTTATATGAGAAAGGTAATTGCCAAACTTCCCTCACATCTTTTACATGAAGAAGAGAATAAAAGAGAGTTGTCTTTTTTATTCTCCGCTGGTTTTGTCAAACAGACGCAACGGCCTTATCATTTATCTTCTCCCGAAGCATACCCTGCAAAAGAATATGCCGGCTTGTTAACTGCTGTGCTTAATCATTCTGTATATATACGTGGATTTCGCAGTGAAATAAATATCTGTAGCCGTGATTTGAAATCTGATGCCAGGTGTACAGACGATGAGTACTTCTTTTCTTACAGGGAACCTGCAAACAGTATACATATTAATAGAAACAGATTTACAAATATTAAAAGCAAAACGTTTACCTGATCGTTTTTGCTGATTGTTATGCTATGAACACTTACCCTGATTATATACAAGTTTAAAAATTAAAAACCTGAATTGACTATGCCAAACAAAAAGTTCACTTTACCATTTTTCAGGCGAATGATGGTAAATGCAGTTGCACTTAGTGCAGCACTGCTATTACAGTTTCTGTTTTTTACGCAAACAATTTTTGCACAAGACCTTACAATTAAAGGTAAAGTAACCGGTGAAGCGGGTACTCCTTTAGCAGGGGCTTCCATTTCACTAAAAGGAACCAGCAAAGGAACTACAACCGATAACAACGGTAATTTTTCTATTTCTGCAGTAAAAGGAAATACGCTGGTTATTTCTGCAATCGGATATGTAGAAAAAGAAGTGAAAATTGGGAATGATATTAATTTATCTATTCGTCTTGAGTCAGCAGAAAAATTACTGGGCGAAGTTATCGTTGTAGGTTATGGTACACAACGGAAAGAAGCTGTTACGGGTTCAGTTGCTTCTATCAATGGCGATAAAATGCGTGAAGTACCTTCACCTAATATTTCTCAAGCCTTACAGGGACGCATAGCCGGTGTGGAAATGTCACAAACATCAACCAGGCCGGGTGCTACTATGCAAATTCGTATTAGAGGTATCCGTTCACTGAGTGCAGACAATAATCCGTTGATTGTACTTGATGGTATACCTTTTATGGGGTCTATTGCCGATATCAATCCAAATGATGTTAAGAGCATTGAGATTCTTAAAGACGCTTCGTCTACTGCCATTTACGGTTCACGTGGTTCTAATGGTGTTATTCTTATTACAACAGATAAAGGAAACAGGAATAGAAAGCCACAGATAAATTACAGTGGTTATGTAGGAGCCCAAAACGTTTTTGCTAAATACCCCATGATGAATGGTCCGCAATTTGTTGCACTCCGTACAGCAGCAGGCCAATATTCTAATGGGCAGGATGAAGCAAACGATATCAATACCGATTGGCAGGATTTATTTTACAGAACCGGTATAGTTTCAGATCATAACATCAGCCTTTCAGGCGGTTCCGAAACAGGCAGTTACAACTTTGGAGGCGGCTATTATATTAACCAGGGTGTAATCCCCACACAGCAATACAAACGCTATTCAATAAGGGGTTCAGTTGATCAGTTGGTTGGAAAAAATTTCCGCTTTGGATTTACCTCAAATACCAACTATAACGAAAGCCAGGGAAACCAGGTGGGCTTATACAGCTCATTAAGCATGTCGCCTATTTCTACTCCGTATAATGCAGATGGTACTATGAAAAGATCCATACGGATGATTCTTGACAACCAGTATATATTTACAAAAGACGTTGTTGAAAATTTAAAAGATAACAGCCAATGGCTGAATGAATCACGTGGTTTTGCATCTTACAATGCGGTTTATGGTGAAGTGAAAGCTCCATTTATCAAAGGATTAAAATACAGAGTAAACCTTGGCCTTGATTACATACAATCCAATAATGGAGCTTATACAGGAGCGGGAGTGGGCGACGGGCTCAATCCTAATACGGTATCATCTGCTTCTGTTGATAACAGATACACATATCACTGGACAGTTGAAAATATTCTCAGCTACGATCAGACTTTTGGCGGAAAACACACGATAAATGCTGTGGCTCTTTACTCTGCCGAGCAGAATAAATACAACAGGTCAAATATGTCAGCTCAGGATATACCTGCTGATGCATTTTCATTTTATAATCTTGGTCAGGCTGCAGGACAGTTAACGATCAATCCTGCCAACCAGGATTACCAGTTATGGGGTCTACAATCTGCAATGGGTCGTATTATGTATTCTTACGACAACCGTTATATGATCTCTGCTACAGTACGTTCTGATGCATCATCAAGGCTGGCTCCGGGACATCAATGGCATACCTATCCTGCCATATCTGTGGGATGGAATATTGCCAACGAATCGTTTATGAAGAATTTTGATTTCATAAACAATCTGAAACTGCGTGCAGGGTTTGGACAAACTTCCAATCAGTCTATTAATCCTTATGCTACATTGGGGTTGTTGAGCACCAGGCCTTACAACTTTGGCCCTACAAACTATGCAACCGGTTACTATGTTACGCAGCTACCTAATCCAAATTTAGGATGGGAATTCTCTAAGACTCTGAATTTCGGTCTTGACTTTTCTATACTCAAAAACCGTTTGTCCGGTACTGTAGAGTACTATGTAACTAAGACTGAGGACATTCTTTTGAATCTTAGTCTGCCTCTTACATCTGGTGTTAGCAGTATTGCTTCAAACATCGGGGCAACTGAAAACAAAGGGTTTGAACTTAGTTTAAATGGTACAATTATAAACAATGTAAATGGCTGGACATGGGAAGCAGGGGTTAACTTCTATACTAACAAAAATAAGTTAGTATCACTTGCTTCTGGCCAAACCAGGGATGAAGGTAACTGGTGGTTTGTTGGTCATAATATCAATTCCATTTTTGATTATAAAAAGATAGGACTTTACAGCACGGCAGAAGATAGTGCTGCAACCCATTTAAATATTCTTGAACCGGGTGGAAAAGTAGGTATGATAAAAGTGCTTTATACCGGCACCTACAATCCTGATGGAACACCAACAAGAGCAATCGGGCCAGCCGACAGGCAAATTATGGATGTGGATCCCGATTTTCAGGGAGGCTTCAATACCCGTGTATCTTATAAAGGTTTTGACTTGGGTATTGTTGGTTTTTACAGACATGGCGGCATTCTCTTTAGTACTATTCATGGTTCAAACGGGTATCTTAATCTGTTGAGTGGACGCAGAAATAATATAAATGTTGATTACTGGACACCAACAAATACCGATGCGAAGTACCCAAGACCTCCAAGATCAGTTGACCTTGTTAGCAGTGATAATCCCAAATACGGAAGCACGCTAAGTTATTTTGATGGCTCCTTCCTGAAAATTCGCACCATTACACTTGGGTACGATTTCAGCAGAAACCTGATAAAAAACTCAGCTATTAAATTGAGGATGTATGTTACCGCTCAAAACCCATTTGTCATGTTATCTCCATTCCATAAGGAATCGGGTCTGGATCCTGAAACCAACTCCTTTGGAAATGAAAATGCGGCAGTAAATCTCAATCAAAGTCTGAGACGCATTCTTACTGTAGGGTTTAACACCCCTTCAACCCGTAACTATATTGTTGGAGTTAATTTGACATTTTAAAACATAAGAATATGAAACATATACAAATAAAAATATTTATTGTAACGGCGGTTTTAATGCTGTTGTCTTCTTCAGGGTGTAAGAAAATTCTGGAAGAACAGCCCCGCAGTACTTATACTCCCGAATTTTTCAAAACCGAAAAAGGCGTTCAGGGCGGTATCACATCCATGTATGGTCATCTGCGTCTTTTATATGGCCAGCCTTATTACTATAACAGTTTAGAAACAGGAACCGACGAATATACCTGGGCCGCAAGTGCTGATGGTAACTTTAAAGATGCGGATCTGAGCGGTGTGGGAAATCTGACACCTACCAGCAGCCGTTCTGATGCATTATGGGGAACCGCTTTTTCTAATATTAATACTGCCAGCGGGATTATTGAAAATGCTGCAGCAGTAGGTACCATCCCGGTTTCACTAATTGCTGAAGCAAGATTTTTCCGTGCATTTGATTATTTTCAGTTGGTACAAACATTTGGCGGCGTGCCATTAGATTTAGGAGCCGGGGAGTTAAAATTCAATACAAGTGCTTCAAGAACATCTGTACGTAACACAGTGCCGCAAGTGTATACTAAAGGAATATTCCCTGATTTGCTGCAGGCAGTAACCGATCTGCCTTCAACTCCAAGAATAACTGGCGGTGCTACTAAAACAGTTGCACGTCTTTACCTGGCCAAAGCATACTTAACTTACGCATGGTGGTTGCAAAATCCGAACAACATTCCTACTTATCCAGCATCAGCAAGAACTGACCCTGATGGACATGATGCGGCATGGTATTTTCAAAAAGCGTATGACGTAGCTACAGCCGCTATTGACAACCCTGGTGTTTATTCCGGTGCTGTTAATTTTGGCTTGGAGAATACCTTTTATGACCTGCATGTAGGAGGTAACGACCGCAACAAAGAAATGCTGTTGTATGCAGATCATACTCAGGAAAACGAAACCTATAACGGAGCCTGCTTAAGTTGTTTTGACAGTGAATCAGGAAATGGCAGGAATGGAGCTTTTTGGATGGTAAACTGGAACTATACAGTGATTAGAAGTGCTGCAAACCCTGACGGAACTGGAACTGCTATCAGTTCAGTGCAAAGGGAAGCAGTTCAGTCTTTAGGTCGTCCATATACCCGTATGGCTCCACCTGTAGGAGTTTTTACAAACACATTTACCGATAAAACACTTGATTCCCGTTACGATGGTACTTTCACTACAGTTTACAGAGGTAACTGGCCTAAAGGAGGAACTACTAATGCAACACTTTATAATGCTAATGATCTGGCGATTACTCCGGGTCAACCTGTATTGAGTTTTCTGGAAGATGAATCAGAGACACCCAATATTGTTTATCCTTCCGGAGCAAATTTCCCCGGCAAAAGTTCTAATAACGTTGGAGCTGGCAGATTACCCGGCAGAGCAGATTTTGTAATCAATCCTCTTGGTATAAGCAGGATAGTATTTCCGGGTTTATGGAAATTGGGAGTATATCGTACTGATAATGGTACCGGGCTGGGACAGCCAAATGCTACCAGCACCCGTCCATTCAAAATTGCCAAATTCTCCGAGCTGTATCTTATAGCTGCTGAAGCGGCAGTAAAAGGTGCCGTAACTGTAGCTGGTAAATCTGCCCGTGAACTTGTTAATGTGCTCCGTGCACGTGCGGGCAAGTGGAAATTTTCTAATAAAAATAATGCAGCATTTGTTGTAGATAATAGTGCGGTTTTGACAGCTGCCACACCTGCAGTTATAGACATTAATTATATTTTGGCCGAACGTTCACGTGAATATTTTGGTGAAGCCCACCGTTGGTTTGACCTGGTTCGTACTCAGAAGTGGAACGAACTTGCCGGTTCATACCAGATTGGCAGCGCAGCTTATGGAAATCATACGCCAACAACATATACACGAACTATTCAGCCTTTTCATTACCTCAAACCAATTCCACAGGGTCAGCTTGACGGGATGAATATGACTCCAGAAGAAAAGGCGGCGTATCAAAACCCAGGCTATTAAGAAAATAAAGAAATGCTAAGTATACAGATCTAAAATAAAAACCGGGAATAAGGTTTCATCTATTCCCGGTTTTTAAATTCACTGTAAGAAAAAAACTGCTGTTTATTCTTTACTATCCAAAGGAACTTAGGTAATAAACTTCACGACTATTGTATTATTTTTTATGCTGGGAACCATGAAATATAACTGTTTAATCTTTTTTGCAGTACTGATAAGTGCCATATCCTGTAAAAAAAGCCGTTCAACGAATCCAACACCTCCGACCCCGCCACCTGCTGATACTGCTACTATAAAAGGAACTGCATCTTTTACAACGGGCATAGCCATCAACTACAGCCTGATGAAAAATAATTCTACCTATGCATCATTGGTAAAAAATCAATTTGACCGTGTTACGTTTGAATACCAGATGAAGCACGGAGCTAATGTGCAGAATAATGGAACTTATAATTTTACCAATACGGATGATTTGGTAAATATCGCCCAGGCCGCAGGTCTTGAAATATACGGGCATACATTGGTTTGGCATCAGAACAATAATGGAAACTATTTACGATCATTAACTGCTGCAAGCGGTCCTAATCTTTCAGCTAACCCGGATTTTGAGAATGATTTCACTAACTGGTCCGCACAGGTATCATCCACAGCACCTACTTCGGGAAATATTTCAATTATCAGCAGTGGTGCCCAAAATGGAACAAAAGCTGCAAGAGTTTTAGTAAACACGCCCGGCCCGGATCCCTGGAGCATTCAGTTATATTCAGACAATATAAATGTTACAGGTAATGCTGCCTACACATTAAAATTTTGGGCAAAAGCGGCATCTGCAAGCCAGTCGTTTCGGGTAGTGGTGCAGGGCTCATCTTTTTATGCCCAGCAAAATCAAACATTAACGACAAGCTGGACTGAGTATTCTTTTCCATTTACGCCAACTGAAAATGCTGTGTCAATAAAATTTCATTTTCCCACTGCAGGCGATTTTTATATAGATAATTTATCTGTAATGCAGGCTGGTAGTGTACTCAATCCTACGCTGGTAAAAAATGCTATGCAGGACTGGATTACCACACTTGTTACACGATATAAAGGAAAAGTAAAGGCATGGGATGTGGTGAACGAAGTTATTGACGAGGCTGGTAATTACCGTACAGGAACCAGTGCTAACGATATTTTCTATTGGTATGCGGTTCTGGGCTCATCATATATTGCAGATGCATTTAATTATGCTCATGCGGCAGATCCCGATGCTGTATTATTTATCAATGACTATAATCTTGAATCAAGTCCGTCAAAATTGAGTGGTATGATAACGCTGGTGAACCAGCTGAAGGCTGCTTCTGTGCCTGTGCACGGTATTGCTACGCAAATGCATATCAGCATAAATACACCGAATGCAAGTATTGACAATATGTTTGCTCAACTGGCTGCCACAGGATTAAAAGTGCATGTATCGGAACTGGATATCAGAATTAATCCCGGTAATGCCACTCCTTTTACGGCCACTCCGGCATTACTTGATCAGCAGGCACAGAAATATAAATACGTAGCTCAATCCTATAAGAATAATGTGCCAGCCGCTCAACGCTATGGTATTACTGTATGGAATGTTACAGATGCAGACAGTTGGATAGTTACCAGCATGGGACAGCTTGATTTTCCCTGTTTGTTTGATGCAGGCTATAATAAAAAGCCGGCTTATACTCAATTCAGGGATGGATTAAAGTAATGACTTGATTTACAAATAAAGTAGTTATAAGCTGGTGTAAATAAAGGTTGATCATAACAAGTGCACCTTACTTTAAAAAGGCAGAGTGTAAATTTTATTTTCATGAAGATTAAAAATATTTTACTGCATTCAATTTTAGTATTGCTATTGCTTTCCTGTAAGAAAGACAAGAATAAAAATACAGGAGGTGGTAATACAACCACTACGGTAGATGCAGCAGTTACCATTTTAGGAAACGACAGCAAACAGGTAATTCAGGGTTTTGGATGTGCCACCGTTTTTACTCCGCCAAATACAAGTGCATTAACTTCTGAAGAATTTGACAAGCTTTTTGGTTCCGGTAGCGGGCAGGTAGGGTTGAATATATTGCGAATCAGAATTGCTTCGGATGATGCGTGGCGTGCAACAGAACTGAGTTATGCCAAGGCAGCTATACAGCGTGGGGCAAAAGTATTTGCATGCCCCTGGAGCCCGCCGGCAAGAATGAAAACAAATAACAGTATTATTGGCACTGGCGGAAAATTGATTGCAGACAGTGCTGCAGCCTACGCAAAATATTTAAATGATTTTGCCTTATATATGGCGGCCAATGGTGCTTCACTTGAAGCTGTTTCAGTACAGAACGAACCTGATTGGGAACCAAGCTATGAAGGCTGTGCATGGACTGCAACTGAAATGAGAGACTTTTTAAAAAATCATGGGAGTGCAGTTACTGCCACCCGTTTAATGGCTCCTGAACTGGTGAATAATAATCAAACACATCTGAATACCATTTTAAATGATGCAGGTGCTGTTGCAAACCTGGATATTATAGGTACACATTTGTATGGTGGTGGAATTGTTGAAAATGCAACCGCCAAAACTTTGGGTAAAGAAGTTTGGATGACGGAGCATTTAGATACGCTGACTAACTACACAGCTAATATGAATACAGCAATTGAAATACACGATTGTTTTACAAAAGCAAATTTCAATGCTTATATCTGGTGGTATGGCAAGCGGTTTTATGGCCTCATAGGACAGGATGGAGCTGTTACTCAAAGAGGCTATATTATGTCGCATTTTGCAAGATTTATAAAACCGGGTGCAGTGCGATTGGGTACAGGTACAAACAGCAGAACAGATGTATTAATATCAGCTTATAAAAACGGCACTAAAAAAGTTTTGGTACTTATCAACCGGGGCGATTATAATGTAAAGCAAACGATTACTTTTCAGGATGCCTCAGCTGCAACAGTTATTCCTTATGTAACCACCTCTTCAAAAAATGTGGAACAGGGTTCAGCAGTAACAGTTACCGGCAACAGTTTTGCATATACGCTGCCGGCTAAAAGTGTAGTTACTTTTGTGGAGCAGTAATGGCAATGGAATTATCTGATGCTGATTAAAAAATGAATGCACAGTAATATGAACAGGAAAGAGAGGTTTTTATTCTTTTTGTTGCTGATTGGTTCTTCAGTTGCATTTTCACAAACTGATGTTTCAGGAGTGCAATTGAAAAAAGTCCGTGATTTTTCTCAGTTAATTATAAACGGGAAACCATTTATCGTATTAGGAGGGGAGTTGGGAAATTCCATCGCCTCAAACATGGAGTATCTGAAACCATTTTTTCCTAAGATAAAATCAATGAATCTCAATACGGTACTTGCTCCTGTTTACTGGGAGTTCCTGGAGCCGGAAGAAAATAAATTTGATTTTTCATTGGTTGATGGAATGATAACCGAAGCAAGAAAAAATGACATGAAGCTTGTGCTTCTCTGGTTCGGTTCATGGAAAAACAGTATGAGTTGTTACGCCCCTTCGTGGATGAAAACAAATTCAAAACGATTTCCAAGAACCGTTGATAGCAATGGAAGGAGTCATGAAATATTTTCTGTTTTTGGAAAGGAAACACTTGAAGCCGATAAGAAAGCATTTGCTGCTTTAATGAAACACATCAGGGAAACAGATGTTCAGCAAAAAACGGTTATCATGGTTCAGGTGGAAAATGAAATTGGGATGCTTACAACTGCAAGAGAAATTTCCAAAACAGCAAACAGTTATTTTAATGAAAACGTTCCGCCGGAGCTCATGACTTATCTGCAGAAAAACAAAGACATGTTATTGCCGGAACTGAAACAAAAATGGCAGCAGTATGGATCAAAACAAAATGGTACATGGGCAACTGTTTTTGGCGAAGGTGATGGAGCAGATGAAATTTTCCAGGCATGGTATTATGCAAAATATGCAAATGAAGTTGCAGCCGCAGGGAAAAAGGAATATAATCTTCCCATGTTTGTGAATGCAGCTTTACCAAGACCGGGAAAGCGTCCCGGTGAATATCCAAGTGCCGGACCTTTGCCTCATATCATGGATATATGGCAGGCAGCAGCAACATCGTTAGATATGTTGTCACCAGATTTTTATAACCCCGATACAAAATACTGGTGCGATTTGTATACAACAAATGGCAATCCACTCTTTGTTCCGGAAATGAAGCTTGATGAATCCTGTGCTGCAAAAGCATTTTTTATTATTGGTCACTATAAGGCGTTGGGCTTTTCTCCCTTTTCAATTGAAAATGCCGATGGTAAAGTAAAGGAAGCATTAGGTAAAAGTTATGATATCATTAATCAGGTTTCAGAAATTCTATTCAATAGGAAATGGCTCAGCTATGATGGCTTGCTGGTAGATAAAAAAGATGGCGCCCAGCAATTGCAAATGGGAAATTATATGCTTAAGGTTAGTCATGAATACACCATGGGATGGAGTGCAGGTGCAAAGGATTCAGTCTGGCCATCTTCCGGTGTTATGATCATTCAGCTTACTGAAAAGGAATTCATTGTTGCAGGTACAGGTGTTGTGATAACATTTGAAAATAAGGATCAAAACAAAGTCACCAACCTTTTAGCTGTCGATGAAATTGAAATAAAAGCTGGGAAAGAGAATTTTTTGCTCAGGTTGAATGGAGATGAGGATCATCAGGGCCGACATGTGAGAATTGCAACCGGCAATTGGCAGATACAGAAGGTAAGGTTGTATGATTCTCCTGCAAAGGTTGATCAGTAAATCATATTCTTAATGAGTAATCAAAATAGTATTATCATGTTAGTTTGTTTAGGGTCATTAGCAATCAAAAACAGGGGGAATGTTTTCATTCTCCCTCTATTTAATCATTCTAAACCGTAATTTTGACAATTATGTTATTACTTGGAATTGATATTGGAACCTCATCTGTAAAAGTATCTGTTGTTGACGCACATTCTCAAAAGTGTATTGTATCCACGTCGTATCCTGAAACGGAATCAGAAATTATTTCAAAGCAGGCTGGATGGGCCGAGCAGTCGCCATCGATGTGGTGGGAGCATACACAGCAGGCTATTCTGAAAGCAAACGCAACAAAGAAATATCATTCAGCAGAAATTGAAGCTATCGGTATTTCTTACCAGATGCATGGATTGGTAACGGTTGATAAAAAAGGAAATATTTTAAGAGACAGTATCATCTGGTGCGATAGCCGTGCTGTTGAAATCGGTAATAAAGCATTTGATGAAATCGGCCCATCAACCTGTTTGCAGCATTTATTAAACTCTCCCGGAAATTTTACAGCCAGTAAACTGGCTTGGGTAAAAGAAAACGAACCGGAGTTGTATGAGAAGATTGACAAGATAATGTTGCCCGGGGATTATATCGCATTGCAGTTTACAGGTACGTTAACAACAAGTATATCTTCTTTATCTGAAGGCGTATTCTGGGATTTTGTAAAAAACGAATTATCGCAGGATGTGTTTGATTATTTCGGGTTCAGCAAATCCATTATCCCTGAAATCAAAGATGTTTTTTCAGAGCATGGAAAACTCAGTGCGTCCATTGCATCAACTTTATCATTAACAGCAGGCATTCCTGTAACCTACAAGGCAGGTGATCAGCCCAACAATGCATTATCTCTGAATGTGCTTGAAGCGGGTGAAGTAGCCGCAACAGCAGGAACAAGTGGTGTAATTTATGGTGTAAGTGATCAGTTGACATTTGACCCGCAATCAAGGATCAATACATTTGCACATGTTAATCATACAAAAAATCAAAAGAGGCTGGGTGTACTGTTATGCATTAATGGAACTGGTATCCTCAACCGCTGGATGAAAAATGCAACAGGTAATCCAACCTATCAGCAAATGAATGATGCAGCGCAGAAAATTGCAGTGGGCAGTAATGGATTATTTATTCTTCCTTTCGGAAATGGTGCAGAAAGAATGCTGGAAAATAAAATCGCAGGGGCACATGTAAATAATCTTGATCTCAATATTCATACAAACGCACATTTGTACAGGGCATCACAGGAAGGAATTGCCTTAGCGTTCCGTTATGGGCTGGATATCATGAAAGAAAACAAAATGAATCCTTCCATCATCCGTGCAGGAAGGGCCAATATGTTTTTAAGCGATGTATTTACAAACAGTTTTGTAAATACCTTAAATATTCCTGTTGATCTGTATAACTGTGATGGAAGTGTAGGTGCCGCTATTGGTGCAGGAATTGGTGCAAAGGTTTATGCAACGGCCAAAGAAGCATTTGTGCATACAAAACCATTGGCAACTATTGAACCGGGCACATCAGCAAAACAGTATGATGAATTATATGAGCAATGGAAAGTATTGCTTGAAAAAAGTTTGAGTTAAATAATCTTAGTCATAAACAATCCTGCAGCAATTGCTGCAAATAAATGAAGAAAACCATGAATGTAATTACAGGACAAACAGAATTTTTTAAAGGCATTCCGCAAATTAAATTTGAAGGAACAGGATCAGATAATCCTTTAGCCTTTCGCTGGTATGATGAAAACAGGGTAGTAGCAGGAAAAAGCATGAAAGAGTGGCTCCGTTTTGCATGCGCCTACTGGCACAGCTTTGTTGGAAGTGGTGCTGATCCTTTCGGCGAACCGACCCATATTTTTCCATGGGACAAAAAATCAGATGCAGTTGAAAAAGCAAAAGATAAAGCTGATGCTGCCTTTGAATTTATGACCAAGCTCGGATTACCTTTTTATTGTTTTCATGATGTGGATGCAGTTGAATATGGAAATGATATCAATGAAAACGACCGCAGGCTGCAAGCTATCACAGCATATTTTGCAGAAAAGCAGAAAGCAAGTGGCATTAAGTTGCTGTGGGCTACTGCCAATTTATTTTCAAACCGTCGTTATATGAACGGTGCTTCCACCAATCCTGATTTTCATGTACTCACTCATGGTGCGGCACAGGTGAAAGCTGCATTAGATGCAACTATTGCTTTGGGTGGAGAGAACTACGTGTTCTGGGGCGGAAGAGAAGGATATATGAGTCTGCTCAACACCAATATGAAAAGAGAGAAAGAACATTTAGCCGGGTTCTTACATGCTGCAAAAGATTATGCAAGAAAAAATGGTTTTAAAGGAACTTTCTTTATCGAACCAAAACCATGTGAGCCAAGTAAACATCAGTATGATTATGACAGTGAAACAGTAATTGGTTTCTTACGTCAGTATGATTTACTGAATGATTTTAAAATTAATATTGAAGTAAACCATGCAACACTTGCAGGTCATACATTCCAGCATGAATTACAGGTAGCAGCTGATGCTGGCATGCTCGGTTCAATGGATGCCAACCGTGGCGATTATCAAAACGGATGGGATACAGATCAGTTCCCCAATAACATTAATGAACTGGCTGAAGCAATGCTGGTGATTATTGAAGCAGGTGGTTTTGCAGGAGGTGGTATTAACTTTGATGCAAAGATCCGCCGTAACAGTACCGATCCTGCAGATCTGTTCTATGCACATATTGGTGGTATGGATGCATTTGCACGTTCATTGATTGTTGCAGATGATATTCTGCAGAAATCAGATTACAAAAAGATCAGAACAGAGCGTTATGCTTCTTTTGACAGTGGCAAAGGAAAGGAATTTGAAAACGGCAAATTATCTCTTGAAGATCTGAGAGCGTATGCTGTTGAAAATGGAGAGCCTGCTGTTATAAGCGGTAAACAGGAATACCTGGAAAATATTGTCAACCGCTATATCTGATAAGCCGTTTATTGAATTTGTATAGTTGAAGCAACAGGCCGGTTCGGTTCAGAAATGTACAGAACAGCCTGTTGTTTCATTTCAGGTATCTTTGCCTGGTCAATGATTCACAGAATAAATATAAACAGAAGATTATGTTGATGCATCAAACTATGAGATGGTACGGGCCAAATGACCCTGTAAGTTTATCTGATATACGCCAGGCAGGATGTTCCGGTGTTGTTACTGCCCTGCACCAAATACCTGTTGGGGATATATGGACAGCTGATGAAATTCTCATCCGTAAACAAATGATTGAAGATGCAGGAATGACATGGACAGTGATTGAAAGTCTTCCGGTGAGTGATGATATTAAACGGCAGTCGGGCAATTACATGTATCATATTGAAAATTACAAAGCAAGTCTGCGTAACGTAGCTGCCTGTGGTTTAAAAGTAGTGACCTATAACTTTATGCCGGTGTTAGACTGGCTTCGTACTGATATTGCATACCCCATGGTTGATGGCAGTACGGCTTTATATTTCAACAGGGTTGATTATGTAATTTTTGATTTATTCCTGTTGCAACGGCCCGGCGCTGCTGATGATTATTCAGCCGAAGAAACAGGAAGGGCAAAAGAACGTTTTACTGCAATGACGAAAGAGCAACGGGCAAAGCTCTTCAACAACATGATGTTGGGATTGCCCGGAAGCGATGATGCATTTACACCTGAACAGGTATTAACTGAGTTAACGAAGTATCAGGGCATAGATGTTGCAAAACTAAAGGAGCATCTGTTTTATTTTTTGAATCAGGTTATTCCTGTTGTGGAAGAATGTGGATTGAAGATGGCGATTCATCCTGATGATCCTCCGTATTCAGTGCTGGGCTTACCAAGAATCATGAGTACAGAACAGGATGCTGCTGATTTAATTGAAGCAGTTCCATCGCCGGCAAATGGTTTTTGTTTTTGCACCGGTTCATTTGGTGCCAGGGCCGATAATAATATTCCGAAAATGCTCAAACGTTTTGGTGATCATATTCACTTTCTTCATTTGCGTAATACCAAGCGTGATGCAGAAGGAAATTTTTATGAAGCTGATCACTTAGCTGGTGACACAGAAATGTATGAAGTAATTAAAGAAGTGGTACTGCTGCAACGCAGAAGAAATATTTCTATTCCCATGCGGCCTGATCATGGCCACCAGATGCTCGATGATCTCAATAAAAAAACATATCCCGGTTATTCAGCCATTGGAAGATTGCGTGGCCTCGCTGAATTGCGTGGCGTTGAATATGCGTTACATAAAAGTTTGGCTTAACAAGTAAGTATAAGCTGTTTCAACATCGGCAGGACTTATTATTTAACCAGAGAGGTTGAATTTCTTTCAATCAATGCAGACGACAAGACAACTGTTGTATTGTTCATGAGTGTATGATTGTTTTTCTCAATCATTTTAAACAGAAGTTCAGCAGCTGTTTTACCAATTTCAAAGGCCGGTTGTGTAATAGTGGTAAGCGATGGGTTGAGGATCGGCGCTGTTTCAAGTGTGGAGAAAGCGATTACTTTTAAATCTTCAGGAATACGTACACCCGATTCAAGGCTTGCCAGATAAATCTGCATGGCTAATCTTTCTACTGAAGCAACTATTCCATCTGCATGATTTTTTTTAGACAGCAGTTCTTTAATCTGTCTGAAAGTTTGTTCAGGGCTTCCTGAACAATAAATAACCGGATCTTCTTTGCTTATATCTATTCCGGCTTCTGCAATTATTGATTTAAATCCCTCGGCCCTTTTTGTACAAATCGGCAGGGAAGAAGAGACGGATAAAAATACAGGATGTTTGCAGCCCTTTTCGATTAAATGTTTTGCAGAAAGCCGGCCACATTCGAAATCATTTGTGATGACTTTAGCTGTATCAGCAAACTCAAATTCCCTGTCGAAGAAAACAAAGGGAATTTTTTCATTTGTTAACTTAAGGATGTGATCTGCATTGGTTGTTTCATCTGATATGGAAATTAAAACACCATCAACCCTGCCACTGCAGCAATGTGAAACAATGTTTTTTTCAATTTCAAGTTTTTCATGTGAAAGATAAATCAGTACATGGTAGTTTTTTGATTCTGCTACTGATTGAATACCATTAATTGCCAGCGAAAAAAAATTGTCGGCTACTTCAGGAAGAATAACGGCGATAGTTTTACTTTTCTTTTTACGTAAGCTGCTTGCATAGGGGTTAGGAGAATAGCCAAATTTTTCTGCAGCTTCTAAAACAGTATTTTTTGTGTGCTCACTTATTTCATGACTATCCCGCAGCGCTTTTGATACAGTTGAAATAGACAGGTTAACCAGCTTAGCCAGTTCTTTGATATTTATTTTTTCATTAGTTCAGTTTCAGCGCTTTCGCTATACTTATATGACTGTTTTTCAGGCGAAATGCTGCTTCATTACGAAAACGTTTTCGTAAATAAAGCTATGGCTTTTTGCAAAAGTGTACTTAAAAAAAATCAATTTACAGTCGAAACAAGTAACAAGCCAAATTCGATTGCATGGAGCCAATAAACAAACACTTCACTGAAAGTGAGGTGAATCCTTTAAGCAGTCTTGATCAATGGGAAGAAGATGTACTGGAGCGTTATCCAGATCCCGAATCTATTGCCACTGCAAAATCAACCACCGAATACCGCAATTATGAAGATCCCGCAAGAGATTCTGTAAAGGAATTCTACCGGTTGAATCATACTTACCAGACATATGATTTCGTTAAGCAAAAGCAGGAATATTTTCTCAAGTTCGATAAAAAAGAGATGCCTTTATGGAGTGCTTTTGATTTTCTGAACCAGCTGGTTGATGATTCTGATCCTGATACAGACCTGGATCAGTTTCAGCATTTACTACAAACTTCAGAAGCTATCAGACGGGATGGACATCCAGACTGGATGGTGCTTACCGGGCTGATGCATGATATGGGAAAAGTGCTTTGTCTTTTTGGTGAACCTCAGTGGGCTGTTGTTGGCGATACGTTCCCGGTAGGTTGCGCCTACTCTGATAAAGTAGTTTATCCTGAATTTTTTAAAGATAATCCGGATTATAATAACCCTGCTTACAATACTCCACTCGGGGTTTACAACAAAGGCTGTGGATTGCGGAATGTTCATATGTCCTGGGGCCATGATGAATATGTGTATCAGATGCTGAAAAATTATTTACCCGAACCGGGCTTATACATGCTGCGCTATCACTCCTTTTATGCCTGGCACAGAGAAGGGGAATATGAATACCTCCTCGACGACCACGACAGGGATATGCTGAAATGGGTAAACCTGTTTAATCCTTACGATTTGTATTCCAAAAGCCCGACAGTACCCGTTTGGCAGGAATTAAAACCTTACTATGAAAACCTGGTAAGAAAGTTTTTACCTGAAACATTAAAGTTCTGAGTTAATACCATTGGCATTTTAAACTCCGTATTAACTCTGACTATTATTTGCCAGGGCCAGAAAGTGTAAAGTCAAGTTTAACATAAACAACTTTTTCGATTAACCCCAAAAAACCGATTATGAGATTGCTTCATTTAAAAATGCTGAAAAAGAAGGCTTTTGAAATCCTTGCCATCTTTTTATTGTTGCCGGTAGTAATGCTGGCACAACCAACAGGAACAAAAGACGTTAGTGGAAAGGTTACCGATAATTCCGGTAATCCTTTAGCCGGTGTAACAGTTGCTGTAAAGAGTACATCAACCGCAGTTGTTACAAACGCTGCAGGTATGTTTTCCATTAAAGCAAAACAGGGCGATGTACTGGTATTCAGTTTCGTTTCTTTTGCTCCAAAAGAAGTTGCCGTAACAGGTACTTCAGTATATAATATTACAATGGAATCAGCTGCCAGTGCATTAACAGATGTAGTGGTGGTGGGCTACGGTCGTTCTTCTAAAAGAACAGTTTCCAGTGCCATCACTTCTATTAAACCAGAAGATCTCAATCGTGGTGCTATTGGCGATGTGGCCCAGTTGTTACAAGGTAAAGTACCAGGTCTTAACATTACAGCCAGTGGTGATCCTAACCGCCCGGCTGCTGTTATTCTTCGTGGTGCTTCAACCGTAAACAGTCCGCAAGGCCCGTTTTATGTTATTGATGGAATACCAGGTGCAGATATTAATGCTGTTGCTCCGGATGATATTGCTTCAATGGACATTTTAAAGGATGCATCTGCAACGGCTATCTATGGTAACAGAGCAAGTAACGGTGTTATTATGGTTACTACCAAGAAAGGTAAAAAAGGCAAACTGCAAGCCGCTTATAACGGCTATGTGGGTTTTGAAAGTGTAAGCAGCAGTTTAGATTTAATGGATGCAAATCAGTTAAGAGCATATGCGCAAAAAAATAATTTTACGCCAAGCACGAACGACGATAAAGGTGCCAATACCAATTGGATGAAGGCTGTGCAAAAAGAATCAGCCTTATCTCATAATCATAATCTTTCTTTCAGTGGCGGTACAGATAAAAGTATGTACAGCGCAAGCTTAAATTATCTGAAAAAAGACGGTATCATGTTGCAAAGTAGTTTGGAACGGGTAATTGGCAGAATCAGTGCGGAGCACCATGCATTAAACGACAAATTGATTTTGGGTTTGAACATTATGAGCAGCAGCAGCAAAGCTTCCAACGTTCCTTTACAGAACATGGTGTTTCAGCAATCAGTAAAATTCAACCCGATGTCGCCGGTATATAATGCCGATGGTACTTTTTTTGAAAACCCAAATAATACCCAGTATTTTAATCCGGTGTCCATTATCAAAAATGCGCTTGATGATACCAAGTACGGTTCATTGCAGGGAAATTTTACAGCAGAAGCTAAACTGCCTTTTAATTTAACGGCTAATGTAAACCTGGCTTACCAGCGTGGTACCTGGCTGCATGGAGAGTATTATAACAGTTACTATTCACGTAACTACAGTACAGGAAGTTTTTATACCAATGGCGATCCGGGTGGTGGCCGCAGTCTGCGTAATTTTTATTCCAATGGTCTTGCCTACAGAGGCTATTACCAAAGCAGTTCTAAAACATTGGAATCTTATTTAACCTGGGGTAAAAAATTTGGAGCACACAACATCAAGGCTGTGTTGGGTCACAGTTGGCAAAAAAATACCAACAACGATGGGTTGCAAACAAGCCAGACTAATTTTGTAAACGATTATACAGGATATACAAATTTGGGTCTTGGTAACTACCAAACAGTAAATGGTTTTGCAGTAGATTATGGCGGAGCTGTTTATGAGGAAACAAATTTCATCTCCGACTTCTTCCGTGTTAACTATGATTTTAATGAAAAGATACTGGTACAGGCTTCTGTTAGAAGAGATGGCAGCTCTGTATTTGGTAAAAATAAAGAGTGGGGCTATTTCCCTGCTGCAAGTGTTGCATGGCGTATTTCTGAAGAAGATTTTATCAGGAACATCGCTTTCATTAACGATCTGAAGCTGAGAGTGAGCTATGGTGAAACAGGAAATGCTTTTGGCCTGGGTGCGTATAATGCTCAACGCCTTTACAGTAAATCGGGTACTTATTATAACAACGGTGTTTTTGCAGCATCGTTCAGATCTTCTCAAGGTTCTAACCCCGATTTGCAGTGGGAAGTTACAGCTACCAAAAACATTGGTTTGGATTATGGATTCCTGAAAGGAAAAATCAACGGTTCGATCGATTTGTATGAAAAAACCACTACCAACATGGTGTTCCCTTATGCCGTAGCACAATCGATTGACCCAAGTGGTTTCTTATGGTTGAATGTGGGTAAAATCAGAAACCGTGGTATTGAGTTTAGTGTAAATGTAAATGCAGTAAGCCAAAAGAACTTCAGCTGGAATACAGGTTTAAACCTGGCAACTAACCAAAATGTAATATTGGATTTAAAAGGACCGGAACAATATGGTGTAAATGCTGATTCTACTTATTATACGCAAATTGACGGACCCGGCACCACCGGTAGTCGTCTTCAGATATTGGCAGTAGGCGGTCCATTAGGTCAGTTTTATTCGTTCCAGTACGCAGGAAAGGATGGTTCGGGTAATTCGTTGTTTTATAAGAAAGACAAAACAACAACAACAAGCCCTTCTAATGTAACAGATTACTTTTCACTGGGCAGTCCGCATGCTAAACTGATGTTTGGATGGAACAACTCTCTCCGTTATAAAAACTTCGACCTCAATTTCTTTGTAAGGGGTGTGCTTGGTAATAAGATATTTAATGCAACCCGTGCAGATCTTTCTTATGTAGTAACTGCAGGGCAAACCAATATTAGTCCTTATGCAGCCGATGATAAAAGAACTGATTCACGTAACAACAACTTTTCATCACGCTACGTAGAGAATGGTTCTTACCTGCGTTTCGACAATGCAACTTTAGGTTATCGTTTCAATATCAAAAACGAATACATCAGTATGTTACGGTTTTATGCTACAGTAAACAACCTCTTTGTAATTACAAAGTACAAAGGAATCGATCCTGAAATTAACCAGGGCGGTGCATCTTTAGGTGTAGACTACAATAGTTTCTATCCAAAAACACGCACTATTCTTTTAGGTGTATCAGTTGGTTTTTAACGATTAAAAAACATTTTATGAATAAGAATTTGAAACAATTTCTAATAGTGATAGCAGCCGGCTTATTTATAATGAGCTCCTGCCACAAAATTGAGGTGAAGCCCAATTCACTTTACACAGAAGATGTATTCCCTAAGACAGACGCCGAATTTCAGTCGGTGATGGGTACCATTTACACAAGCTTGCGTGGACACTATTCTCTTGGTTACTGGTTTGCACAGGAAATCAGCTCGGATGAAGCCATACTGCCAGTATATGGCGGTAACTGGTTCGATGGACAAGGATATATTCAACTGCACCGTCACGACTGGAACAAAGATCATGGCTGGATAACAACAGTTTGGAATGATGCTAATTCAATCGTAGGTCTTTGTAACCAAACAATGTATATTTTCAAAAGTGCACCGGAGGGCGATTCGAAAAATACAGCAATTGCAGAATTGAAAACATTAAGAGCATTTGCTTATTGGGAACTGCTGGATATGTTTGGTAATGTGCCTTTAGATACGATTTATCCAAGCCCTGGTGTGCAGGCAAAAGCTACACGTGCACAGGTGTTCAGTTTTGTAGAATCTGAATTAAAAGCTGCGCTTCCTTATTTAAAAACGGCCACAGGAAGCAGCACTTACGGTAAAGTAACAAAATGGATGGCCAATGCGCTGCTGGCAAAACTTTATTTGAATGCAGAAGTGTATGCAGGCACTGCTAAATACAATGAAGCTATTGCAGCTTGTGATGCAATCATCAGTTCCGGAAACTTTGCAGTTGAAGGAAGAAGTACTTACCTCAATCAATTTGCGCCCACAAACGGCCCCGCATTTAAGGAGTTTATTTTTGCAATCCCCTACGATCCTTCTACAAGCAATGGTTATTTATTTCATGGCCGTTACGATCTTAACCGTAACCTCGGCATAAAGTATCGTTATTCAGGAAGTACACCGGGCAGTTATTCATTCAATCAAATCATTTTGAATCAAACTTCCGGAAATGGTTTGATCAATGCAAAGCCCAGCGGCCCCGTGCTACATTATCCAGTTTTTATAATAGTTATTTTAAAGCTGACGCTAATGATATCAGAAATAATCAATGGCTGGTCGGCAATCAATTCTGGCCCGATGGCAGTCCGATTATGGTAAAAACCACTAAAAAAGGGTACGATCAGTTTTATACAGGCACCGATGGTGGTGATAACTATACGTATCAACTCTATATTGATTCAGTTATTTCTGCACGTTTGAATCCTACTTCCATCGATTTAGGCAACGATGAAATTGCATGGAACATGGGTATCCGCAATGTCAAGTTTGCACCTGATGCAAATTCATCAAGCCGTAATCAAAGTAATGATGCACCGATATTCCGCTATTCAGATATTCTCCTGATGAAAGCAGAAGCTATCTTAAGAGGTGGTACGGCAACAAGCAGCCACACAGCTCTTTCTCTTACAAATATGGTACGCAGCAATCGCAGCACTTCGGCTGCATGGACTTCAGTAACACTTGACGATTTGTATGCTGAACGTGCACGTGAGTTTTCATGGGAGTGCTGGCGCAGAAATGATATGATACGTTTTGGTAATTATGAAACATCGTATGGCTTCAAAACCAATTCAGATACTTATCGTCGTATTTTCCCAATTCCAACTGCGGCAATGAACACAAATCCTAAATTGGTTCAGAATCCAGGATACTGATTTTTTTCATATTAGCAGTACATCTAAACCCGGAGTCTATACTTCGGGTTTTAATTTTAAATTGTAGAAAAATAGTTCAGCATGAAGCGTAAATTGATGATCGTTTTATTGTACTCAGGTTTAATTAATGCTTCGGTTACTGCACAGGTATTAATTAAAGACAGCCTGAATTATATTCAATCTCCAAAGATTTCTGCCAACTCCTTTGCATTAAACTTTATAGCGATGGGTGATTGGGGAAGAAATGGAGAAGATCATCAAAAGCAGGTAGCTGTGCAAATGGGTAAAACAGCAGCTGAAATAAAAGCGCAGTTCATTATTGCAACAGGTGATAATTTTTATCCCAGTGGTGTTATCAGTGAACAGGATCCATTGTGGAGATATTCTTTTGAAGATATTTACACTGCTTTTTCGTTGCAATGGGATTGGTATCCTGTATTGGGTAATCATGATTACAAAAGTAACCCCGATGCACAGGTGGCATATACAAAGATCAGCCGCCGATGGAAGATGCCTGCCCGTTATTATTCGAAATTGATTCCAATTCCAGGTGATACTTCCAGTAAGGTTTTGATTTTATTTATTGATACCAATCCATTGATTCCGGAATTCTATTCTAACACGGAATACGGGCCGAATGTAAAAACACAGGATAGCAGCAAACAAAAAAAATGGATCGCAAAAGAACTCAGTAATACTGATCCAAAGATTAAATGGAAAATTGTGGCGGGTCATCATCCGATGTATTCAGGCGGCGGCAGAACAGATGCTTATGATACAAAGGCTATTCGCCGTTCGTTAAAACCCATCTTTGATAAATACGGAGTGGATGTTTATTTAGCAGGGCATGAACACAGCCTGCAGCATTTGGTGGCTGATACAAAAACACAGCATTTTATTTCAGGTGCAGCATCTGAAAAAACAGCTGTGCATTTAACACCCGAAACTAAAATGGTTGCTTCGGAATATGGGTTTATGATTTTTTCAGTTACAGGCAAACAGTTGCTGGTACAAACCATTGATGCTGACGGCAAACTTATTTACAGCACAAGTATTGATAAGTAAGAACAATAATTCAGCATAGTTTTAAAACGATCTTGCATGAAAAGAATTAAAAGAAAATCTTTTATAAAGATGACCGCCTTAACTGTGCTGGCATCTTTGAATCATTCTTCTTTACTGAAAGCAGCAGCAGAACCTGCCAATCGTTTTTTAGTACCGGATGATATCATGAAACGGTTAACAGCTGCCAATGATCTGCAGGTTACATCTTTATTACAAACAGTAACTGAAGGAAATATTGTATTCAGCAGAAAGATTGGGTATGATTTTGCAACTTTGTCTGCAGCTTATGCTTCAGCAGGTTCGCAGTTTTATCACAGTCCATTGATTATTCCCAAACTGGAATTATTAACCCGTGCTATTGCAAGTCAGCAGGCAGAAGATGGTACGGTTAATATTGCCAACCTGGAGTCTCCTCCCGATACCGGCTTTTTAGTGGAATTACTTTCAGCTGCTGCATTTATTTTGATAAAAGATAAGTCAGCTGAATTACAGCATACAAATACTGCCATCAAAAATATTTTGTTGAAAGCTGGCGAAGGATTAAGAACAGGAGGTGTGCATACGCCCAATCACCGCTGGGTTATTTGTGCGGCATTGGCAAGACTTCATTCACTTTATCCAAATAAAAGATATACTGAACGTATTGAAGAATGGCTGGCTGAAGGTATTTATATGGATGCTGACGGGCATTATCCCGAACGAAGTGCAAGCATTTATGCAGTAGTGGAAGATAATTCACTCATCACCATGTCGAGGTTATTAAATAAGCCGGCATTGCTTGATTTTGTAAGGAAGAACCTGGAGATGACCTATTATTATATGGAACCCAATGGCGATATGGTGACAGCTGATTCAAGAAGGCAGGATCAATGGGTGGCAAAAAATGTGATGGGCTATTATTTGCATTACCGTTATATGGCTATTAAAGATGGCAATAAAAAATTTGCTGCCATTGCACAGCAAATTGAAAACATGAAAGGCTTTGAAGAAGAGATTATAAAGAAGGACCTGTTTCATTTTTTAGAAAACGTAACATTGCAAAAACCACTACCTGCACAGGCCGTACCTTCAGACCAATATGAAAAATTATTTACCACTTCACAATTGCTGCGGATAAGAAGAGGCAATACTACTGCTACATTATTTGGTGGTGTTGACTGGCCATTAATCATTGCATCGGGCCGTTCCTGCAGCCCCAACTTTTTTTCTTACCGTAAAGGCAATGCCATTTTAAAATACATGCGGCTCTCAACTTCTTTTTTTGGCATGGGATATTTTTACAGCGAAGGATTGAAAAAGGATGGCAGTAAATATATACTGCACAAGAAATTAACTGCACCTTATTATCAACCACTGCCAAAAAATCTGCGAAACAGTAAAGGAGATTATAAACTGGTGCCAAGTACTGACGGACGTTTCTGGAATAAAATGGATTTTAAAAAGCGGCCGGTAAGTAATGTGAAAACACAGGATACAAGAATTACATTTACAGAAACGAATGGAGCAGTACAATTAGATATAAGTGTTACCGGACAAGCTAACGTGCCTGTAACAATTGAACTTTGTTTTGCTGAAGGCGGACAATTAACCGGTGTTACTTCACCCGAAAATGGAAACAGTTTTTTAGCAAATGATTTTGCTTCATATGAAATGGGTACTGATGTGATACGGTTTGGGCCCGGAGTAATGGCACATAAAAAAATTACTGACCTTGGAGGAGAGAAGTACAGCACACATTTCGGAAGTTTACGAACTGAAGGTATGCATGTGTATATAACAGGAATGACGCCTTTTAAACATCAGCTTACCTTCAGTTAAATACGCTCAACTTCATTCATTACAAATGACGCAACAGAACCAAACCAACACAAAAGAAAAACCAGCAGGAAGATTACTTTCACTGGATGCACTGCGTGGCTTTGATATGTTCTGGATTATCAGTGGTGAAGGGATTTTTCATGGGTTTGCAAATGTGGTGCTGAAGAAGCATTCTTTATACCGTAACCCGGTTGACTGGCAAATTGCAGCAAACGGTGATTTAAGTTTTTGGGAACGCATTGCTGCAGGCATCAGTAATCAGTTACATCATACAGTTTGGAACGGGTTTACTTTTTATGATATGATTTTTCCGCTGTTCATTTTTATTGCCGGTATATCCATGCCGTTTTCATTCAGTAATCAGCTGAACAAACCCGGGCTAACAATTGCTGCAGCAAAGAAGAGCATTTACCGTTCTTTAATCAAACGTACACTGATCCTGCTTTTCCTTGGCATGGTGGTGAACGGCTTGTTTCAGTGGAATGGATATGAACATACAAGATTTGCCAGTGTACTGGGAAGAATTGCTTTGAGTTGTTTTTTTGCTGCCATCATTTTTTTAAATACAAAACTGCGTACACAAATCATCTGGTTTTTTGGATTGCTGTTTTTTTACTGGGCAGTAATGATGCTTGTGCCTGTTCCCGGTTTTGGCGCAGGTGTATTAACACCTGAAGGTAATTTTGAAGGTTATATTGACAGGCTTTTTTTACCGGGAAGGTTTCATAACACTACGTTTGATCCTGAAGGATTACTTTCTACTATTCCGGCTGTAGGTACAGCATTGCTGGGCGTTTTTACAGGACAGTTTTTGCGTAACAACGAAATAGCTCCGGCTAAGAAAGTACTTTGGTTAATTGTTTCTGCTCTCGTATTACTGTCAGTTGGGTTGGTATGGAATATTGTTTTCCCGATTAATAAAAGTATGTGGACGAGTTCTTTTGTGTTGTTTGCAGGAGGCTGGAGTGTGTTGTTACTGGCTATCTTTTACTATATCATTGATGTGGCAGGGTTTAAAAAATGGTGCATGCCATTTGTATGGGTCGGTTGCAATTCTATTTTGATTTATATGGCAGCACACGGGGTTGTAAACTTTGAATCAACCTCGGCATTCCTGTTTCATGGTTTGTACAGTAAAACACCTGAGGTATGGCATGATGCATTGATGTGGATGGGTGTGGCAGTCATTCAGTTTGGAGCATTGTATTTTTTATATAAGAAAAAATGGTTTTTAAAAATTTAGTTTTTTAGAGTTGCCAACCTTTAAAAGGTTGGCAACTCTAAAAAAGAATATCAATAACGAGTGTAAATTATTTCACAGGAATGAACACATTACAAATCGCTGATTATATTGTCTTCTTTATATATTTTATCTTGGTATCAGCGTATGGTATCTATATCTATAAAAAGAAAAAAGCAGCCACCACTAGCTCCAATGATTTCTTTTTGGCCGAAGGTTCATTAACCTGGTGGGCAATCGGTGCATCATTGATTGCATCAAATATTTCAGCAGAGCATTTTATTGGCATGAGTGGTTCAGGTTTTGCATTGGGTCTCGCTATTTCAACGTATGAATGGATGGCGGCAGCTACGCTGATTATTGTGGCCATCTTTATTCTGCCTATGTACCTGAAGAATAGGATTTTTACTATGCCGCAGTTTTTGGCCAAGCGGTATAATGATACAGTGAGTACCATCATGGCGGTGATCTGGCTGCTGGTTTATGTATTTGTAAATCTTACTTCCATTATTTATCTCGGTGCATTGGCAATTTCATCCCTTGCGCCCATCAGTTTTGAATGGTGCATTGCAGGGCTCAGTACCTTCTCTATTGTGGTAACACTTGGTGGTATGAAAGTAATTGGGTACACAGATGTATTCCAGGTATTGGTATTGATCATTGGTGGATTAGTAACAACATATTTATCTCTAACCTTATTATCAGAGGAGTTTGGATTTGGAAAAGATATATTGAAAGGGCTTTCCGTTTTGCGTAAAGAAGCGCCGGAACATTTTCACATGATCTTTGATAAATCCAATCCGCATTATATGGAATTGCCCGGACTGTCGGTTTTAATTGGCGGTATGCTGATCAATAACCTGGCTTACTGGGGATGCAATCAATACATTGTGCAACGGGCCTTGGGTGCTGATCTGAAAACAGCCCGTAAAGGAATTTTGTTTGCAGCTTTTTTAAAAATGCTGGTTCCTGTAATTGCAGTATTGCCTGGTATTGCCATGTATGTGATGCATAACAATGGAATGTTTCAGACAGAGATGGCTGATGCAGGAGTGGTAAAACCTGATCATGCATATCCCACATTAATGAATTTATTACCTGCCGGATTAAAAGGCGTTGCTTTTGCTGCATTAACAGCTGCTATTGTTGCATCACTTGCAGGAAAGGCCAACAGCATCTCCACGATTTTTTCATTAGACATTTATAAAAAGTATTTTAACAAGAACGCATCTGAAAGAAAGCTGGTACTTACCGGAAGATGGGCTGTTATTATTTCGATGCTGATTGCTGCAATAGTTGCACCTGCATTAAAATCCTTAGACCAGGCTTACCAGTTTATACAGGAATATGCAGGTTTTTTCTCTCCAGGAGTATTGGCGATTTTCCTGTTGGGAATGTTCTGGAAAAGAACAACAGCAGCAGCCGGTCTGGCTGGTGCATTGCTGACTGTGCCTATTTCAACTGTATTGAAATTTTTACCAACATGGACAAACGGAGCTTTTCCTGATTATCCTTTTTTAGACAGGATGACGATTGCCTTTTTGCTGTAGTGATCATTATGGTTGCTATCAGTTTAATTAAACCAAAACCGGCAGGTGATAAGCATGTAATTGAAATGGATACATCTTTATTTAAAGTATCGCCGGGCTTTATTGTGGGTTCCTTTATTATTTGCGGTATACTGGCTGCATTGTATACTGTGTTCTGGTAAGTAGCGAAATGTATAAAGAAAGATTATAGTAGTTCTAAATAGAGTTTAAGTTCATGATGGAGGAATTCAACCATACAGCAGATAGAAATATTTTGAACATCTGTATTAAAATGATACTGGTTGCTTTGATGATTGTTCTTTTTCACAAAGAAACGTTCAGTCAAAACCTGTTACAGTATGTGCAGCCTTATTCCGGTACAGCTCCTTCCACTACATCAGCAGCATTAAAACACAGTGAAGCAGGAAGTGAAAAAAATGCCAACACTATTCCTTCTGTTGGTTTACCATTTGGCATGACACAATGGGTTGCCCAAACAAGAACAACAGAAACAAAATGCATTCCGCCTTACTATTATAAAGACAGTTTACTAACAGGCTTCCGGGGAACACACTGGATCAGCGGATCATGCATGCAGGACTATGGAAGTTTCACCGTCATGCCGATTGCAGGAAAATTGAAAACAAATAATTATGCAACTCCTTTTTCGCATAAGAATGAAACAGTAACACCTGCTTATTATAAACTTGAGCTGAAAGAATTTACTTCTGAAATGACTGCCTCTTTGCGCTGCGGTATAATACAGTTTACCATGAAACAGGATGATAGTTTGTATGTTCTTCTGATGCCTAACAGCGATTATGAAAAGGGATTTGTAAAAGTTGATGCTGCAAAAGGAATTGTTTGGGGTTATAATCCTGTTCACCGCATTTACCAGGGCTGGGGACAACCTGCAGGATTCAGCGGATGGTTTTATGTCAGGTTTGAAAAAGCAATTGTTTCAAAGGGAACATTTGCAGAAGGAAAAACCTTTCAAATCGACAGTATTCAGCAGCAAAAAGGAATTGGTGCATATGTGGGCTTTAAACTAAATAAAGGCGAGAAACTTATTTTAAGAATCGGAACTTCTTTCAGCAGTATGGAAGGAGCGAAGAAAAATCTGCAGAGTGAAATTGGAAATAAGCAATTTAATGAAGTTTTAAAAGCAGCTAAACTGCAATGGGAAAATTCTCTGTCAAAAATTACCGTACAAACAACTGATGAAAAAGCAAAGCGTATTTTTTATACAGCTATGTATCATTCCATGCAGCATCCCCGGTTGTATAATGATGTGGATGGAACCTATCCAAAATTTGCCGGAAAGAATGAGTTAATGAATGCAGGAAACCGGAATTATTATGACGATTTTTCTATGTGGGATATTTACAGGGCACAATTGCCTTTGTTTGAGATACTCGATGTTTCAAAAACAAATGATTTTGTTTTCTCGATGATTGAAAAAGGGAAGCAGGGCGGATGGTTACCTATTTTTCCTTGCTGGAACAGTTATACTTCTGCCATGATTGGCGATCATGTTACTGCATTCATTGCATCAGCTTATAACAAGGGCATCCGCAATTATAATATACAGGAAGCATACCGTTTGATGCGTAAGAATGCATTTACAGTTGCAGGCGAAACAGATTATGTAAATGGAACGGGAAGAAGAGCTATGATCTCTTACTTAAAGTACAATTATATTCCACTTGAAGACAGTGTGCCGGTTGCCTTTCATAAAAAAGAACAGGTAAGCCGTACACTGGAATATACTTATGATGATTACGCACTGAGCATTGTAGCGAAGGGTTTGAAGAAAACGGAAGATTACAAGGCGTTATATCAACGTTCATTTAATTATAAAAAAGTATTTGATCCATCAGTACAAATGATGAATGGAAAATATGCTGATGGAAGTTTTTATCAACAGTTGAATCCGGATAAACGGGAAGCTTTTATAACAGAAGGCACTGCACGCCAGTATACGTTTTACGTGCCGCACGATATTCCGGGATTATCGAACCTGATGGGCGGCAGAAAGAATTTTGAAAATTCATTAGACAGTTTGTTTGCAAAAGGCGAGTACTGGCATGGAAATGAACCGGGACATCAGATTCCTTATCTCTATAACTATACTGCATCTCCATGGAAAACGCAGAAAATTGTGAGAAATATATTACAGGAAGAATATACAGACGGACCAGGTGGATTGAGCGGTAATGATGATGCTGGCCAGATGAGTGCCTGGTATGTTTTTGCAGCGATGGGTTTTTATCCGGTTGATCCTGTTTCAGGAGAATACCTGTTGAGTTCTCCATTGTTTGATAAAATAAGCATCAGCGGAAACAACGGAAAAAAATTCGAAATCATATCACATAAAAATTCTTCTGAAGCGGTTTACATCAGCAAAGTACAATGGAATGGGAAATTGTATAGTCAGAATTTTATCACCCATACAATGATTGCACAGGGAGGTAAATTAGAAATATGGCTGCAGCAGCAACCCTCAGAGTGGGGAGCAAAAATGAGTAACCAGCCAAAGGGATTATCGGGCAAATAAAAAATGAACAGATGAAAAAGATTCTCTGCATATTGGTAACAATAACTACAGTCTTGCAACTTTCAGCGCAAAAAGTATTTAACATTAGAACATATGGTGCAAAAGGAGATGGTATAACCAATGATGCTGTTGCCATTCAAAAAGCAATTGATGCATGTACTATAGCAGGAGGAGGAAGAGTACTTGTACCTGCTCCATTTACATTTATAGCTGGGCCATTCAATTTAAAATCGAATATTGATTTTCATGTGGAAGGTGGAGCAATGGTAAAAGCAAGCGCAAATGAAAAGCTTTATACAAAAAGTGCATTCCGTACAAACCCGGGTGAAGGAAGTATTTGGATTGGAGCTGAAAATATACAGAACCTCACCATCAGCGGCAGTGGAAAAATTGATGGAAACGGCATTGCATTCATGGGCGATGAACTGGAAGATTCTTATGTGCTGAAACCTTTCAATGTGTTTGATCCACGTCCGCATGTGCTTACAATCATTGGCGGTAACAATATCCGGATTCATGATGTACATATTGGTAACTCAGCTTACTGGACGGTTCATTTGGTTGGTTGTAATGATGTGCTGATAGCAGGAATTACACTACTGAACAGTTTAAAAGTCAGAAACAGCGATGGTATTGATCTCGACCACAGTAAAAATGTACGGATCAGTGATTGTTATATTGAAAGTGGTGATGATTGTATTTGTATCAAGAACAGGAGAGAGTTTGAAGAGTTTGGAAAATGTGAAAATATTACTGTTACAAATTGTACCATGACTAGCCGCAGCTGTGCAATAAAGATTGGTTCAGAAAACATGGATACAATTCAGCAGGTGCTGTTTAATAACTGCATCATTAAAAACAGTAACCGTGGTGTTGGTATCCAGCATAGAGATGAAGGGGTGGTAAGAGATGTGGTCTTTTCAAACATGATTATTGAAAGTCATTTGTTCAGTGATGTGTGGTGGGGAAAAGCGGAACCAATTTATGTAACTGCTTACCGTAGGGCAAAAGGAAATAACAAAGATGCCAACTGGCGTTTTCCGAAAGGGGCCACAGAAGGAAGAGTGGGGCAAGTGAGCAATATCACGTTCAGCAATATCAAATGCATCAGTGAAAACGGCATCTATGTAAGTGGTGAATCGCAGGATAAAATTGACAACATCATTTTCGACCAGGTGGATGTCATGATTAATAAAACGACTGCGCTGCCGGGTGGAGTATATGACCGCCGTCCCTGCGAAGTGGATGGATTTGTAAAAGGACGCACTTCAGGTTTTTATATTGATGGTGCAGGTTTGGTCAGTATCAGAAACAGTTCTGTTCAGTGGGGCACAAACCGCCCCGATTATTTTGCACATGCCATTGAAAGCAGTAGTAGTCGCATAATAAATATTATCGGGTTTACGGGTGAAGCAGCTAATCCTCAAAGATTCCCGGCAATAAAAAAGTAAAAAACGAAACCGATTTTTGAAATAAAGAAATGTGTATCTGTAAACTTCAATTCTATTAGAATAAAGCGGCGCTTCAATATTCATTATGGAATCAGGAAGTGAAGTCTTATTTCTTTTTTGCAACGCACATCCAGTCCCAGGGAAAAGGTTCAGTGAGCCATTTTGGTGGATTGTTGAATTCTGTTTTCCAGGTATAGTTTATTTTTTCAATCTGTTCAACGGCAAAACCTTCCAATGTAAGCAATAACTCCAGTTCTTCTTTCAGGTAATGTTTGGTAGGCACATTGTCAATATCCGTTACACCCTGTTTTATATTTTTTGCAAGGGCGAATGCTTTTTCAACCGATTCTATCTTTTCTTTATTATCATTATCAACATTCCAGCGGTTGGCAATGATGTTGGTATAAAGTTTTGATTCAAGTGAGGGGACTACCAGTATAAGATAGCCGTCCTCATTTAAGCAGATATTCAGTGCCTGGAAAAAATTGATGCGCTTTTTGAGATTATCAGTAAGTATGGCATTAATACATACAGCAACATCGCAGGGCGTAACAGTAAGTGTATCGGCACTCATGTCCATCCGCTGGTATTCAACATTCAGGTAGTCTTTACATTTTTCCTTTGCCAGTTCAAGATTAATGGCAGAAATGTCTGTTGCAATAACCTGTTTAAAAGCGGTTGCTAATAATGGAATCCATTTGCCAATGGCGCAACCAATATCTGTAACTGATTTTTCTTTGGATGCAATCCGTTCAATGGCAGTTACAATTTTGCCCGACTTGTCATTTTGTAACACATCAAATATTTCCACGTTATAGTTCGGTGCAATGCGTTCCCAGTATTTCCTGTCCATGTATTGGTATTTGTTAGTAAGGCAATGAAAACTGTTTAAAGATAATTTTTTTGTTTCAGAAGAAATCAACAGGAACTATCTTTAATATAAAATCATTTTCGGGCTATTCATAATAATTCAGTAATAATACAGAAGATAATGAATGAGATCAGTATAAGACTTGCAAACAGCGAAGATGCTGAGCTGATTGCAGAAATGAGCCGCATAACATTTTATGATGCTTTTGCAAAAGACAACACAAAAGAAGACATCGACTTCTTCCTGAACGAACAGTTTACAAAAACTGCATTGACGAAAGAAGTAGAAGAAGCTGACGGTATTTTCATACTGGCTTATGTAAATAATGAGGCGGCTGGTTATGCAAGAATGCGTTTAAAAAACAGCGAGAACATATTGGCAGAAGAAAATGCAATTGAAATTGCACGCATTTATGCATTGTCATCCGCAATTGGGAAAGGCGTGGGAAGTGCCTTAATGCAGAAGTGTATTGACATTGCAGCAGAACAAAATAAAGCGGTGATCTGGCTTGGTGTTTGGGGAAAAAATGAACGGGCAATTGCTTTTTATACCCGTTGGGGATTTGAGAAATTCAGTGAACACAGCTTCCTTCTGGGCAGTGATTTACAGACAGACTGGCTGATGAAGAGAGCTGTAGTTCTGCCTTAACTCACTGATTTCCTGTTGAAAGCCTGTTAAAAAAAGGCGATAACACTGAAATTAGCCTTCGAAACAATGAAACTTCCGGAAAAACGTTTTATCTTGTACTCTACTGTTTATTTATCCAATTTAAAACCAATAACCATGAAACGTTTTGAAAAAACTCAGGTTGTATACAACCGAAAAGACATTCCTCTGATTGTGTTCCTGATCTTCTTTACGCTGGCAGTTATCATCAGCATAAAATTCAACGCATAAAGTTTAACTGAACCGCAGAATAAAAGTAAGCTGATTTAAGCCATGGGTTTCCATGGCTTATTCTTTCTTTAATACGATTTTCTGGCCTTCATCTTTTTTGATCGATTCAAAACTGTTTGCCACTTCATTGTATTGCTGGGCAGGTATAATATGTTTGTTCAATGTGAGTTGTGTTACTACTTTCAATTCATCTCCCGTTTCGTTTATCTGAACTTCGGTTTTATAGAAAACGAAGTTGTTTTTAATTTCTTTATTTGGTGGCAGGTTTTCTTTCTTAAAGTTGCCGGGTAATTTATAAACAGTTGAATCAGATTTTATATAAGGAAAGTCGAAGAGGTATTCAAACTTTCTTGTTTCTGCTGTTTTGATTGTTTCATCATTCAGCTTGTATTGGCGCAAGGGGAAAAAATGCTTTGCTCCGGCTTTGAAATCAAAAAACTGCCTGTATTCCATGTTCAGCTGTATTACATGCCCGTCAGCTGAATCAGTTACAATTTTTAATTCATAATCATCGGGGGCCTTATAACCAAATACATTCACCAACGCTTTTTTAATATCGTCTTTTGATTTTGAATCAGTATAGGCATAAATATATTCCCAGAATTCACCCGATACAAAAATGCGGCTTTTCACAAATGCACTGCCATCATCAAACAGTTCAACATTAGTTTTTGCCTGCCATTGATTGTCTGAGCTTTTACTTACAGGTGTATTCACCAACACCCCTCCGTTTTCAGTAATCAGCAGTGCATTTCTGTTTTCAGTGAAGTTTCCTAAAATGCCGGGTTCAGGAAGTTTAGATGTGCATTCCAGCCAGACTGTATCCTTATCATTCGGCACACAAAGTATTACATGATCAAAGCCTTCATTTGGAAAGGACGGATCTGCAGGATAGGCATTCTTTCCTGATTTAATGATAGCTGCATATGACTTAATACCTGCTGCTTTCAAAAGGTGTTTCATGTAATTTGACAGTGCTTTACAATCACCATACTTTTTCTCTTCAACAAAGGATGCAGGAAAAGGTTTCAATCCGCCGATTCCCAATTGTATACTTACATATCTTGTATCGGTCTGCATTTTTTTATACTTAGGAGCTATGCTTATCCTGGGAATTGTTAAAACAGATCCATAGCTTTTACTTTCTGCCGGGAATATTTTTTGATTTTTAACCTGCCACTCATAAACTTTATTATTTCCATCTGTGGAAACTGCAGGGGTAAGCGTTGTATTATATGCTTTATAGCGAATATCTAAATCCGTTGGTACAACAATTTTGAAACGGCTTAATTCAAATGATTCATCAGACGAGCCAAATTTCCAATCGGGGAAATCGATATAACCGTAGAGTTTTATTACAGAGGTTACTTCAATTGTAAAAGGAGGCTCCGGCATTGGAGCTTCAAGGTAATAATATTTATTGTCGGTTGCCAGTGAACTTTCATAAGGGTTGCCAACAACAGAAAAATCTTTCTTCCTGTATTTTTTTATTTCAAGTCCCAGGTCATTGTAAATTCTTACTTCCGCTTCATCCAGTTTTATTAATTTATCAGTAAGGAAAACAATGCCACTATGCCTGAGTCCGTCTTTATTGAGAATGGTAATAATCCTGTGATCACTGACTGTGTATTTTGACGCAGAGTTGATTTCAACTACAGTTTCATCCAGTCTGAATACCGCATCAGCACCTTTCTTTAAACTGTCGGGTATTGTTAACGATGAATAAGTAAGCAGGCCTTGTGAAAAAGCGATATGCTGAATGAAAAGGAAGAATACCGTAAGGATGTTTCTCATGGTTTTGGGTTAGCTTTTTTCTTAAACACGATCTGCTCGTTTAAGCGTTCAAACAGTTGCGCATAAAACTCTTTAAAATCAGCATATTCATCAGCATAGTATGTAGGACGTTTTATTTCAAGTATAATACGCAGTGATAGACTGTTCTCGTTTTTCTGCATGAAACGCTGCAGCACTATACTTGTATCGGGCATGATCATTTTAATATTCTTTGGCAGTTCTTCCGGCTCCATATTTTCAGGAAAGTGAATGGTAGAAACAATGGTGTAATATTGGGTAAAACCAAATTCAACATCTGTAAACCGCTGATCGGAAAGAAATTCATTCTTCTCCAGTTCCATAAGGAAGTTTGGTGAATAGAAGAAATAGTCTCCGCTTGCGTTAAGTTGTGTATTGAATTTTACCTGGTTTTCAAGAGGCAGAGAATCATTCGCTTCATTTTTCACCTGCAAAGAATCGAATTTGAACTCAGGATGTGGTTCAGAAAAATATTCAGTGAGATATTTTTCTTTGCCTTTATTAAATGAAGAAAGACGCTGATTTTTTGCATATTCATAAGCCAGCAGGTAAGCTGAACATTTCAATATTCCTTTTTCATCCAGGTCTGCTGAGATGGAGGCACTGATTCTGAACCGGTGTTTTGTGTCAGCAAGAGGAATAAAGCCTGCTTTTGTTTTATCTACCAAATATCCATCAGTAAACTGAACATCCCAGGGAACCATAAATGCAGGGTTATGAGGATTACTGGCATCCAGTATATAACGGTTGCCATCAACTTCTGTTACCACATACACATTGTTAAACTGGTAAATAAACGGGTAAAAAGTATTGATCCTGCCATTATCTCTTGTGCTCACAAGTAATGGGTAGGCATTTACTCCTGCATCTCTTAGTAAATTGATCACCAGAAGATTCATATCTGCGCTGTTGCCGGAATGTTTTTCTAAAGCAGTCTTCAATCCATTAGAAGAATACCTTCTGTTTTCTCCGTTCCAGGCTACGTTCTTTTTTACGTAATTAAAAACAGCAAGAATCTTTGCATAGTCAGATGTTAGTTTCTTAAGTTCATCTTCCAGTGGCAAATTTTTCAGGATGTTTTTTTTCAGCTGCAGGCCAAAATCTTCATCATCCAGCAATTCTTCATTCAGCTGGGTCCATGTAGTTAAAATGGGTTGATTATTGATTGATCTTAGCTGGAAATCTATCCGTTGTAAATAATCCTTTGTACAGCTCATGTATGGCTCTCTGTCAAGACCTGGAATATCGGTCATGATGAACCGTTTTGTATTGTTAATCCCTTCAACAGTTTCTTTTACAGGAAGAGTGCGTTTTACCTGGTAAGTAAATTCAAGCACCGAAGGGATGGTTACATTGTATTCACTGTACCTTACAGGAAGGCTGCGTTGAAAAATCCAGTCTTCTATTTCTATATAATTAGTTTTGGAGTGATCGTATTTGTATTCAATAACACTTCCCACTTTTACATTTGGCAATGTAAAAACAGCCATTTCATAATTTTCATCAACCCGCTGCTCCAGTACAGACTTTCTCTCCAGTTTGGTTCTTTCAACTTCGCCTTTTTCATTAAGGTTATAAGTATAGCCGTCAATGCCTCCAATTTTTGGCGGTTATTTTTGGAGTAATAGGGAATACGCACATTTGCAAGCTCAAGTCCTTTTCATTCAGGATTTTGATACGTATGCGATAACTTGTTTCGTTGATAAAGTTTGATGTACTGATGAAATAGTTTACTTCACCATAATCAATGAGGTATTCTGCCACAGCAGATTTATCGTAGCTGCATTCCTTGTATTCAAGATCAGCTTTGTCAATTTTGCCAAACGAGGGGATTTTTTGAGCAACTAAACCTGAATGGAAAATAAACATGGATAACAGGCACAGGAGGGTTCGCATGATGCAGTGTTTTTGGTTTGTGCAATAATAGAGCAGCAGGGTAAGATTACCAATGATTCAGTGAAAAAAAATCCCCCTTAGTTTTAAAACTAAGGGGGATTACTTATTTGTAAAATCGATGATTAATACTGCTCCAGACCACTGAAGAAAAAGCTTCCTTCAATTTTTGCATTTTCATCACAGTCGCTTCCGTGTACAGCGTTTTCACCAACTGAAGCTGCATAGAGCTTACGGATGGTTCCTTCATCGGCTTTTGCCGGGTCGGTTGCGCCAATCAGTGTGCGGAAATCTGCCACTGCGTTATCTTTTTCAAGTATGGCTGCAATGATTACACCGCTGCTCATAAATTCAACCAGTTCACCAAAAAAAGGTCTTGCCTTGTGAACAGCGTAAAATTCGCCTGCAGTTTCAGTAGTTAGTTTGGTTTGCTTTAATGCCACCACACGAAAGCCTGCCTTGATGATTTTGTCTAAAATAGCACCTGCATGGCCGTTTTTCATGGCGTCAGGTTTGATCATTGTAAACGTACTATTGCTCATAGTATTCTTTGTTTTTTGCGCCGCAAAGATAGGGAAGATGAGAGAAGGAAGGGATTTCGTAATCGGGAATTAGTAATCAGGCATGGAGAATCGGCAGGCTGTTCATAACTCTGTACTTATCCAAATTCCTGACTCCCACCTCCTTCTTTTCCCCTACATTTGCAGCCGCCCGATATGCAAGCAATCAACGAATTATACCCCTTACTGCACAGTCCCGGAAAAGTGGTTATCACCACTCACCACAAGCCCGATCCCGATGCTATGGGATCGTCGTTGGGGTTGTATCATTTATTAGTACAGCTTGGACATACCGTTCAGGTCATTTCTCCCACTAACTGGGCTGCTTTTTTTAAACTGGATGCCCGGTTGTGAAAATGTACTCAACTACGAAACGAATATCGATAAGTGCAATACGATCTTAAACGATGCCGATTGGATTTTTTGTCTCGATTTTAATGCACTCAACCGTACCAAACGTATGGCAACAGCATTGGAAAATGCAAAGACACAAAAAGTGTTGATTGATCATCATCGTGAACCACAGACAGAAGTATTTGCTTATGGCATCAGTAATACCGCCAAAAGCTCAACCTGTGAAATGGTGTATGATTTCATTATGCACAGCGGTCATATTGAAAAACTTACCAATGAAATGATGCAGTGCCTGTATGCCGGAGTAATGGGCGATACGGGAAGTTTCCGTTTTGCATCAACCTCTGCATCGGTATTTGAAATGATTGCCGATTTTAAACGCAGGGGCCTGGAGCACACAGTTATTCACGATCATATTTACGATAACTTTTTAGAAAACCGTTTCCGTTTTATTGGTCATGTTCTCATGAACAGGATGGAAGTGGATTATGAAATCAACACCGCACTGATCTGGGTTACCAAGCAGGATTTGCTCCGATTCCAGATTAAAACCGGCGATACAGAGGGTTTGGTGAACTATCCGCTCGGTATCCAGGGTATAAAACTGGCGGCTTTGATCATTGACAGGGACGAAAAAGAAAATGGAGCTTCCGCAGCAAAGGAGAGTTTGATTGTAATACTTTTGCACGCCAGCATTTTAACGGGGGTGGACATTTCAATGCGGCAGGTGGAGAAAGAGACGAAAGCCTCGAAGCAAATGTGAACTTATTTAAAACGGTTATTCAGAATTATAAATCGCAATTATCAACTATTTAAATACAAACAATGAAGAAAATTCAATCCATTTTTGTTGCCATGCTTGCTATAGTGGTACTGGCATCATGCGGGGGCGGCTCTTTCAAAAAAGCAAAGAGTGGTTTACTGTACAAAATTATCTCTGATGGCAAAGGTGCTCAGCTGAAAGCTGGCAGCTTTATCAAATTCAATGCAATTGTAAAGCAAAAAGATTCTGTTACCTATAATTCATATGGTAAGATTCCTGCGTTTACTGCAGTTGACAGTGTTGGGCGTCCATATGATCTCTCTGAAATCCTTCCAATGCTTCATGCGGGCGACAGCTGTATTATTGTTCAGAGTGCTGATTCAATTGCAAAACTGAATATGGGTCAAATGCCTCCCGGTTTAAAGAAAGGTGATAAAATCACGATCTCTATTCGCATTACAAAAGTAATGACCGACCTTACTGCTGCTCAAAATGAATTCAATGCTGAAATGACTGCACAGAAAGAAAGAGAATTCAAAGCTGTTGAAGCCTATCTCAAATCAAAAAATATTACTGCAACCAAAACTCCTTTGGGAACCTATGTTGAAATTCTCAACCCGGGAACCGGTGATAAACCAGACAGTGGAAAGCAGGTTTCTGTAATGTATACAGGTGTGAATTTTGAAGGAAAGAAATTCGATTCAAATATTGATACTTCTTTTGGCCATACTGATCCAATGAGTTTTGTTATTGGTGCACAGGGAATGAGTCCTGGTTTTGAAGATGGCGTGAAGCAACTGGCAAAAGGCGGTAAAGCAAGAATCTACGTTCCTTCAATGCTTGCTTATGGCATGCAGGGTAATCCTCCTGTAATTAAGCCTTACGAAAACCTGATGTTTGAAGTTGAAGTACTGGATATAACAGTTCCAAAACCACAACCTCAAGGACCTCCGGCTCCTCCAACAGGTGGTAATCCAAACCAATAATATAAAATATTGAAATAGCGAACCGGAGACAGGAAACTGTCTCCGGTTTTTTATGCACGGTCTTAAGCCCTCTACTGACCGGTAATTACAAGTTTATGCATTTATAATAGCTTGGTGTAATTGAATTGCTTCCACTGCTTCCTTCACATCATGCGCTCTTAAAATAGAAGCGCCTTTTGTTAAAGCAATTGTGTTTAGCACTGTTGTGCCGTTCAGGGCTTCTTCGGGAGTTGTGTTCAATGTTTTCCAGATGGTTGATTTGCGGCTGAGTCCTGCTAATACAGGAACATGAAAAATTTGAAAGGCTTCGAGTTTTTTCAGCAGTTGAAAATTATGCTGAATGGTTTTGCCAAAGCCAAAGCCGGGATCAATGATACTATCTGTAATACCTGCCTGTTTGCATTCATTCAGTTTGTGAATGAAGTACTCAATCACTTCTTTTGCTACATCTTCATAAGCAGGTTTTTGCTGCATGGTTTCAGGAGTGCCCTTCATGTGCATGGCAATATAGGGGACATGAAGAGCAGCTACTGTTGAAATCATTTGCTTATCCATTTCACCTGCACTGATGTCATTCACCATATCTGCACCCGCAGCAACAGCTTCTTTAGCAACTGTTGAATGATAGGTGTCAATTGAAATAAACGTATCAGGAAATTTTTCTTTGATTTGCTGAATTGCCGACAATACTCTTTGTAATTCTTCCTCTGCCGATAAGCGGTCGCTGCCGGGTTTGGTGCTTTGTCCGCCTATATCAAGAATAGCTGCGCCCTCATTGATCATTTGTTCTGCCTTTGAAAGAATCTCATCTAATTGCTGCACACGGCTGCCGCTGTAAAATGAATCGGGTGTAATGTTCAGAATGCCCATTACAACAGGCTTTTCGATGACCAATAATCTTCCTTTGCAGTTGAGTGTGTACATTGTATTTTTGAGGACTGTGAAACAAGCACGAATTAACGAAACAATTCTGAACAAGTAATGAGTACAATTGATCAATATACAAAGGCAATTGCTGAATGCAGGGATATTTTTAAGAAGAAAACCATTGATTACGGAACTTCATGGAGAGTGTACCGCACTATTTCCATCGTTGACCAGATCTATATCAAGGCTAAACGTATCCGTACCATCCAGGAAAAACAGGAACAAAAGATCGGCGACAGCTTTGCTTCAGAATTCAAGGGAATTCTCAATTATGCTGTTATCGGATTGATTCAACTCGATTTAAAAGAAGGCGAAGCAGAAGAACTGCCGGTAAATAAAGTGCTGGAACTGTACGATACAAAAATGGCCAAAGCCCAGTTACTGATGCTGGATAAAAATCATGATTATGGAGAAGCATGGCGTGAAATGAGCCAGGAAAGTTTTGTTGATTTGATTCTGGCCAAGCTGCAACGCATCAGGCAGATTTTGCTGAATGATGGTAAAACATTGGTGAGTGAAGGAATTGATGCCAATTATTATGATATCATCAACTACGCCGTTTTTGGATTGATCCTGATTGGAGAAGGAGTTCACCAGGGGTGAGGAGATGATGGAAGTACGTGGTAAGATGTAGGAAGAGCGATGTACGATCGGAACGCTGAAGGCGGTCTGAACGATTTTTAAAAGAGATAACAATTCGCATGAAAGTAATACTCACAATTATCCGCTGGTTTGTTGGAATTCTGTTCATCTTTTCCGGATTGGTAAAAGCCAATGATCCCTTGGGCCTGAGTTACAAAATGCAGGAATTCTTTGAAGCATGGGGATTACAGGGATTTCATGAATATACGCTGGGATTATCCATCCTGATGAATGCATTTGAAATAATTGCCGGTGTTGCTGTGATTATTGGCTGGCGAATGAAACTCTTCAGCTGGCTGCTATTACTTCTTATTATCTTTTTCACTTTTTAACCGGCTATGCATGGCTGGCAACTAATCCTGATGGAACAGCGAAGTTTGCATCCTGCGGATGCTTTGGTGATTGCATTCCGTTATCTCCAAAACAATCTTTCTTCAAAGACCTGCTCTTGCTGGTATTGATTCCGATTATTTTGATGTATCGGAACAGCATAAAACCATTGTTTGCAAAAAACTGGTTGAATGTGATGAAAATTACGGCAGCAGTGATCCTGAGTTTTGGATTTCAGTGGTACACACTGAAGTATTTGCCCGTGGTTGATTGTTTGCCCTTCAAAAAAGGGAATGATATTTTTGAATTAAAGAAAATGCCGGCTGATGCAATCCCGGATAAGTTTGAGTACATCTTCATTTATGAAAAAGAGGGGAAGAAGCAGGAGTTTACGATGAAGAATCTTCCTGACAGTACCTGGAAATTTGTTGACCGTAAACAGTTGCTTGTTACAAAGGGAAAAAACAATGAACCGAAGATTAAAGACTTTGATCTGAAAACAGCTGACGGTGCTGATTTAACAACGGATGTGCTACTTCAACAGGGAACCTATTATTTATTGTTTATAAAAAGTACCGATGATCTTCATGCAGATGATCCATGGATAAAAGAAGTTTCAGCTATTGCAGCAAAAGAGAAACTATTTATTGTTACGGCTGTGCCAGATGCTGCCCGACAATTGTTCAAAGACAACGAAGTATTAAGTCGGCTCACCGTTCTTTCCTGTGATGTTACAGCGATTAAAACAGCTGCACGTGCAATCCCAACTTTATATAAAATGAATGGCCCGGTGGTAGTGGAAAAATGGAGTGGGGCGAATTTTAAAAACGTAAAATAATATCTTCGCTATTGGGCAGATACATTCTTAAAAAATTCTTCTACGGCATCCTTGTTCTGGCAGGTGTGGTTACGGTTGTGTTCTGGATGTTCCAGGGGTTTGGCGACCCTGCAAGACTGGTGATGGGGCAAACAGGCGACAGTGCCACCATCGCCAATATTAAAAAAGAATTGTATCTCGATCAACCCAAATGGAAACAGTTTTTATTGTATGTGAATGATGTGTCGCCCATTGCCATTCACAGCAAAGAAGAAATTGAAAAGAAAAAATTGCAGGGATTATTTATTGGAGGAGAAAAAAACTTCGCTGTCAAACTTCCTTACCTGCGCCGCAGTTATCAAACAAAAAAAGAAGTGGGAGAGTTGCTGATGGAAGCATTACCCGGCACCATTCTGTTAGCTGTGGCTGCAATGATTTTGGCAACAGTGCTTGGTGTTTTCCTGGGTGTAATTGCAGCAGTTAAAAAAGATACCTGGATGGACACCACAGCTGTGTTCAGCAGTATCATTGGTATTTCAGCTCCATCTTTTTTTATGGGAATTGTGATTGCTTACCTGTTTGGATTTGTATTGAACAAATACACCGGCTTAAACATGACAGGCAGCTGGTTTGATATTGATGTAGAAACGGGCAATCGGTACTATACCTTACAGAACCTCATCCTTCCTGCAGTAACATTAGGTATTCGTCCCTTAGCAATCATTACACAACTTACACGCAGTTCCATGCTGGATGTATTGAACCAGGATTATGTGCGTACTGCTTATGCAAAAGGATTGAGCAGGAGAGTGGTGATCTGGAAGCATGCTTTACGCAATGCACTCAACCCGGTAATTACTGCTGTTACAGGATGGTTTGCTGAATTGCTGGCCGGTGCTTTTTTGTTGAGTATATTTTTGGGTGGAAGGGTATAGGAAAAGTTACGGTAGATGCGCTGGAGAAATTAGATTACCCTGTGGTAATGGGAAGTGTGTTGATCAGTGCTTTCATTTTTGTGTTGATCAATATGCTGGCTGATGTATTGTATGGAGTTGTTGATCCCCGTGTAAGAGTCAGCTGATTTTTTCTTTCGTTTATTCAAAACTGTTTATATGAGAATCATTCTTTTCATTGCAATTTCAGTGTTCTTCTTTTCCTGTAAAGAAAAAACAACAACACTAACTGTTGCTGATTACTTTAACTATGGTGATACAGGTGTACAGTCGGCCGGCATTAAAATGATTCCCATTCAAACTCCTGTTGGTGAATTTAAAGTATGGACAAAACGCTTTGGCAATAATCCACGAATTAAAATTTTATTGCTTCATGGTGGTCCGGCAATGACGCATGAGTATATGGAATGTTTTGAAAGCTTTTTTCCGAAGGAAGGGTTTGAGTTTTATGAATATGATCAGTTAGGATCCTACTACAGTGATCAGCCGAAAGACAGCAGTCTCTGGACAACAGCCCGTTTTGTAGAAGAAGTAGAACAGGTGCGTAAAGCTATTCATGCCGACAGCAGTAATTTTTATGTACTGGGAAATTCATGGGGCGGTATTCTTGCAATGGAATATGCATTGAAGTATCAGAGCAATCTTAAGGGAGTGATCGTTGCCAATATGATGGCCAGTATTCCGGAATATGGAAAGTATGCCAATGAAGTACTCGCAAAAGATATGGATTCAAACGTATTGAAAGAAATCAGGGCTATTGAGGCAAAAGGTGACTTTGCAAATCCACGTTACATGGAATTACTGCTTCCCAATTTTTATAAAAAACATTTATGCCGTTTGGAAGAATGGCCCGATGGGTTTAACCGTACCATGAAGCATGTGAACAGTGAAATTTATGTTATGATGCAGGGGCCTTCAGAATTTGGTGTTGCAGGAAGGTTGCTGAACTGGGATATAAAAAGCCGGCTGAAAGAACTGAAAGTGCCAACGCTGATGGTAGGTGCAAAGTTTGATACCATGGACCCCAAAGCAATGGAAGAGCAAAGTAAACTGGTGCAGAAAGGCCGTTATCTCTACTGCCCCAATGGAAGTCATTTAGCAATGTGGGACGATCAGCAGGTGTTTATGAACGGAGTAATTAGTTTTATTCATGATGTGGATGCTGGAAGTTTTTAAGCGAAAAAAATAACTGTATAAAAAGCAAGACACCGCCTGGAAGGCAGCGTCTTTTAACAGCTGACCGATTGCTCGGTTAGATTTATCAGGATACTACATCCATTTAGTAAGGTATTCGTTGAATTCCTGCCTTAATTCTTTCACTACTTTTTCAAAAACAGAGAATTCATCTTTCAGTTTTTCGTGCTCTGCTATCCGTTCTTCTTCAATCTGGTTAGCATGCCTTTCAGCATCCAGTTTTACTTTATGCACATGTTCATTTATGTTGTGACGCAGTTCGTCAATATTGTTTCGCTGTACGATAAACTGGTTCTGAAAATGTTCAACTCCTTCCAATGCTTCATGACTTGTATTTTTCGAGACAATCTCTGCAAGTCTTTTTTGAAGCAGATCAAATTCGCTTTTGTAAAATTCAATTGCATGTAACCATTCCTGGTGTTCTGTACCGCTATGAGAAACTGTTAAAGAGCTCATGGGTTTATACTTTAGAGGTTTTAGATATTGTTGTCACTCTCAAAGTTGTATGACAACATGCAGATAAACCATGATCTGAATCAGTAAATGAAATGAGATAATTCATGCCGGAGCTGAAAGGGCTATTTGATAATAACTTCTTTCACCGCATGTTCGTTAAAAAGCTCGTTGATGCGGTTGCGGATTTTCTCCCGTTGAAAGATCAGCTCCTGTTTTAAAGGGGCCATGCTGGTGGTAATAATGAGCTGCTGGTTGATGAGTTTAATATCTTCTGTGTACTTGGCAATGGTTTTGCCCATCAGGTCTTCCCATACATCTTTTATTTCCAGGGCACGTACTCTTTGTTTGAGTTTACTCTGCTCTAAGAACTGTTTCATGGCTTCCTGTATGGATACTTCGCTCATGTTGTAAAGTTAATTGATCGTAAAGTAATGAAGGGTGAAACTTATAAGCTGATCACCTGCACTTTCATTCCCAGCTCTTCAAATGCTTTCGTCATCCGCTGCTGGTGTGTATCAGTTAAAAATACCTGCCCGCCATGTTGTGTACATACATAATACAGGAGATTGTGCATCCGTTGCTGATCTAATTTTTCAAACACATCATCTAACAGCAAAAGAGGAGCAAAGCCTTTATGTTGTTTGAGTGTTTCAGCTTCAGCCAGTTTTAAACTGAAGAGCATACTTTTTCGCTGTCCCTGCGAAGCCGTCAGTTTAAAAGGCTCTTCATTCATTTCAAAGAGAAGGTCATCTTTATGAATACCGGTCGAAGTGCGTTGCAGCAGGTAATCTTTCTCCCTTGTTTGTTTCAGCAATTGTTCAAAAGGTTGCTCCAGTAACTGACTTTCGTACTGCACATGAATGGCTTCTGCTTTACCTGCAATAATTTTGTAAAAGGCTATTACAGCCTCATTAAACTTTGGTAAAAAGCCTGCTCTTTTTTGATGAATGAAATTTCCGGCAGCAACTAACTGTTCATCCAAAACATCAAGTAGCGCATTATTTTTTGTTTGGGTCTGTGCAGAATTTTTTAAATAGCTGTTGCGTTGCTGAATTACTTTATTATGAATAATGAGCTGTTGCAGATAGTTGGGGTCGAGTTGAGAAAGCAGCGTGTCTAAGAATCTGCGTCGTTCTTCACTGCCACCAATAATCAGTTCCACATCATCAGGTGCAATCACAACACAGGGATATTTACCAATATGCTGTGAAAATTTTTCATATACTGATCCGTTGCAACTAACTTCCTTTTTGCCATTTTCCCGGAGAATGATGGTGGTATTGATCTCTTCAGCGGCTTCTTTTAAAACACCCTCAATGCGGAACCCGGCTGCACCATGAAGAACATTGTTACTGTCGATCCCGGTAAAATAGCTTTTTGTAAAGCAGAGATAGTGAATGGCATCGAGCAGATTGGTTTTGCCAATCCCGTTAGCCCCGGTTATAGCAACAATGGGCTGATCAAAGACAAAGTCCTGGAAAGTATAGTTTTTAAACTGCGTTAATGAAATTGACTTCAGCGAAAGCATGGGCTGCAAGATAAGAAGGAAGAGGTAGGAGGCAAGAGGGAAGAAGTAAGAATGGCACTCTGAGTGATTATGCCCCTCTGGAGGGGATACATAATACTACATATAAACAATGATAAAAGGGGTGGGTTGTTGAATAGAATTATCAAGCGTACAAGTGAGTGACACAACTACAGCTAAATATTGGCAAAACAGCCGGTTACACAAAAATCCACATCGCTAAAAAGGCGATTTAAATTTGACTGTGTACCTTATCTTTGCCACTCTAAAAAATTACGAAGTGGCCACTAAATTTACAAAAGAAACCTACTTATACTGGTACGAGTTGATGCTTTTGCTCCGTCGATTTGAGGAAAAAACAGGTCAGCTGTACGGAATGCAGAAAATCCGTGGATTCTGCCATCTTTATATCGGACAGGAAGCAATTGCTGCAGGTTGTATGACGGCAACAAAGCCAGAAGATACTATGATCACTGCTTACCGTAACCATGCGCTGGCTATTGCAAAAGGCGTTAGTGCCAAAAGCTGTATGGCCGAATTGTATGGTAAGGCAACCGGTTGTTCAAAAGGAAAAGGTGGAAGCATGCACTTTTTTGGTGTGGATGTTGGTTTTTTTGGGGGCCACGGAATTGTGGGTGCACAGATTGGTACCGGTGCCGGGTTGGCTTTTGCAGAAAAGTATAAAGGAACTGATAATGTATCTCTTACTTTCTTTGGCGATGGTGCTGCACGTCAGGGTATGCTGCACGAAACCTTCAACTTGGCCATGCTGTGGAAACTGCCGGTAATTTTTATTTGTGAGAACAACAACTATGCGATGGGTACTTCGGTTGAACGTACCAGTAACGTGGTTGATATTTATAAATTGGCTGATGCATATGATATGCCTGCGGACAGTGTTGACGGAATGGATATGGAAGCTGTTCATGAGAGCGTAAGCCGTGCGGTGAGCCGTGGTAGAAAAGGCGAAGGCCCAACCTTGCTGGAGTTTAAGACCTACCGTTATAAAGGTCACTCAATGAGTGATCCGCAGAAATACCGCTCCAAAGACGAAGTGGAAGAATACAAAGAGAGAGACCCGATTGAAGTTGCAAAGCGAAAATTGCTGGATGTGTTTGGTGTAAAAGAAGATGAAATTGAAGTGATCAACGAACGTGTACGGTTAGAAGTGGAAGAGAGTGTTCAGTTTGCAGAAGACAGTCCGTTTCCGGATGCAGATGAATTGCTGAAGGATGTATATGTTGATGCAAACTATCCATTCATTACAGATTAATTGAGTTAGAACTAATTTTTATAAATCGAGAATATAAAATGTCTGAAATTAAAAAAACAACAGCGGAAGAGTTAAACGAAGTGCATGCCATTAAGAAAGCCAAAGATTTCTGGGGTAAATTTTCAAAGCCCGTTACATATATCGGTGGTTTAGTGATTTTGCTGGCAGGAGGTTATTTAGTTTACAAGAATTTCTTCAGTGGCCCGAAAGAACTGAAAGCAACAGAAGCCATGACACAGGCAGAAGCCTACTTTGCAAAAGATTCACTTGATCTGGCATTGAATGGTGATGGTGCTTCGGCTGGGTTCTTAAAAATTATCAAGACCTACAGCGGAACAACTGCTGCAAATCTTGCTCATTACTATGCCGGTTCTATTTACCTGCGTAAACTGGATTACAAGAACGCTATAACACAGCTCGAAGATTTTTCAACAGATGCTACCCAGATTCAGAGTGCAGCATGGCGCATGCTGGGCGATGCATATATGAGTACTGATAAGAAAGAGAAAGGTGCTGAGTATTATGAAAAAGCAGGTAAGCTGAATGAGAAAGATGAATACACTTCATCTGAAAACTTATTCCGTGCAGCTATGGCTTTTGAAGTAGCCGGCAAAAAAGATAAAGCAGCTGATTTGCTGAAAATTCTGAAGGAAAAATATCCCAAGACACAAACAGGCGGACAGGCGGATAAATATCTTGCCCGTTTGGGAGTTGTGAACAATGATTAATTAAACAATCGCTTAACCAATTGTTTTATGGCAGAGGTTAGCAATAGTAATTTATATCAGTTAACTGCAGGCACTCATGATTTTTCGGGTGCCTGTGTTGTGCTGGTACGTACCGAATGGAATGCGGCCATTGTGGATGAACTGGAAAGAGGCAGCCGAAAGGTATTGGAAGAGTTTGGCGTAAAAGAAGTTGTAACTGTTACAGTACCCGGTGCCGTAGAAATTCCTTTTGCTGTAAAAACGTATTGGGAAAATAAATCAAGACACATCAATACCCGTCCGCATGCTTTTATTACTCTTGGTTGCGTGGTAAGAGGTGGTACACCGCATTTTGAATATGTATGCAAAGCAGTTGTGGATGGTGTAACACAATTGAACATGCTGATTGATGTGCCTGTGATCTTTGGTGTATTGACAGTGGATAATCCGCAGCAGGCTGAAGAACGCATTGGTGGCATACATGGCCATAAAGGTGAAGAAGCTGCTATGACTGCACTGAAGATGATTGTATTGAACTTATCTTTAAAGAAATAACTTGCTTCGCCCGGAAAAAGAAAGCAGGAATGTCTTTTGTTTTTCTTCCCGTCTTACTTTCATTCCGGCATTATAACATTTACACCTTATCTCCTTTATTCATATGAATGTTCAAATATTTATTCCCTGCTTTGTTGATCAGCTTTATCCGGAAACTGCTTTTAATATGGTGAAGGTGCTGGAAAAGTTTGGCTGTACAGTTTCCTACAATACCAATCAAACCTGTTGCGGACAACCGGCTTATAATGCAGGCTTCCAGGATGAATGCAAGGATGTGGCAGGAAAGTTCATGAAAGATTTTGCCGGAACAGATTATATTGTTGCACCCAGTGCTTCCTGTTCCGGATTTGTGCGAAACTATTACAGTAAAATCTTTGACAATTCCTCTGTGCATAATGAAGTAAAAGGAATGCAGAAACGACTGTTTGAATTCAGTGAGTTTTTAACGGATGTGCTGAAGGTTGGAGATGTTGGTGCAAAACTGGAAGGGAAAGCAACTTACCACGACAGCTGTGCTGCATTGCGTGAATGCAGGATCAAAGCTGGTCCACGCAAATTATTAAGTCATGTAAAAGGACTGGAGCTGGTGGAAATGAATGATAATGAAACCTGCTGTGGCTTTGGTGGAACCTTTGCTGTTAAGTTTGATACCATCTCTGCTGCCATGGCCGATCAGAAAGTAAACAATGCACTTGCCACAGGTGCTGAGTATATGATCTCTACCGATCTCAGCTGTTTGATGCACCTTGATGGATATATTAAACAGAAAGGCCACAATCTTAAAACCATGCATCTTGCAGATGTGCTGGCGAATGGATGGTAGTGCATTCAAAATGAAAAATGTGAAATGAAAAATAACAAATGAAAAAGTGGCGGTTCGTCCAACTTTTTTATTCTTCATTCTTTATTTTTAATTCCTAATTTCTTCCTTATGGCTCATTGGTTAGTAAAATCAGAACCGTTTAAATACAGCTGGGAGCAGTTTGTAAAGACAAACAAACCACCTGGGATGGTGTACGCAATTATGCTGCACGCAATAATCTCCGTGATATGAAGAAAGGAGATGAAGTATTTTTTTATCATAGTAATGAGGGATTGGAAATTGTGGGCATTGCAAAAGTTGCCAAAGAAGCTTACCAGGACCCTACAACAGATGAAGAGGCTTGGGTAGTGGTTGATCTGAAACCAGTCCGTAAACTAAAGAAACCTGTAACACTTGTAGAAATGAAAGCAGACAAGCGTTTAGCAAATATGGATCTATTGCGCCTCGGCCGTTTGAGTGTGGGAAAGGTAACAGATGAAGAATGGAAGATTGTGCTTGAGCTGGCAGGGGAGTGAGCTAAGAGTTCAAAAGAGTGAAAAGAGAAAAGAGTTGAGTGTAAACTCAACTCTTTTTTATTGATCATCTATTTATAAAGCTTGAAATATTTTTATTGATAAAAACATCGATTCTCTTTTAACTCTTTCCTTCCTTTGTACTCTTAGCTTTCTTTAACAATTCCGAAAGGTTACTTTTTATTGTTAACAGGTATCAATGTCAGATTCTGTTGCAAAAGAATCTGTTCTTCTCGCAGGATACATCAGCAGTTGAATGATTTGTTTTGCCGGCAATGAATTCAGCAATTCCTCCGCTGCTACTGCATCTTGATTTTCTTTATTCCTCATCAATTAAAAAACATTTCAAAATGAAAAAAATCATTTTGGCTGTCATTTTACTGGCAGCCGCTGGCGGAGCTGTGTATTATTTTCAAACAAAGAAACCTGCTACCACCTCAGTAAGTTCTTATCAAAAGCAATTCTCGGCGAATGGAAAATTGATTCGATTACTTAAAAGACAGCAACAGCATTGGTTTGCTGCTGCTGTCGCTCGATTCTAATCTTACAAAGTATACGTTTCGATTTACTGCTGAAGGGGACATTACACAACTGCTCAATGATAGTATTACACCACAGAAAGGGAAGTATGAATGGAAAGACAGTACCCGGCTAGTTATCATTGAAGGCGATTCATTAACTGATCAGGAAGTAATGCAGGTACTTACGTTTACACCTGAACAATTAAGTTTAATGAGTGCCGATAGTGCAGTAGTGCACTTTAAGAAAAAGAAGTAAACTGTTAAGTCCGGCTGATGAAAACATTGGCCGGACAATTTTATGTAAATCAAAATTTCCTGCATCTGTATAAAAAATAATTTATGAGATACATTCATTTCATCTTCATCGCCTTTTTATTTTTAGCATGCGGCCGTTCTGAATCTTTGAAATACAAAACAGAAGCTGTAGCATTTGCTGCACCTGATACAAAGCAGGAAGAGCAGAAAGAGCAAACGGCTGTTGCAGATACGGCAGCTTCCTTTTCACCTCCTCAGCCTGGAGAACCGGAACAAACAAAGCAATCACCAAATCCTTCTCAATCACCAGCAAGCAAACCCGACTGGAACAGGAAGATCATCAAGACAGCAGCGCTGAATGTTGAAGTAAAAGACTATCAAAAATTCAATCAGCTGGTTCATTCAGCCGCCAATCAATTCGCTGGATATATTGCAGATGAACAGCAAACTGAAACCGAATACAAAATTGAAAATATAATTACCATTAAAGTTCCGGTTGATCAGTTTCAATCGGCAGTGGATTTTCTTACAAGAGGTGACGGTAAGATCAATGAAAAGAAAATCAGTTCTGAAGATGTAACAACACAGTATGTAGATACAAAATCAAGACTGGAAGCAAAGAAGCAGGTTCGACTGCGTTATCTTGATCTGTTGAAGCAGGCAAAAAATATGGAAGAGATTCTGCAGGTGCAGAATGAGATCAATGAAATACAGGAAGAAATTGAAAGTGCTGCAGGAAGAATTAACTACCTGTCCAATGCATCAGCAATGAGCATCATCAACCTTACTTTTTACCAGGTGGTGAATGCTTCTGCAAAAGATGCTGATCATGCCGGCTTCTGGACAAAAACAAAAGAAGCATTTGCAAGCGGATGGAATGGTTTGGGTGATGTGTTGGTAGGCATCGTTTATATCTGGCCACTGCTGATTGGAATTGTACTTGCTGTATTTCTGATCAAACGAATTTCACTGAAAAAGAAAAACACAACACAGGGATAAGCATTCATAAAAAAGTGACCCCGGTAAGTAAGCCGGGGTTACTCCTGTGTTAAAGATTTTCTTTCACCAGTTCAATAAACTCATTTCTGTCAATCATTCTTGCGCCCAAACTTTCCAAATGTTCAGTGTAAACCTGGCAGTCGATTAATACAACGCCTTCCTTTTGTAAATGCTGCACAAATGCAATGAATGCATACTTGCTGGCATTACTCACTTTCGCAAACATGCTTTCACCAAAGAAAAGCTTGCCCATGCGGATGCCATATAAACCACCAACCAGGTTGTTATCCTTCCATGCTTCCACACTTACTGCATAACCGAGTTTGTGCAGTTGAGTATAGGCATCTTCAATTTCAGCAGTGATCCATGTTCCGTTTTGTCCTCTACGTTTTTGTCTGCCGCAGTTACGGATCACTTCTGTAAAAGCTTTGTTCATGGTAATCTTAAACGATCTTCGAGTGAACAGTTGCTGCATACTTTTACTAACATATAATTCTTCAGGAAATATTACAAACCGTGGATCGGGACTCCACCAGAGTGGTGGTTCATCATCATTATACCATGGAAATATACCACTGCGGTAGGCAAGTAACAAACGTTCAGTACTCAGATCGCCACCAATTGCCAGCAAACCATCTGCTGCAGATTGTTCAACTGGGGGAAACCAAAGCTTATCTGTTAATACCTGTAAAGACATGTGTAAAATAACGGGAATGTAGGGAAGAAAAAAATCAGGCAACCACTTCAACTGTTGCGCCAATGCCCCTGTCTGTAATTGCATCGCATAAAGGTTTCAAATCATCATAAGAACCATTCTTAACAGCATACTTGCCTTTTGTATGAATAAACCAGGCACATTGTTCAGCCTGTTCGGGTGAATGTCCGCATACATCAACCAGTGTTTCTATCACCCATTCAAAGGTATTTACCTCATCATTCCACATGATTAAGTGACAGGGATTTTCAACATCTGTGAGTACATCTGTTTCAATCAGTTCTTTGGTATGTGTGGAGAATTTGATCATGCTCAGTGCAAATTTAAAAAACGGCGGCCAGAAAAAATAATTCATTCGTAACCTTCAAGCAACAATTAAGGCCCAAATTTTGTCTAACAATCAACTTAGCCAACAATTTCATGAAATTTCGACTGCTTAACAGAAAGAAAGACACTGATAAGAACCCTCCCGATGGGAAGGCAATCGTCCTGTCCATCAATTCCACCAATCGTGGACTTGATTTTCTTGTTGAGCTTTTTCAGAAAATAAGACCTGCCAATGTAAATAAAACAGAAGAAGCAGAACTCAAGTTCAAAGCTTTGCTGTTCCAGTTGCAGGATGATAAGTCGCTGCTGTTTTCACTCCGCCGGTCACTGCTTTCTCAATTCGTCAACAGTGATATTACAACCGCATTAACTGAAAGCGGACTCATCAGCTCAAGAGGATTTATACAGGAACTGATTTCAAAAGTGAAACATAAGTTTCTCCCTGCATTATTGAAGCCAACAGATTTTTTGTTTGTGGTTGAGCAGATCTTTTACAAAAAAGATGATTATGTGTGGATGGAGAATATTGATGAAGATTTGTGGGTCAGGTTTTTTGAAATGATTGGTATAGAAGTGAATCTTTCAGAGCCGCAGCTGATCAATCAGCTGTCACAATCAATGCAGGTATTGTCGTACCGCCTGTCGATGATGGGTTTGGAAAAAGAAGTAACCCGGCAGTATGAAAAAGTGAACGATGCCACTTTCCCTTTTTTGGAACAGAACCGTTTGGTAAACCTGCTCATTGAGAAAAAGCAGAAAACCTATCATGAACAGAAGAAGATTCTGGAAGGTATTGCTGAAGCATTGCACAATTGTTTACAGAGTATTAAATGGATCAAAGATCAGCGCAAAGAAGTGGGTACAAGTCTTGCAGAAACATTTTTGCTGACACGCATGGAGCAGCATGTGGAACGTATCTTCATGATCATTGATGCGCTTGATAACGATAACCACTTCAACACAAAACGGTTTATTCATTACTTCATAACTGTTATAAGGAACCAGAACAGGAAAAACAGTTTGGGTGAATTCCTTTCGCAGAATTTTGGATTATTGGCTTACCAGATATCTGAGCATGGTGGCAAGCGTGGCGACAGCTTTATTACAAAAACAAAGAAGGAGTTTTATTTACTTTTTTTAAGCGCATTGGGTGGGGGTTTTATTATTTCATTCATTGCTATTACTAAGAATCTTCTGGGTAAAGTTGTTGTTGCACCTTTCTGGCATGGTGTATTATACAGTACCAATTACAGTATTGGATTTTTATTGATTCAGTCAACCGGTTCAACACTTGCCACAAAACAACCGGCATTTACGGCTTCAGCAGTTGCCAGTTCATTAGACAGTAATAAACTGCAGGGCAGGCCCGATCTGAATAGCCTCGCCACAACCATAGCGCAGGTCTCCAGGAGTCAGATAGCTTCATTCGCAGGTAATCTTCTCGTGGTTTTTCCATTGACCTATTTACTGGCGATGTTGTTTTTTGAAGCAACCGGAGCGAAGATCGCAACAGGCGCAGAAGCTCTTGGATTATTAAATGCACAGCATCCGTTTAAAAGCCTTGCTTTATTGTATGCCTGTTTTACCGGCTTCTTTTTGTTCTTGAGTGGATTGATTGCAGGCTGGGTGGAGAATTATGTGGTGTATGCACAGTTGCCGCAACGCATCAGGTTACATCCTTTCCTGCATCATAACCTTGGGAAAAGGCAAATGCGCTGGTTGATTGATATGGTTGAAAACAGGCTCGGTTCTGTTGCAGGCAGCATATCACTTGGTTTTTTCCTTGGAATGGCATCTTTTTTCGGAAAAACATTTGGAATCCCTTTCGATATCCGTCATATTACTATCTCCGCAGGTAATACAGCCATCGGCTTTTTTGGAATGGAAGGCTTGGTTGATTACCGTTTTTTATCAATCATTCTTCTCGGAGTTGCATTGATCGGTTTCCTCAATTTCTTCGTAAGCTTTGGTTTTGCATTTTATGTGGCCGTAAAATCAAGAGGAATCAGGCTGAAAGAATATCCTGAGTTCTTAGGGATATTATGGAGATATATGAAAAAGAGGCCTGCAGATTTTGTACGGCCACCGAAAAATGCAGGAGTATAATCAATGCGGTTATAAGAATGTACAGGTTGATTTCTCTTCAAAAAAATATCTGGAAAAGTCTGAAAAAAAGTTTTTCCGAAAACGATCATACCCTTATCTTTGCCCTCCCAAAAAGGGAGCATAGCTCAGTTGGTTCAGAGCATCTGCCTTACAAGCAGAGGGTCCGCGGTTCGAGCCCGTGTGCTCCCACAATAGCTTCGGAAATTTTCCGAAGCTTTTTTGTTTATGTACAGTTTCTATATTTTATTCTCTGCTTCTGCCAACAAATACTACATTGGTCATACCGGTGATCAGATGGAGGAACGACTTCGTAAGCATAATTCCAATCACAAAGGATTTACAGGTGGTATCGGCGATTGGGTTATTGCTTATACCAAAATCTATTTAACAAAGAGTGAGGCTTACAAAAGAGAACGGGATGTAAAAAAATGGAAAAGTAGAAAACTTATTGAAGAACTTATTGCTAATGAAGGATAAACTCACTTTGTTTAGAGCATCCCGATTTTCAATCGGGAGGGTCCGCGGTTCGAGCCCGTGTGCTCCCACAGAAAAGACCCCGATAAAATCGGGGTCTTTCTTTTTATATCTGCTTCTGTAATTTTTCTGAACAAAGTGCCAATATAAAAGGACTGGCCTTTTTGGTAATTTCTCTTATTCCAGCACCATGCATTGATATCCATGATTATTCATGACTTCAATAACTTTTTCAGGGATGATATGACTGGCTTCCACTCTCAGTATTTTATCACAATCATGCATGTCAAAATTAATCCTGCTTTCATTGAAGTGCGTGACAAGCAGGGCCAGCATCCGCTCAGCCTGTGTACGATCAACTACATTTGTTTTGAATACCTCAATCATACTGTTGATTTTTTTACTCATGAGATAATAATTTTATGACTGTGGAAGTTTTGGTTCGTCCAAGTATAAAATTTCAGGGGTGAAAAATCTATTGTATTTCTCAGATCCTTTCCCGGCAGATTAACAAATATTTTGGTTGGCATGATGTATTCTTTAATGATGATTGGTTTACTGTACTTTAAAACAGTTAAACAACTATTGTTCTGCCAGTTGTTTTACATTTTCCAGTGCTTTTGGCCAGATGTTTTCAAACATATCTTTAAATTCTTCGGTGATATCCATATCAATATGTAACTCTGTTTTATTGCCGGCTTCTTTCAGTGTATAATTTTCTTCTGAACCCGACCATACTTTTACTCTTTCACTGGTTGTGTCTTCAATTCCATTCATTACTTCACCCAAATGCTTGAACGACATAAATTCATTTGGCTTATTTACTGCCACCATGCTCACCATACCCTGTCCTTTCGGATCAAGAAATAAAACCTTGGTTCCTTCTTTCCAGTTATCAGTTACAGCATGAGAACCTTCTGTAAATGCACTGGTCCATTTTCTGTAACTGTTTTCATCCCAAAGAACATTCCACACTTTTTCTTTTGGGGCATTAATGCTGGTTGAGAAACGAAGCTTTTCCATTTGTGTAAGGTTTATAAATGAATAATCAGCCAGGCTTTTACTTCTGACCTTCTTTCTTTTTGTTTAAATAATACTCCCTTTGTTTTTTATCTAATTTTTCAATGGAGTAACGAAGTAAAGTGCGGGGCATCGAGGCTGAATACTTATCTAAAAATTCCAGCAGTTTTTTCCTGTCTTTATCACCTGCAAAACGCAGCATCCATCCAGTTCCCTTATGCACTAAATCTTCTTTGTCTTTCAACAGCATCTCAGCAATCTTAAACGTATCATCTGTTTCGCCCTGCCTGATGAAATAACAGGTGCTGAGGATCGCTGTTCTCCGTTCCCACATATTTTTTGAACTTGCCAGCTTGTAAAGAACTTTGCGTGGCTTATCAAACAAATAACTGCCTGTCATATGCAAACATCCCAAATCAACCAGGTCCCAGTTGTTGATCCTGTCGTGGCGTTTCATGTACAGTGTATAAAATTCTTTTCTTCTGCTCTCCGTTATTTTTTTACTGCGTGATGCCTTGTCCATAATACTCACTGCACCTGCTCTAACTTCATGAATGGGACTCTCCAGTAATTTTTCAATCTCCCTGATGGACATTTCACTAAACTCTTTTGCCAATGCAAAAAGGCTGCCCATTTTCACACCTATAAACTGATCGCCTTCCCCATACTCACCTTCACCCGATTTAAAATAGCGCTGTATCTTTTTCAGTTCAGTTGCCGATTGCATCTTTGTTAACCGTTCAACAAATTGCTTTGCAGTAACATCAACTGATGTTTTACTGACTGTTTTCGCTGTTTTAACGGTTGGCATTGGTTACAGATGTTAGTGCTCTTAAGCATTCTCTAAATCAGCGATAATAATTTTTTTCATTTTCAGCATAGCCTGCATTACCCGTCCTGCTTTTACAGAATCTTTATCACTCAATAATTTTCCAAGTACAGGTGGTACAATTTGCCAGGATAAACCATACTTATCTTTTAACCAGCCGCACATACTTTCCAGTCCGCCATTGGCTGTAAGCTTTCCCCAGAGCTCATCAATTTCCTCCTGTGTTTCACAACTCACCACAAACGAAATGGCTTCTGTGAATTTAAACATCGGGCCACCATTTAATGCAATAAAATCCTGCCCATTGATTTGAAAGACTACTGTTAATGGCTTGCCTCCCGGCCCCGGCGCTGCGCCTGTTTTTTTACCATCTTTAAAAACAGAGATATAGAAATCAACGGCTTCTTCCGCATTACCGTCGAACCATAAGAAAGGAGTGATCTTTTTGCATGTATTATTATTTAAGACGATTAAGAATTGTTTTTACTTTAAAGCGGTTAAACTTTCTTTGTTTTTTTCAGCTGTTCTTTTTCAAGATTCATTTGTACCCTGAATTTTACGATCTGTTTAATGAGTGCAAGAGGAAGTGATTTATCAAGCGGAAACTGAACTGCACCCTTCGATCCTTTATAAACAGACAGCTCTTTTTTAAAGGCTTAAATTCCTGAACCGGTGGGGTAGAAGCCAATATGATTTTTATACGCTGCAAAATATACCAGCATACCATTATAAGTATAAGCGGGCATCTGGTAGCTGATCACTTCCTCTGCCTTTGGCGCAGCGGCTTTAATGGCAGCACGGAGTTTCTGCAGCATTGCCTGCACTTCAGGAGGAAACTGTTTAATATATGCATCCACATTTACAGGTGCTGTTTTATTCATTGCCATTTTATTCGGTTTATATGTTCAGCAATCTGTTTATTTTTTTTCAAGATTCGCTTTCAGGTTTTCGAAGTTCTGCTCCATATCTTTCCCCACTAATTTGTTCATGAACGGGTTCATAATATTCATGGGATATTTTGATTTGCCGGTGAACACTGTTGATACTTTTGTGTTACCGCCATCAACCGCACTTACAGTGGTGGTTGCATAATTCGTTCCTTCAAATGGTTTTTTAAAACGGATTTCCACTTTCATACTTTCTCCTTCTTTCAGTTCCATAATTTCCTGCGCACCAACTCCCACATTCTTATCATCACTTGACCAGGAAGAGATAAAACCAACTGTGCCATCAGTGCCTGTGTACACAATATTGATCTTTGGATCTCTCATTACCCATACACTGTAATGTTCCTGGTTCCTGATCATTTTCAGGTAATCAAACACTTCCTGTTTTGGTTTTTGAATGATGACCTGTTTTTCCAGCCTAAACTCTTTTTTTACAAAGAGGGCAATCAAAAGAATAAGTGCAATAATGCCAACAATAAGGAATAAGATGTAGCTGAGAATTTTCATGTTAAATAGTTTTTGCTGATAAATGGCTGATAGTAAAGTATTAATTTTTTACTGTTCTTTTTCTGCTGAATGGAAATAAAGGATGAATAATTGGGGCAGCCTGATCAGCGGAAAGAAACTGCTTAAAAAAGGGCGGCACAGCCCGATGTTTAGTCCGGTATATTATTGGCTTCATGATCGCTGGTTGAAAGGTGATTGTTTCACAGTAAAGTTAATTCTATACCTGAGGAAATCCGGGTGCTTCTAACGTCAATATTGGGGGCATTTGCGACAAATAATTTTTTATCTTACAGTTTAAATAAGTCAGATATGATAGAGGTTGGAATCATCATTGTTCATGAATACCGGTTGCTGAGTATTGCTGCTATTCTTGATGTGTTTGAAGCCGTGAATAAAATTCAGAAGGAGAAGGGGCTTCCGGGTCAATACAACATCACGCTGTTTTCACTGCCGGGTGCAGAGCCTGTTACTTTTCATGGCTATGAAACAAAACCTATTCATGGAAGAAGTAAAACCGGAGCTGATATTGATTCCTTCTTTCTCAACAGAAAATATTCAATTGGCTGTCCAAAAAAGTGCAGGATTTATTCCATGGTTAATAAAGCAGTACCAGGCTGGAGCAGAAATTGCCAGTTTGTGCAGCGGTGCATTTTTATTTGCTGCCACGAAATTGCTCGATGGAAAAGTGGCCACCACGCATGTGGATGCAGGCAGCGGATTTGCCGCCGCTTTTCCTGAAGTAAAGTTGAGAGTTGATAAAACGGTAACACAGGACGGCCGGCTTTATACCAGCGGTGGTTCCACTTCTTCTTTTCATTTGTTACTGCATCTTGTACAGAAGCATTGCGGAAAAGATATGGCTGTACGCATTGCCAAAATCTTTGCCATTGATATGGACAGGCATAATCAATCTTATTTCAGCACCTTCCGTCCATCGCACCAGCATAACGATGAACTGGTGGCACTTGTGCAGCAGAAAATTGAAACAGGTTATCATGAAATTGAAACCATTGAAGCAGTCATCAAAGACATTCCTTCGAGCAGGAGAAATTTAGTGCGCAGGTTTAAACAGGCAACAGGTATTGCACCCATTGAATACCTGCAGCAAACCCGCATTGAAGCATCGAAAAAATTACTGGAGCAAACCAGCCAGCAGATGACGGAGGTAATTGCACATACAGGTTACAACGATCCCAAAGCATTCCGCAAAGTATTCCGCAAGATTGTGGGAATGACGCCGACTGATTACAGGGAGAAGTTTCAGATAAAGTAGGTTCGTTCATTAACCGATAAGAAAAAATTTATGTTGTCTGCTCTTGTTTTTCATGGCATCAACTGTTGCCACGCTCGTTTCACAGTTCCGTTTTCATAGCATCTTTTTCTGCGTGGCAGTTTATACTGAGCTTAGTCGAAGTATCGCACTCTTGTAAGTTCCATATTTCATAGCAGCAGGAAAACCGGTCGGCACCCAATCGGTCTGAACGATTTATTCAACAGTGGCATTATATTTCCAAATGCACCGTTCGTATATTCACAAACTCGAAAAGTTTTTTTAAGGTTGTAATTTCAATTGATTGATTTTCATGTCCTTTTTCTTTTGAGGACTGCATCGTATATCATAAATTAGCGTATTGTAGGCTACTTTATGACATTTACTCTTCAACAATTAACTAAGGACATAGTCAATGTTGACGTTGCAGACATTTTATCCTGTTGGCAATGGCGTTTGACTGAAATGCAAGCTATAGTGACCATTTCATGTTTAGGAGATATTTTTTATTGGGTCATGACAATGCTATTTACTGGCTTCAAACTGATAGTGGCGACTTAACTAAGGTTGCTGAAGATCTGCAACAGTATCAACAATTCTTGGACGACGAAGAAAAGACTGATAATTGGTTTCTTCCTTCACTTATCGAAAAATTATTAATTGCAGGAAAGGTTTTAAAGGATAACGAAATTTATAGCTATAAAAAATTACCAGTTATTGGTGGTGAATATTCTATTGAAAATATTGAACCTACCGACATGCGTGTTCATTTTGCATTCAGTGGTCAGATATGCGAGCATATAAAAGATTTGCCTGACGGAACTAAAGTAAAAATCAAAGTTGAAAAATAACCCATCTGGCGCAGGCCTCAACGCCCCGGTTCGTGACTCACGAACCGGAAGTTGTTGCTTAAAATTGGTTCGTGAGACACGAACCATGGCGTGAGTGTTTTTAGCAACTAGTAAAACTAAGATAGCTAAAAGAATTATCGTTGCAAATACGAACACAATGCATACCGAAGGTTTTTCTGCAAGGCCAGTAAAATAAAAAATACTATTCCCTGAATTCTCCCTGGTTAATTAGCTTTTCATCAAATTCTTTTTGACCAATGGTTAACCCGTAATAATAGTTGCCGATAAATTTAAAATCTTTTACGATCGCATCTTTAAACATTGCTGATTCTGTTAAGCAATTTTTTATCAGTGCGCCTGTTAGATTGGTGTTTCTTAAATCAATTTTCTTAATGTTGCAATTGAGGAATTGTGCATTTGTTAAGTCACTTCCTCGGAAATCAAGATATAAAAAACAATTCTCAAAAATAATATTAGAAAAATCTTTGTTGGTAAATCCGTCTAAGTATTCAAAGTCTAAGCTGGTAAAATATCTTTCACCGTCTTCGTATGCTTTATAGAATTCAATTTTTGTCATAACTAAAGGTTAATAATCTACTCGTAAACTTTAAGTAGACTCCAATGCTCTTTTATCTTCTTCCCGTTTGAAAACTCGTCTAACCAATTTTTCTTAAACTTTGGGTTCATGTTTAATGTATCAGGCAGGTAAGTCAACTTATATTGAGGCGTAATCCAAAAAATAACGAAGTCGCCGATGTCACTTCTGTAAGAAGTTCCAATAAAATCAAATTTATCTTTTAAGGCAGTTAACTCAGCGAATTTTAAAAAAGGGTCTTTGTTTGGGAATAAATCTTTTGTTAAAAGCGAAGTGTCATTTATATGATCTTGTCCAAGGTTGTCAACCTGCAGAATTCTTATTATTGTGTCGTTTCGTTGAAAAAAGTGTATTGGTGATATCTTGATGTGTCAAAGAAAAAGATGATACAAAATCATTAACGAAATTCAACGGTAAATAAACAGTCAGAGCAATGCTATCATGATTTACTTTATAAGTACATGAATAAAGTATAGTATCTGCTGAAAGCCTTTGCCAAAAGTCATGGTCTCCTCTTCGTCCGTAACTGTATTCCTTTAAGAGGGTTAATGAATTGCCGTCAATATTGTTTGCGAGGTTTAGAGCCGTTTGTTCAGCGATTTTATCTGCATGAACCGAAGTGTTACATTTAATATTAAATGTAACACTTAAAAATGTTGCTATGTAAAATATAAAACGTCTCACAATCTTGAAGGAAACACTAAGATAGGTAAAAGAAATGTCGTTGTTCATGCGAGGCAACGACGGCGGCGTGTTTTTTCTGTAAGAGCAATAAAGGGAAAAATAGCAAGTAAGTTTGTTCAATGCTTTATCGGTAGGTAAGGATACCGGCGATAAAGTAAGACCTGACGAAGGCAGAAAAGCAGAAAGTTATTTAGCAGGAAGATTCTTTTTCTTATAAGTGAGATAGTAAATAATAAAATCCAGCTCATTTTCTGACATGGATTTTTCAGTAAGCTTTTCAGTATGTTCTTTATTCGTTTGCCTGAAATTCCGTTTGTAAGTATCCAGTTGCGCAGGGGTGAAATCGGGTACAACTGTTTTTCCGTTTGTTTTTTTGTTATGACAATCAGCGCAGATGATTTTGTATAATGCCTTCCCTTTGTTATACCGTTCAAGAAAATTCGGGATCACTGAAGGGCTCATGCCAATGGGTAAATCGTATTCAACTTTTTTCTGTGTGGCACAGGCTATTGCAAAGAAACTAAACAGTATGGCGAGTTTGTATTTCATTGTTATTAATACTCTCCGCCAACTTTTCGTTTATTTAATTCCCTGTTTGCAGAAACAGGTAAGCTTTGCGGCGGATGGTCAAAGATAACTTTTTCAGTGAGCGATTTCATGAAAGCAAGTAACTGACTTTTTTCAACAGCTGTGAGATGCAGGAATCAGCTGCCAGTGTTTGATTGGGAACAGTGAGCTTATGACCTGCACCGCCGCCGCCTTCATAAAAATCAACTACTTCTTCCAGCGTTTTAAAAACACCATTGTGCATATAAGGTTTTGTATTCCCCGTATTTCTTAAAGTAGGGGTTCTGAATGCATTCATTGTTTCAGGTGCTGGATTTTTTTCAAACCTTCCTTTGTCTGTGCTCAACGCTTTAAAATTAACATCAGCAGGAACACCAATTACTTCAAATTCATTTTCAACATAAGGCGGTTTCATACCACTGAATGTTGGAACAAAATGACAGGTTGCACACTGGGCCTTGCTCATGTATAAATTAAATCCGCTAATGATGTCATCATTTAATTTCTGCCTGTTATTAAAGGCTTCATCAAAAGGGGAGTAATATTCGCTGAATTTTCCGTAATACATTGTAAGAGCTGATGCAATATGTTCAAACGTAATCTCCGTTTCCTGTGGCGTGTAGCTGAGCAATTTTTTAAAAGTCTTTTTATAGGTGTTACAGCTCAGTATTTTTTCAGTACTTCTTCTTTACTTCCCAGTTCAATTGGATTGGTGATAACTGTATGTGCCTGTTCCTGCAGGGTAAGAACTTTTCCATCGAGATGCAGCAGGTGGTAATAGATTGAATTAAGCAGAGTGGGGGTGTTCCTGGTTAACCGTTCTTCATGATTAAACTGTATAGCTGTGCTGATGGCAGTATCAGTAAAAAATTCTGTTGACTTATGGCAGGAAACACAACTGCGTTGATTGTTACCTGAAAGAATGGGATCGTAAAACAGAAGTTTGCCAATGCTGTCGATTTCTGCCAATACCTGCGGGTCATTAATTCTTCTGTAAATTCCTTTTGTGCTTTGAGCAAAGAACAATGATTTGTCAAAAATTGAAAGGGTTGAATTGTTCAGGGTAAAATCAACATAGCTTTTTGTGTATACATGATACTGTATTATCAACTGCTGGTTTAATGCAAACAGTGGATTGACATAGTCCCTGATAAATGTAAAATGATCAAACTTTGTAAAATCTTTTTCCTGGTTCTGTACAAATGTTATGGCTTTGCTGTACAGGCTGAGATAATTTTCTGTAAGAGGAAAGGCAATGAAAGTTTCATTGTAAGCAGAGTAAATTTCAGTTACATCCTGCAGCATGTTTTGCAATTCGGGAATGATCCGTTCTTTATCGGGGCACTCAAATCCGGTAGTATAGAGAGAAGCAAGATTTAACAGGTAAAGTCTGTTGCATAAATAGAAGCTGTTATGTGTGTTGAGATTGACTGTTGTTGAGTCTGCCCTGAATGTTTCTTCTGCTTTGATTGAAAGCTGTATCAGCGACAGCAAAGAATCTTTTTGAACATCATCGCTGTTTAAATAATTCTCTGCATTAATAAGTCCGGCACCTTCACGTTTATGCGGCTGTTCATATTTTTCAAATACCTCTGTTTCCCATTCAACAGGTAAGGGCCCGTTGATGCTTCTGTAAATGGTAGGATCAAGGTAACGCAGCCAGAAGTCAATCGCTTTTAATTTTCTGCTGGCAGTTTCAATTCCTGTAAGAATTTGCTGATGTGCAGAAGAATCGGACAGATCATTTTTTGCAATAAGGCTGTACAGTTTTTGCTGTTCATCAGAAAACAGATTCAGTTTTTGGTTATAAACAGAACGGTAGGTGGAAACAGGATTGCTCCGAAACGCAAAAACAGAAATGAATGCAAGAAGGATGAATAACAGTACAGTTTTTTTCATGGGCATTTTAACTGGTTATCCGGGTGCTGTGCTTTTACGGCACCGGTCTTTTCAGCAGATGAATGTTTGGTCAAAGATAAACCGGAAAATCAACATTTTATTGTACGGAAAAGGTCATAAAACGGCAATGGTTCGTGTTTTACGAACCATTGCAGCAGAATTTCAGAAAGGAGCAAAGTTTTCAGGCTTCAGGAATGCGTTTTCAGTTTTTTATGATAGAAGATACAGGACAATGTTCCGGGTGTAGATGGCAGCAGCATAAAAAATCATAGAGGTATCTAAGCTATTGATTGCAATTACTGAAAAAGCAGCGCCAATTTATTGTTTATTTGTCAGTTGATCATAATGCAGTAACCAGTGATGACCAAACTTATCAGTAAGGTCACCAAATAATGCACCCCAGAAACTGAGTTCTAAGGGATGATCCTGTTTACCTCCTTCCGATAATTTTGTATAAAGCGTTTTTATTTCTTCTTCGCTGCTGCAATTGAGAATCAGTGAAACTGAATTTCCTTTGGTTAAGCCGTTTTCGCCTACCATATCAGAAGCCATAAGGGTGGCTGATCCACTGGTTAAGGTTGAATGCAGGATGCAGTCCTTCATCTGTGCAGGCATTTTATCAGCCAGCGGCGATTCGCCAATGGTTTGAAAATTGAGCTCACCGCCTAAGCAATCTTTATAAAAAGTCATTACTTCCCTGCAGTTACCATTTAAAGTAAGATAAGAGTTGATCTGTTTCATTTCTGTTTACAGGGATTATGCATTTGCTTCTGTATACTTTTTGAAATTATCAAGAATGCTCTGCCATCCTCCCTTTTGCAATTCAATTGAATTTTCAGTTTCGGCTTCAAAGGTTACTGTTACAACTGTTGAATTGCCACTGCTGTTAAATAAGATCTTTGCTTTTCTGTTATCGCCCAATGTGTAAGCAATCAGTTCATTTGATTTTACTTCATCATAGATTCCCCAGAAATCGAAACCGAAACTTCCATCTTTTGCTTCCATGCGTGAAAGGAATTTTCCTCCCACCCGTAAATCATTTTCTGCATGAGGTGTATGCCAGTCGGGGGAAGCGTTGTTCCATTTTTTAATGTGTTCG